>CANQYC010000083.1 GCA_947627945.1 uncultured Clostridia bacterium
CACTCATCGGCAACCCGCCGGTGCTGATCTTAGATGAACCGACAGTCGGGCTCGACCCGAAGCAGATGGTCGAGATCCGTACCCTCATCAAGCGTCTGGGGAAGAACCATACGGTCATCCTCAGCTCTCATATCCTCTCGGAGATCCAGGCGGTCTGCGACCGTGTCATCATCATCAACCATGGCGTGGTGGCAGCGGATGATACCGCATCCCATCTGTCCGAGCAGGTCACGACCGATCACCGTGTCATTGCCCGCATCGAGGGCGAAAAGGCGGAGATCCTGCAGGCGATCCGTGCCCTTGACGGTATCCGGTATGTCCGTGCGGACATGGAGCGGGAGCCGGGCATCTGGGAATTTGAAGTGGAAGCGGAACCGGGCAAGGATATTCGCCGGGACATCAACCGCATTGCAAGAGAACACGAGTGGAACATCCTGCTGCTCAGGACGATGGAAATGACCCTTGAGGATATCTTCCTGAAGATCACGATGGGCGAGCAGGTGGATCTGAAGAAGGGAGGTGCCGCATAATGGGTGCGATCTATCGCAGAGAGATCGGTGCATTTTTCACATCGAGCATCGCATATGTCTTTCTGGCAGTCTTCTTTATTGTGACGGGATTTTTCTTCACACTCTACAATCTCATGAGCGGCTCGGCAAGTCTGTCGATGGTCTTTACGGTGATGTTCGTGATCAGCATCCTGCTGATCCCGGTGCTGACGATGCGGCTGTTCAGTGAGGAAAAGAAGCAGCGGACGGAGCAGGGACTGCTCACGGCACCGGTCTCGCTGACAAGCATTGTGCTGGGCAAGTATTTTGCCGCACTGACGATCTTCCTGATCGCAGTGTGCATCTGCCTTCTGTATGGCTTTCTGCTCAGTCTGTTCGGCACGGTGGCATGGATGACGCTGCTCTCCAATCTGCTGGCGATGGTACTGGTGGGTGCTGCATTCATTGCAGTGGGGCTGTTTGTATCGTCGCTGACGGAAAATCAGATCGTCGCAGCGGTCGGCGGCATCGTCTTTTTGCTGATGTTCTTCCTGATCGACCTGCTGGCATCTTCCATCAAGGTGCCGTGGATCCAGAGCGTGCTGTATGATCTGTCATTTTACACGAGATATTATGAATTTACCTGCGGGATCTTCAACCTTTCCAGTGTGCTGTTTTATCTCAGCACGGCGGTGCTGTTCAACTTCTTCACTGTGAGAGTGTTTGAGAAGAGACGCTGGAGCTGAAAGGGGGCGGCAGAACATGGACGAAGAAATAAAGGATACACAGGCAGCAGAGGAAACGGCTGCGGAAAGCACCACATCTGCTGCGCCTGAAGAAACACCCAAGCGGAAGAAAATGGATCCCGCTGTCCGCAAGAAGCTGCGCTACGGCAGCATTGCGACTGCCATCACCTGCGTGGTCGTGGCGATCGTGGTCGTGGTGAATCTGCTTGTCAGCGGGCTGATGAAGAAATATCCGGTCAAGCTCGACCTGACCGAGAACGGGGTATATGAGATCTCGCAGGAGAGCATCGATTTCCTGAACACGCTCGACAAGGAGGTCAATTTCACTGTCCTCATGCCGGAGAGCAGTTTCCAGACCAGCGGTGCCTCGATGAAGATGGTCTCCGAGGTGCTGGAACGGTACACGCAGTATACGGATAAGATCCACCTGAGCTATGTGGATCCGTCCTCTAATCCGGATGTGGTCAACTCCTATCAGGAGTACTACAGCGGCACGCTCCAGACGGGCGATATCGTCGTATCGGATGCCAAGGATCCCTCCAAGCTGCGGGTGGTGAACATCAACTCGCTGTTTACCATTGATCAGCAGAAGTACTACTATTACTACAATACCGGTGTCGGTTCGGCGGATGATTACATCACCGGCTTCTCCGGAGAGCAGAATCTGACTTCGGCACTGATGTATGTGACGGATGCCGATCCGATGAAGGTGGGCGTTATCGCTTTTGGAAACGGCGAACGGCTGTACAATGTGGAGTATCACTATTTCTCCATGATGGCACTGTCCAATGCGCTGACAAAGAACGGCTATGATGTGGAAACGCTGGATCTGTACACCGATCAGCTCGATCCGGCAGTGTATGATGTGCTGATCCTGCCGGCACCGGTCAACGATGTGACCGACAGTGCCATCGAAAAGCTCTCGGCATTTTTGCACAATGACGGTTCGTATGACCGTCACCTGATCTATTTTGCGGATGTCACACAGTCTGCGACACCGAACCTGGAGGAATTTTTGGAGAGCTGGGGCATTCAGGTCGGCAACAGTTCTCTGGTCGAGAGCGATACCGATGCCGCACAGCAGGTGACGCTCCAGATGAACCAGCAGGGTATGGCGATAGGTGTCCCGGCGGCAGCACCGACAGCGCATATTGATGATACCACCTATGCTGCGGGACTTTCCAATACGTCCCTGCCGATCGTTGCGCCTTTCTGCCGTCCGCTGACGCTGCTGTGGGAGTCCTCCACGAGCGGTGTGACCGCTTCGCTGCTCAAGTCCAGCGATTCGGTGTACCTGAATCCGATGACATCCGCTTCGGAGACGCCGGAGGGGAGCGATGCCGAGGAGGAGACAGAGCCCACGACAGAAGTCGACAAGACACCTGTCGGCGAACAGATCGTTGCAGCAGCTTCCAAACGTGGCACGACGATCGACAATGTCGAGCATCAGAGCCAGCTCATGGTACTCGGTTCCGTGATGCTGACGGATTACACGCTGATGCAGGATGCTTCCTATAACAATTCCCAGTATCTGATCAGTGCGATCAATGCCATGACCGGAAAGGGTACGGGGCTGATCATCTCCGAAAAGAGCCTGACCAACCAGACGCTGAATATTACTGTCAATGACATGCGAGGCAGTATGGTCGCTGTATTTGCAGTCCCGCTGATCGTCATGATCGTTGGCTTTACAGTGAACCTGAGGAGACGGAACAAATGAGTGAGGAACAGCAGAAGCAGGAACAATATACTGCGGAAAATGAAGCGCAGGAGGCGGACACCATCTTTGGTGACGCACCTGCGCAGAAGGCAGCGGCACCGGCAAGAGAGGGCGGCATGGGGAAGAATACCCGGATCCTCATTGCCGCTGTGGCGGTGCTGGTGCTGCTCGGCGGCGGACTGACTGCCATGCTTTTGTCGAACCGCAGCACCGGGACGGCGGAGGACAGCTCCCAGTCGGAAAGCACGGAGACGATCACCCTGAATCAGCACGATGCGGCGGATGTCGTCCGGGCAGAGATCCACAACGGGGAGGATTTTGAAGTCATCCCCGTCGCTGGCGATGCAGAGACGGAGACCGCTGCGGACTCCGGGTCGGAGACGGCAAGCTTGCAGTACACGATCAAGGGGTATGAAGATCTGACGATGGATTCGGATTTTCTCTCCACGCTCGTCAAGAATGGCTGTGCGCTCGAGGCAAAATCTCTGGTCGAGAAAGATCCGGCGGATCCGGGGAAATATGGTCTCGGCGATGAGGGCGTGACGGCGGTGCTGCACTATGGAGACGGTTCCACTTTCACATTTGAGGTGGGGATCGAGAACCCGATGGACAGCACGGAGATGTATTGCAGCGTGGATGGAAGTGTCTATCTGGTGCGCAGCTCCCTCCTTTCCAACTACACCAATCCGATGAAGAGCTATGTGTCCACCACGGTCGTGGAACAGCCGGACACGACGCCGGTGGTCGATTCCGCACGCATCAGCCGGAAGGATATGGATTCGGATCTGTTACTGGAGTATCATTATATTGATGATGGCATGCTGCGTGGCTCCGGTGCGAGATACTGGATGATAGAACCGGTCTTTTCCTATGTGACGGTCGAGAACTCTGTGGATGCCACGTCCGGGATATTCGGGCTTATGGCAAAGGATGTGCTGACGCTCCGCCCCACGGATGCCGATCTGGCGGCAGCGGGTCTGGATGATCCGTTCTGTACTGCCACGATCAAGAGCGCAGAGATGGGACGGGACTATGTCCTGAAATTCGGCGATGCCTATGAGGATGAAGTCGATGGCACGGAATGCCGGTATGCACAGCTGGAGGGGACGGATGTTATCTATGGCATTGACGTGTCCAAGGCGATCTGGCTGACGCTGACGCCGGATGCGGTGCATTTCCCGACACTGATGACGGCAACTGTATGGAACATCAACTCGCTCGAAGTCACCTGCGGAGATGCCCATGTGGAGTTTGAGGGAAAGGGCTCCAGCAAGGAGGATTACATCTGCAAGAAAGATGGCGTGGATTGTGACATTGATCGGTTCCGGGATTTCTACGCTGCGCTGATGAACCTTGAGAGCGTCGGGCTGAAGATGGGCGAGCTGCCGGCGGGCGAGCCGGATGCCGTGATCCATCTCCGTGCCGACAAGGAGGAGGAGGACTATACCCTCAGCTTCTATCGGCAGAGTGCGACGACCACGCTCGTGGCACGTGACGGCGTTGTGGACTGCACCATCCGGACGGGCTGTCTGGATCTGATCAGGAAGAATATCGAACGCTTTGATGATACCTCGCAGGATTTTGTGACATCCTATCAGTAAGATGGAAAGGAGATCGTTATGGATTTTATGACATATCGGGGTTACCCCTTGGTACGCAAGGAGAATGATCTGTATTTCGGGTATATGAGTGATCCGTTCGTGGTGATGTTACAGGCATCCGATCCCCGGACGGAGGAGGGCATTTCTGTGGCGCAGAAGGTGCGGTTCTATCAGATGTCTACGGATGAGAGCCTCAACCCGATCGAAGCCATTGTCAAAAGCGGCGAGCGTGACAGCCTGTATGAGGCACTCGATGTCGCACTGACATGGCTTGACCGTGCAAACAATGCGTAAGGAGGCGGATAGCATGAAGCTCAGGATGGCTGCCGGGCTGCTGGCACTTGGCATGCTGCTCACCGGCTGCGAAAAACAGGCGGAAAATTCTGCTCCTGACAGCAAGGTGAACAGCGCAGAGATCACCGACACGGAGAGCAATGCGGCGTCCAACTCTGCCGATGATGGGGAGAGCAAGACGGATGAGGACATCATCGTCATTACGCTCTATCCGGATCAGGCACCGATCAGTTGTGAGAATTTTGAGAACCTGGTGAAACAGGGATATTATGACGGACTGACATTCCACCGGATTGTGGAAGGATTTGTGGCACAGGGCGGCGACCCTGCCTCCTGTACGATCGAAAAGGAGCTGCCGGCGGTGAAGCCCATCAAGGGAGAATTTCCCCAGAACGGTGTGGAAAATACGATCTCCCACCAGCGTGGTGTCGTTTCTATGGCACGCACCACGGATAAGAATTCCGCAACGAGCCAGTTCTTTATCTGCTATGCGGACTGCTCGGCATCGCTTGACGGCAACTATGCTGCTTTCGGTATGGTGACGCAGGGGATGGAGGTCGTGGACGGCTTCCTGAATGTGCAGCGCACCATTGGTTCGGATGGTGCCCTGTCCTCTCCGGTCACACCCATTGTCATGGAAAAGGCAGAGATGATCGAGGACGATGCGGACGGACATCCGCAGGTAAAGATCACGATGGCAGACTGACAGATACAATAAGACCCCACCTTTCAGCCGCAGGGCTGGAAGGTGGGGTTCTTTTTACTCATTTGCATGGGGTGGTGCAGGGGTCATGCTTCTTCTGTTGCGTCTGTTTTGTCCTCTGCCTCGTCCGCTTCGTCCTCATCTTCCGGGGCTGCGGCTGCGGGTACGAATTTGCGCTTCCGGTTTTCCTCAACGAGGGAAACTACAAATGCAGTGCCGATGTACAGTACAAACAGGATGGCTTCTGCGATCAAAGTCGGCTTCATGGCATGCTTTATCATGCTGGTAGTGGATACCAGAGAAGAAGTGCTTGCCGGTGCGAGGATCGAGTAGGCGTCTGCAAGATATACGGTCGTGTAGTATTCGTTGGCGGTGGTGTTGGTCAGCTGGAGCAGCTCGTTGATCTTCTCATTCAGGGCTGCCATATCGGTCTCGACACGCTCCATCTTTTCCTGGGAGGCGGCATTGTTGACCTTGAGGCTGTTCAGGCGGCTCTGGCATTCCTTGATCGCCTGCAGCTTGGTGGAGAGGTTGTTCTGTGCGGTGATCTTCTGGGCAACGAGTCTGTCGTATTCTTCGGATGCCTGTGTATACTGGGCACTCTCCTGCGCATCGCCGCCATAGACCACGATGGTGTCCTTGACGTAGTTCTGGATGGACTCATTCAGGGATTTCAGGGTCTCCTCTGCCACGGTCCTCTCACGGGAAAGTGTTTCAATGCGGTAGTTGTAATAGTCGATCAGGTTGTTTTTGTCCTTGGTCACGTTGTTGTAGGCGACATAGGAATCGATCTGATCGAGATTGACATCACGCACGGTCTGGATGGCTTGTGTCAGGTCGGCGAAGGTGTAGCCGGTCTCTATGGAACGGAAACGGGTGGTGTCTTCTACGGAGAGATTGGTGATGTAATTCTCCAGGGTGTTGAGAGAGTCCTTGAACACATCAATTGCCTGTGCGTAGTCGTAGTCCTTGTAGTCCAGCACGGTGACGGCACTGCCGAGTGCCTGATTGAAGCCGTAGGTCTCAAAGAAGTAGTCACGGTAGCAGTCTAAGATCGTATTTAGCACGGTCACTGCCTTTTCGCCGCTCAGACCGGAGGCGGAGTAGTTAAAGGTGATCATGAACTGTGTGGGGGAATAGTTCGTATTCAGCATTTCCTGCAATGCTGCCAGATTGCCCTGCTCATAGATGCTTTGCAGTCCGGTGAGCTTGTTATAGGCATTCTCAGGCACCTGTCCGCTGATCGTGATGCTCTGGCGGATGGCTTCGACCTTGTCGGTGGATTCGCCAAGCTCTTTCAGGGCTTTTTCAACGACAATGGAGCTTTTCATGGTGTTGACATTGAACAGGCTGCCGTCGGGGGCTTTGCCCTCTTCAATGCCGTCGAAGCTGAATCTGACAACGGCGGAAAGGGTCTTGTGTTCCGCAGAGGGGAATGCTGCATAGTATACCGGGATGCAGATGCCCACGATCAGGGCGATCACGATCCAGATCAGCAGGAACCTCTTGAGTACCTTGAACAGTGCGGAAAAGGAAATAATGATCTCATCCTTTTCCTCGCCGGGATCGCTTTTTAATGTGACATTCACATAACGTTCTTCATTCTTAGCCATTTTTGCCTCCTGTTTTCCTGATTTCTTATGGATCCAAATCATGCAAAGCAGCGAAAAAAGCCTTGCCTTTTTATTATACACCATCCCGGAATTTTTGTCAATACCAAACAACTGGAAATTGGGGTTTTTGTAGGAATTCATAAAAAACAGGAACACAAATGCCCGTCTCTCATTGCCGCAGAGAGACGGGCATACAGACAGCTGTTATTCGCCGCTGGCACCGTAGTTGGAAAGGACACGGGCGGAGGGGTCGTTGACATTGCAGCCCTCCCATGATCTGTTGGGCATCCAGAAGTCCACGACCATGTCGCTCTGTCCCGGATAGTATTTCTCGAACAGCTCACGGTACAGGAGCGATTCTTTGGTAAATGGCGTCGCATGGGTGTACTTGGTGCGGCGGGTCTCAAATTCTTCCTCGGTGTAGCATGTCTCTGCATAGGCTTTCAGATCATCTACCATGGAATGACCGACAGCGTCCGAAAATGCCGCTTTCTCCCGCCAGAGGATCTCGTCCGGCAGATAGGTGCCCTCAAAGGCGTGGCGGAGCAGATACTTGCCTTTGTTGTAATGGTTGCGCTTCATCTCCGGGTCGATGGACATGACATACTTCACAAAATCCAGATCGCCGAAAGGCACACGAGCTTCGAGGGAATTTACCGAAATGCAGCGGTCTGCACGGAGTACATCATACATATGCAGTTCACGGAGACGCTTTTCAGCTTCTTTCTGGAATGCCTCTGCATCCGGCGCAAAGTCGGTGTATTTGTAACCGAACAGCTCATCGGAGATCTCGCCTGTCAGCAGCACCCGGATGTCTGTCTGCTCATGGATCGCCTTGCAGACGAGGTACATGCCGATGCTGGCACGGATGGTGGTGATGTCATACGTACCGAGAAGATGGACAACGTCCTCCAGTGCGGACAGCACGTCCTCCTTGGTGATGATGACTTCGGTGTGGTCGCTGCCGATGTGATCTGCCACTTCACGGGCATATTTGAGGTCGATCGCATCTTCCCGCATGCCAATGGCGAACGTGCGGATGGGCTTGCTGCTCCGGCTGGCGGCGATGGCGCAGACCAGAGAAGAATCCAGACCGCCCGAAAGCAGGAAGCCGACCTTTGCATCGGCGATCAGCCGCTTCTCCACGCCGGCGATCAGCTTTTCCCGGATGCGGCGGCAGACGGTCTCAAGGTCATCTGTGCAGACTTCTGATACGGCGGCGATGTCGCAGTAGCAGGTGAATTTTCCGTCTGCATAGTAATGTCCGGGCGGAAAAGGCATGACTTTCTGGCAGATCGACACGAGATTTTTTGCTTCGCTGGCAAAGACGATGCAGCCCTCACTGTCATAGCCATAGTACAGCGGGCGGATGCCGATCGGGTCACGGGCGGCAAGAAACTGCTTCTTTTCGCCGTCATAGAGGATGCAGGCAAATTCCGCATCGAGCATGGCGAACATCGCTGTGCCGTATTCCCGGTAGAGCGGGAGCAAGATCTCACAGTCGGAATCGCTTTTGAATGTATAGCGGGGTTTCAGGGACTCCCGCAGTGCCTCAAAGCCGTAGATCTCGCCGTTGCAGACGATGCTGTCCGCACCGAGGGAAAACGGCTGCATCCCCTCCGGGGTCAGCCCCATGATGGCGAGACGGTGGAAACCGAGCAACCCGGCACCGGTATCTAAAATACGGGTGCAGTCCGGTCCCCGGGAGATCGTCTCGTCAAAGCCTTTTTTGAATGCTGCCATATCGGCATTGCTGCTGCACCAGCCCATGATGGAACACATAGAAAAACCTCCAATCGACAAAAAAGGCAACGATGCCCCTATACGGGAAGGCATCGTTGCCTGTCAGTTACTGATCCACGCCGGCTGCATGCCGGCTCACCATGCATTATTATACTCCAATAGGGGACATTTGTCAAGAAAAACGGGGAAATACTTTAGAAAATTTGGTGGATCGGGGATATACTTTATTTTTTTAGGTGG
>CANQYC010000084.1 GCA_947627945.1 uncultured Clostridia bacterium
ACTCGCCGTGGGTGAGGGTGGCAAGCTGACGCTGGATCACGTGACGACCGATCACCGTCTGAATGATAAAGGAGAGCCCTTCACGCCGTTGACCTCGGTGATGCGGTAGTCGTACTCATCCTGATAGTCCCGGTACGCCCCCAGCACCAGCAGTCCGGGATGCGCCTCCACTTGGCTGTGCCAGTAGTCGAGACAGGCACCGAGCCCGTCCTCGCCCTTGTCCAGAATGTGGTTATTGCCGATGCCGATGACATCAAAGCCGATGTCGATCAGGGCATCTCCCAGTGCTTCGGGGGAATTGAAATTGAGATTAGAACCCGTGACCTCATAGCCCTCGCCGCAGATGAGCGTCTCCTGATTGATGAATGCGATATCCGCTGCTTCGATCCTGTCCGCAACGTGTGCATAGCAGTAGCCGAAATTATAGTCCTCTCCGTTTTCCGCATGTTCGGCAGCCGTTTTATAGACACGGGTATGGATGAGATCATCGCCGACGGCAAGAAAATGGACAGTCCCGTCCGCACCCGGGTCGGTCGTATCCGGTGCAGCGGTCTCCTCCGTGTCAGACGCTGCCGTCTCCGTCGGAACAGGCGTACCGGCGGCAGTCTCCTGCGGGTTCGTGTAATTCGGATCTTCCGTGCTGAGGCTGCTGCATCCGGTAACAAGCAGCAGGAGGCACGCCAGTGCGCCCGCTGCGGTCTTGTGTTTCATTGTACATGATCCTTTCTTTTCCGGTATCCCCGGTTTGTTCTGTTATGTAGTATAGCACAACTGCCTGTAAAATGCAATAGCTGTTTCCGGATTTTAATTATTTCTTCATCGCATTTTTGGAAACTTTTTTATTTCTCCAGTCTGCAAAAGTCCATGACGAGGTACTCTCCCTCGGCAAGCGTGACTTCTGCATGATCCTGCGCCCCGAGATAGGAGCCGTCCCGTGTGACGGGTCCTGCGGCGGTCAGTGCGGTGCAGATCTCATAATTCCCGCTGTACTCGTCACTGACCGGCACGATGGTATATGTACCCGGCGCAATGTCCCTGCCGACCTTGAACCACCCGCTGCGGGCGAAGGGGTCGAGCTGGATATCCACTTTTTCAAGGTCGTAGAGCGTGGCATGGGAGAAGTCCACATACTGCCCCTCCTCCACGGTGATGTAGCGGGAATTCTTTGCCCAGCCGCCGTAGATCTGGCTTTCTGAGGATGCGTTCTCCGATGCATAGACACCGCAGTAAAAATCGCCGTAGGTATCGGAAATATCCTCCGCAAGCACAAGATATGTCCCGGCGGGCAGTTCCTCTCCGACCGCATAGCTGCCTGCATGGTAGACGCCATTCTGCTTCTGCCATTCGAGCTTTGCCTTCCGGTCAGCCGCCGGATCCTCTTCCCGTGCATCGTCTGCATCACTGCTGTCCGTTCCGGGGACAGTGTATTGTGAGGAAACCGGCGCACTCTCCAGCCGTCCGGACGAACGTTTCGTGACGGACTGTAACATCGTCATACCGAGCAGCACGACCACACTGCCGACCAGCAGCACACCGCCTGCCACACCGAGGATGATGAGTACGGCGGAGTCATTTTTGACGGGAGCAGGCTCCGGGATGGCGGGCGTGCCGCAGTCCGGGCAGAATTTGCTGTCAAATTCTCTCCCGCATTTCTGACATTTCATGTATCATGCGCCCCCTTACCATTTCCAGTCTGCAAACGGACGGAACACCGATGTTTTCTGTGCCGCACGCCGCTGCCGCAGCTCATAGACAAAGGCAATGCCGATGAGCAGCGCACCTGCTAAGAACAGGTATACGCCCCAGTGCAGAGATGTCCAGAACGACCATGTGAGCTGCACTGTCATGACGACCAGCACCGCAAAGCCCAGCGTGAACCAGCGCAGCCGCTTGACGGCGAAGCTCCCTGCCAAGATCGCAAAGCAGCATACCACCAGAACGATGGCATCGCCCACGATGTCGGAGAAAAGGCTTGCGATCAGCAGACATGCCATGCTGGCGCAGTACATCACGAATCTTGCCAGATGTACCCCCGGACGCCACTGCACGGGCAGAATGAACAGCAGCGACAGCAGATACAGATGCACCGGCAGGACTAAGAGCAATATCCGCAGCGTTGCCATGCCCGTTGCATGGAGCGGCGCAAGGATGCCGAACGGGTCGTTGGTGTTGTGGAAAAACAGTGCCAAACATGCAAAGCAGGAACACAGCAGCAGCGGTATGCGGCGGTTCTTGATCCGTCCCAGATACAGCAGCGAATAGATCGACAGGAACAGGCATGTCAGCACTTCCGCATCCCAGTCGATGGTACTTGCCGCACCGAGGACGGGAAAGACGCCCATCAGCAGCGGCACATCGAGCTGGAACATGCCGCTCCCGCTCCGGCAGAACTGTGGGAGCATCCATCTGCCAAGCCCCGCAAACAGCAGCAGCACGATGACAAAGCAGAGCGTCCGCACCAGTACCTGCGCCCATTCCTGCGGGAGCCAGATGTTCTGTATCATGCAGTCGGCAGCGATGCAGCACATCAGCAGCGGCACGAATGCACCGATATTGACACGCCGCCGCAGAAGATCTGCCGCAAAGATGCCCAGTGTCACGACCAGCAGGGCACCCCATGCAAAAAGCTCCGCCGAACCGTCCATGTATTCCGTGCGGTCCGTGTACTGGTGCAGGGCGAAACATCCGCACCCAAGTCCGCAGAACAGCAGGAACAGTTTCGTTCCGGCAGTGCGGGCATGGCGGCGCAGGGGTACCGCTTCAAGCAGGTAGAGCAGTGCCGTGACCGCCGTCAGCAGCATCCATCCCCCCATGCTGTTCAGGCGGTATTCCTCCGGGAGACTCTCGCAGACCGTATATTTCAGTGCCGTCAGCAGGAAGATGATCCCGCACCATGCACAGCAGCGTTCGAGCAGTGTCCTGCGCACCGCATGCGCATAGACCACGCCGGCGAGCATCCCCACAGCTACGAGCCAGAACAGCACCGTCAGCGGCTGCGGTGTCTGGAGCGTGAGCATGGCGGCACAGGCAGCGACCGACAGCACCATCCGCCATAAACTCCGGCAGAGCAGTCCCTGTGCCAGCAGGAGCAATGCCCCGCCCACGAGCAGGAGCGAGCAGCAGTTCCTGTTCGCCTCGTTTGCATCGAGTACGCCGGTCAGTGCCGTCTGAAAGAGCAGTGCAAGGGTGATGCAGCAGACGGCAGTATCTGTCTTGAGGGGGCTGTGCTTTGTCGTGAGGAAAAACAGCAGTGCCATGAACAGCAGCGTGTACATTGCCGAGAGATAGCCCACTGCCCGTGTCCCTGCGTAGAAGATGCCGCTCAGATCCCGTGCCAGTGCGTAACCCGTGCTGATGAACAGCGGGAACACGCTCACGATCATCCCTGCGCCGGAGAAGGTGCTGCGCAGTGCCGGATGCAGCGAACGGAACGGCTGGAATGCCATCAGTGCCAGACTGGTGCCGGACAGGATCATCAGGAGCATCGGCAGGATCTGGACATCCTCGATCGAGCGGAGGGCGCACAGACAGTTCAGCACGCCGAACATGCCGATGATGAAGCCGAACACGCCCGCATGGAAATTCCCCTCGATGAACCGCTGGTTCAGGAACAGCAGTGTCGTGAGCAGCAGCAGGATGCCGCCCAAAAACGGTGCATCCCCTGTCAGCAGGAGCATGTAGATGAGGTAGCCGACATACAGCGGATACAGATAATACACCATCGCACGGGCAAATGGTCTCTGCGCCTGACGGCGCATCTTCCATTCTCCCCAGACGGTCATCCCGACCGCAAACAGGAGCAGCATGGCACCGCAGAGGATGCTGCATGTGGTATCCTGCAAGCCCGTCAGCAGCTTATCCGTGAGGAACACGGAAAAACACGTCCATGCGCCCGCCGATCCGGCAAGCCCGCACCATGCGAGAAATACGCTCCGGTAGCTGTTCTGCCCGAGACAGCAGGTCGCTGCCACACAGGCAAAGATCAGCGTCCATACGAGCAGACAGCCCTCACCACGGAACGAGAACCATCCGCCGCACAGGGCAAAGGCACCGATCCCGCCGAGTGCCATCGGCAGGAAGATGCAGCCGAGGATGTAGAACGCAAGCCCGGTCTTGGGCAGTTTCAGGACACGCTCCGCAACGATGTTCGCCCCGAACGCAACGACGCTGGCGGACAGCAGGGCGACGGCTCTTGCCATGCTCGGCAATGCGCCCCATGTCCCGGTCAGGAAGATCAGACCGCCGAGGAACAGGAATGCCACGCCGGCGATGAGCAGGAGCGGGATGGGATTGAACGGCTTCGCCGGCGGCGCAGGTTTCTGCGGCACGGGCGGCGGACTGCCGGCACCATAGTACATGGGCGGCGGGCTCCCCGGTGACGGCGGGGGCGGGGGCTGCGGCGGCACGGACTGCTGCGGTGCAGCGGGTGCCTGCGGGGTATGATAAAGGTCACGGTAATCCTGTGGCATACGATCTGCCTCCTTTGGTGAGATTCTGTTAGTTAGTATCCGATGCCTGACAAATCATTACAAACAAATACACCCTTTATTATGATACGGATAAGGGCGGGCGTTTGTATGGGGGCGGAGGACGTTTTTTCTTGACATCTTTTTGGAAATATGGTATACTATAGGTATCTTTGATATGTGAAAGGAGTTTTTTTGATGAAAAAGCGAAAAAAGTTTTGTCTTTCCTGACAGCAGCAATGATGCTCGGCGGTATCGCCGTCCCGGCGGAGCCGCTGACACAGCTCGGCATGGTGCTGTCGGCACGGGCAGCGAACATGTGCGGAGAGGATCTGACGTGGGACTATGATCTTGATACGAAAACACTGACCATCAGCGGCACGGGGGAAATGAACGATTATGATCCTTTGAACAACTCTGTTTCTGCTCCGTGGAAGTGGTATACGAACAGCATCACGTCCGTGGAGATAGGAGACGGCGTGACTGGCATCGGCGAGTATGCCTTTTATAACTGCTATAGCCTGACTTCCGTCACGATCCCGGACAGTGTCACGAGCATCGGCAAGGCTGCCTTTGCAGGCTGCCACGATCTGACCTCTGTCACGGTACCGGACGGCGTGACGAACATCGAGGGCTGGGTCTTTTATGACTGCAATGCACTGCCCTCTGTCGACATCCCGGACGGTGTGACGGGCATCGGCAAGTACGCCTTTGGGAGCTGCGAAAGCCTGACTTCCGTCACGATCCCGGACGGCGTGACGAGCATCGGCGATCATGCCTTTGATACCTGCAGCAAGATGACCACGGTGACGATCCCGGGCACTGTCAAGAGCCTCGGCGAGGGTGCTTTTCAGTACTGTGCTGCCCTGCGGTCCGTCAAGATCCCGGACGGTGTCAAGAGCATCGGCGACTACACATTTCAATATTGCGGTTCCCTGACCTCTGTCACGATCCCGAACAGTGTGACGAAAATCGGCAATTATGCTTTTGAGGACTGCCATGCGCTGCCCTCCCTGACGCTCCCGGACGGCGTCACGAGCATCGGCAATTATGCCTTTGCCTACTGTTATTACCTCTCCGTGGAGATCCCGGCAAAGGTGACGAGCATCGGCGAGCATGCCTTTACAGACTGCAATGCCCTGACCTCCGTGACCATCCCGAACGGTGTAAAGAAGATCGGCGAGAGTACTTTTGAGAGCTGCGATACCCTGACTTCCGTGACCATCCCGGACAGTGTCACGAGCATCGGCGACTGTGCCTTCAAGTACTGCTATGACCTGTCCTCCCTGACGCTCCCGGACAATATCACGAGCATCGGCAATTATGCCTTTGAAGACTGTGATTCACTGCGTACGGTGACGATCCCGAAAAAAGTGAAGACCATCGGCGACTCTGCCTTTGAGGCATGTGATGTTTTAGTCTCCGTGACCATCCCGAACGGTGTCACGAGCATTGGCGAGTATGCCTTTGCATGGTGCTATAACCTCAGCTCTGCGACAGTCCCGGACAGTGTGACATCCGTCGGCGAGAAGGCATTTTACGAAACGGCATGGCTCGATGCCAAGCTGGACAGCACGCCTGTATGGATCCACAATAACGTCCTCCTGAACGTCAGCAAGACCATGAAAGGAAAGTACACCGTACCGAGCAGCGTGACGAGCATCGGCAGTTATGCATTTGAAGACTGCGCTTCCCTGACCTCTGTGACGATCCCGAACAGTGTCAAGAGCATCGGCAATGCTGCCTTTGACAGCTGCACTTCCCTGACATCCGTGACGCTCCCGAACACCATCACAGAGCTGAGCGAGAACCTCTTTATAGATTGCAGCTCCCTGACTTCCGTGACCATCCCGAACAGTGTCAAGACCATTGATGCGGCGGCTTTCGTCAACTGTTCTTCCCTGACCTCTGTCAAGATCCCGAACAGTGTGAAAGAGATCCGTTTTTATGTATTCGGGGGCTGTACTTCCCTGACTTCCGTCACGCTCCCGAACAGCATCACCTACATCAGCGACAGTCTCTTTGAGGACTGTTCCTCTCTGACCTCCGTGTCCATCCCGAGCAGTGTGGAGCAGATCGTCGATTATGCCTTTGAGAACTGTGACTCCCTGACCTCTGTGACCATCCCGGAGAGCGTTACAGACATCGGCTTCGCTGCATTTGCCTACTGCGATGACCTGACTTCTGTCACCATCAAAAACCCGGATTGTCTGATGTCCTTTTCCCCGGCTACGATCTGCAATCAGCGTTACTATGAGGGACCTTACGGCGGGGAGCAGTACACATTCACCGGCACCATCTACGGCGAGAAGGATTCCATTGCGCAGGACTATGCCAAGACATACGGCTACGCTTTTGACACGCTGAAAAATGCGCCCAAGCCCGTCGGCAACCTCGGCGACGTCACCGGTGACGATGTCATCAACGCCGGGGACGCTGCGGCGACGCTCTCTGCGGCGGCGGCATACGGTGCCACGGGCAAATACGGCAAACTGACTGACACACAGATCGCTTCGGCAGACATCGACGGCAGCGGCAATGTCAATGCCAGCGATGCGGCATATATTTTGCAATATGCCGCCATGCGGGGTGCCAACGGCAAGGACTTTGACATCCGGGAGCTTGTGAAGTGACAGGATGCAAAACACATCACACAGCGGGGGAGCTTCTGGAAAAAAGCTCCCCCTTTGCGTTCCCGTGCATGGGTGGCTTGACTTTTGCCGTGAGCTGTGATATAATAAGACTGCACCACCATCGGAGAGTATTACCCTTCCCTGGCGTGAACATCATCGAGGAGGTATAGATCTTTATGTACAACGCCGCATCACTGAAAGCAGAGGAATTTATCTGTCACGAGGAAATTGAAGCTACCCTTGCCTATGCCGATGCCCACAAGCACGACCGGGAACTGATCGGGTCGATCATCGAAAAGGCAGCCGGATACAAGGGACTGAGCCACCGGGAGGCGAGTGTCCTGCTTGCCTGCGAGGAGCCGGATCTCAATGAAAAGGTCTGTCAGCTTGCGGAACAGATCAAAAAGGATTTCTATGGCAACCGTATCGTCATGTTCGCACCGCTCTATCTGTCGAACTACTGCGTGAACGGCTGCCTCTATTGCCCGTATCACGCAAAAAACAAGCATATCGCACGCAAGAAGCTCACGCAGGAGGAAGTGCGTGACGAGGTCATCGCTTTGCAGGATATGGGACATAAACGCCTTGCCATCGAAGCCGGGGAAGATCCGGTCAACAACCCGATCGAATATATCCTTGACTGCATCAAGACGATCTACAGCATCCATCACAAAAATGGCGACATCCGCCGTGTGAATGTCAACATCGCTGCGACCACGGTGGAAAATTACCGGAAGCTGAAAGAAGCCGGCATCGGCACCTATATCCTGTTTCAGGAGACGTACCACAAGGAGAGCTATGAGCATCTGCATCCCACAGGTCCGAAGCACAATTACGCCTACCACACTGAGGCGATGGACAGGGCGATGGAGGGCGGCATTGATGATGTCGGTCTCGGCGTGCTGTTCGGGCTGGAGCTGTACCGCTATGAATTTGCCGGTCTGCTGATGCATGCCGAGCATCTCGAAGCCGTTCACGGCGTAGGACCGCATACAATCTCCGTGCCCCGTGTCAAGCATGCAGATGACATCGACCCGGAGGCATTTGACAATTCCATTTCGGATGAGATCTTCGAGAAGATCATCGCCTGCATCCGTGTGGCAGTGCCCTACACCGGCATGATCATTTCGACCCGTGAGAGCGAGGAAGTCCGTGCAAAGGCACTGCGTCTCGGCATCTCCCAGATCAGCGGCGGATCCCGCACCTCTGTCGGCGGCTACACGGAGGAGGAGCGTCCGCATGATACAGAGCAGTTCGATGTCTCCGACCAGCGCACGCTGGATGAAGTTGTCCGCTGGCTGATGGAGGGCGGATTCATTCCGTCGTTCTGCACCGCCTGCTATCGTGAGGGCAGGACGGGCGACCGTTTCATGCAGCTCTGCAAATCCCGCCAGATCCTCAACTGCTGTCATCCGAATGCGCTGATGACGTTACAGGAATATCTTGAGGACTATGCAAGCCCGGAGACGAAAGCGATCGGCGAAAAGCTCATTGCCGCCGAGCTTTCCAACATCCCCAACGAAAAAGTACGCAGCATCACCATAGACCACCTCGCCGCTATCAAAGAGGGGTCCCGGGATTTCCGCTTCTAAGCAACGTGACGTTGCATCCGCGCGCATTCCGTGGTGTTCAAGGTTTGTGACGGTCAAGGCTTGCGTTCAGCTTCGTATAACGCTCATCCCCCAATTCGCCTTACGGCGAAAAGGGGAATGGGCTTTTGTTGACCCCTCCCTACCCTCCCCTTTCAGGGGAGGGCAGCGTGACGCTGCACCCGTGCGGCAACGTGACGTTGCATCCCTGCGCATTCCGTGGTGTTCAAGGTTTGTGACGGTCAAGGCTTGCGTTCAGCTTCGTATAACGCTCATCCCCCAATTCG
>CANQYC010000085.1 GCA_947627945.1 uncultured Clostridia bacterium
CTGCTGCTGTCTCGATGTGGGGGCATCCACGGGCGGTTTTACGGACTGCATGCTCTGCCGGGGCGCAGCACGGGTGTATGCGGTGGATGTCGGGCATGGCCAGCTTGCGCCCTCCCTGCGGGAGGATGCACGGGTGGTCTGCATGGAGGGCACGGACATCCGGCAGCTTTCCGCACTGCCGGAACAGCCGGTCTTCTGCGGCATTGATGTGTCGTTTATCTCGCTGCGGCTCGTGCTGCCGGCGGTGCATGGCCTGCTCGCACCGGGGGCGGACTGCATCGCCCTCATCAAGCCGCAGTTTGAGGCAGGCAGGGCACACATCGGAAAGGGCGGCATCGTCCGCTCGGCGCAGGTGCATGCACGGGTGGTGGAAGATGTCCTGCATGCGGCGCAGGACATTGGATTTTCCGCAGAGGGCGTCTGCCAGTCGCCCGTTCAGGGCGGTGACGGCAATACGGAATTTCTGGCACATCTCAAAAAACCGGCAGTGCCGGGGTCGTCCGGGAGGGTGGTCTGATGCTGAGAATTGCGATCTATCCGAATTTCCAGAAACGCAATGCCCTTCCCTGCGCACAGGAGGTCTGCCGCAGGCTGGCAGAACTGGGGGGAGAGGTCTTTCTGGATACGGCATATGCAAAGGAATTTGCCGCTTTGCCATTTGTGCAGTATGACAGTTTTCCGGCACTGGTCAGCCGGGTGGACATGGTGATCGCCATCGGCGGGGACGGCACGATCCTGCGCTGTGCCAAGCAGATGATCACCTCGAGTGCCGTGCTGCTCGGCATCAACACCGGGCATCTCGGCTTTATGGCAGGACTGGAGCCGGATGCGCTCGATGAGCTGGGAAAGCTCTTCCGGGGGGAGTATTTTCTCTCGCAGCGGATGCTCCTTGAGGGGACGCTCACGAACGACGGACAGCGCACAGTCTTTACCGCACTCAATGAGATCGCCATATCCGGCAGGAGCGGCAAGGTCATTGATTTTTCCGTGCGGGCGGACGGTGCTTTGATCGGACGCTACCGTGCGGACGGACTGGTCTGCTCCACGCCGACCGGGTCGACTGCCTATGCGCTGTCGGCGGGAGGACCTCTGATGGAGCCGGAACTGTCCTGTATGGAGATCGCACTGATCTGTCCGCATTCCCTGTTCAACCGTCCGCTCCTGCTGTCGAGCGACAGGGTGCTGACGGTGACACATACCTCAGAGGAAAGCCGCTGCGTCTGCCTGAGTGCAGACGGAGAGGGACCGGTCAGCTTTCCGGCAGGGGCATCGCTGGAGATCCGCCGCTCCCGGCATACCGTGCGGCTCATCAGTCTCACAAATGCCAGCTTCTACGATGCGGTCAACCGCAAGCTGATGCAGTCGATCAAGGGCTTCGGGGACGGAGCGTAAGGAGGATATCATGAAAGACGAACGTCAGAGAGCGATCCTGCTGCTCATCCAGCAGCAGGCAGTCGGGGATCAGAACACCTTGCTGCATCTGCTCCGGGAACGGGGCTTTCCCGTCACACAGGCGACTGTCTCCCGTGACATCCGGGATCTGCGTCTGGTCAAGCGTGCGGATGCGGCGGGAGAGATCCGGTATCAGCAGCAGGATCTGCTGCCGGAGACAGACCTGTTCACCCGGAACATCCTGTCTGTGGGGTATGCGGGGAATACGGCGGTCATCAAGTGCGGTGCCGGCACGGCACAGGCAGTCTGCGCCATGCTCGATGAGACGCCCCGCCCGGATGTGGTGGGGACGCTTGCCGGGGACGATACCATTTTTGTCCTGCTGCGCAGCAATGAGCTGACAAAACGCTTTGCTGCGGAGCTGAAGCAGAAAATTCGGAGCAGGTGAAACTATGTTAGAGCAGTTGTACATTGAAAATTTAGCCGTCATTGAACGGGCAGACATCGGCTTCGGGACGGCGTTCCATGTGTTTACCGGTGAGACGGGTGCGGGCAAGTCCATCCTCATACACGGCATCCAGGCGGTGATGGGGCAGCGTGTCTCCCGTGACTGGGTGCGCACCGGCTGCGAGAAGGCTTCTGTTACGGCATTGTTCACGGGACTTTCCGAGGAGGTCATGCAGATGCTCCGGGACAGGGACATTGCCTGTGAGGAGGGGCAGCTCACGCTCTCCCGGGAGATCCGTGCGGACGGCGGCAGTGTGGGCAGGATCAACGGCAGACCTGCTTCGGTATCGGCACTGCGGGAGATCGGGATGCTCCTGATCTCGATCCACGGACAGCATGACAACCAAGTCCTGCTGGCACCGGAGAACCATCTGCGGGTGCTGGATGCGTTCGGGGGGGATGGTTCCTATCTGGAGGCATATCAGACCGCTTTTCGGAAATTGCAGGCAACGGCACGGGAACTTGGCAAACTGAAAAAAGAAGAACAGGAACGCCGCCGCCGTGCTGCCCTGCTGCGGACACAGGTGCAGGTGATCGGCGACCTTGCCCCGAAAGAGGGAGAGGAGGAGGCACTCGAAACTGCCCTGATGCAGGCGGAAAATGCCGAGCGTATCCTGAGCGGGCTTGCCGGGACGGCATCTGTCCTGTCGGGAGAGGAGAGTGCGGCGGACATGCTCGAAGCGGGGATCCAGTCCCTGCGGGAGATCGAGGATGTCTGCCCGGATACGGAAGAATTGCAGGAACGGCTGCGGGCTGCCGTGATCGAGGTGAAGGACATTGCCGAGGAGCTGCGGAGCATGGCGGAGGATGTCAATCTCGATGAGGGGCGTGCAGAGACGCTGCGGGCACGGTATCATGAGATCGGTGCGGTCAAGAAGCAGTTTCTGTGCGATTTTGACGAGCTGCTCCGGATGTATGCACAGGCACAGGCAGAGCTGGAGACGATGCAGAGCGAGAGCGACCGCATCCGGACGCTTGAGGAGACCAAGGCAAAGCTGCTCGCAGAGGTGACGGAAAAGGCGAATGCCCTGTCGGAATACCGGGAGGAGACGGGACGCCGCTTCGTGGAACGTGTGACGGCGGAACTGCAGTTTCTGGACATGCCGGATGTGGTGCTGACCGTGGAGCAGGAAAAGGGCAAGCTGACGATACAGGGGCGGGATTCTGTGACATTCCTCATCTCGGCGAACAAGGGCGAGCAGCCGAAGCCCATTTCCCGCATTGCCTCGGGCGGTGAGCTGTCACGCATCATGCTGGCACTCAAATCGGTCATTGCCGACCGGGACAGCGTGCCGACGCTGATCTTTGACGAGATCGACACGGGTGTGAGCGGCAGGGCGGCACAGAAGATCGGCATCAAGCTCCGGGCACTGAGCCGGGGCAGACAGGTGCTGTGTGTGACGCATCTGTCACAGATCGCCGTGATGGCGGATACGCATTTCATGATCGAGAAGCATGAGGAACAGGGGCGCACCGTGACGCAGGTGCATCTGCTCGACTTTGACGGGAGGGCAGAGGAGATCGCCCGGATCATGGGCGGCGAGGATCCGAGCGAACTGATGAAGGAAAATGCCCGTGAGGAACTGAAACGGCAGCAGCGTGACGGGGCGGCTGCCGGGGAAGGGAGTGAATGACATGGAACCGCATGAATACCGGATCGAGCAGATACAGGGCGACTATGCCATGCTTCGCCGGACGGATGCCGATGACCCGGATCTCTTTCCCGTGGCGATGGCACTGCTGCCGCCGGATTGCGACATCGGTACCCGGCTGTCGGGGATGATGGGGATGTTTGAGATCATCGGCTGAGGGAAAATTTTGAAAAGTTTAAAAAAATTTACAAATACCCCTTGCAGAAATTCTGGAAATAGTGTATAATAAGTACATAGTGTCTGACACAAGTCTGACAAAGCTGGGCTATGCCCAAATCTATTGGAAAGGATGTCATGACAATGGCAGGTTTGAACAAGGTTACTGTAGAAGATATTGAGGTAAAGGGCAAAAAGGTCCTCGTTCGTGTTGACTTCAATGTCCCGCTCAAGGAGGGTGTGATCACCAACGACAACCGCATCCGTGCGGCACTCCCCACCATCAACAAACTCACGGAAAACGGCGCAAAGGTCGTTCTCTGCTCTCACCTCGGCAAGCCGAAGAACGGTCCGGAGGATAAGTTCTCTCTGGCACCCGCCGCTGCAAGGCTCGCAGAGCTGGTATCCGCAAAGGTGACTTTCGCCAAGGATGATACCGTTGTCGGCGAGAATGCCAAGAAGGCTGTCGCTGAAATGCAGGACGGCGAGATCGTCGTTCTCGAGAACACCCGCTTCCGTGGCGCAGAGGAGACCAAGAACGGCGAGGCTTTCGCCAAGGAGCTGGCTGACCTCGTGGATGATCAGGTATTCGTGATGGATGCTTTCGGCTCTGCCCACAGAGCGCATGCCTCCACTGCCGGCGTGACCAAGTTCGTCAAGGAGACGGCTGTCGGCTACCTGATGCAGAAGGAGATCCAGTACCTCGGCAATGCCGTAGAGGTGCCGGAGCGTCCGTTCGTTGCCATCCTCGGCGGTGCCAAGGTGGCTGACAAGCTCAATGTCATCTCCAATCTGCTCGAGAAGTGCGATACCCTCATCATCGGCGGCGGTATGGCATATACCTTCCTGAAGGCACAGGGCGGCTCCATCGGCAATTCCCTCGTGGATGATGAGAAGCTCGACTACTGCAAGGAGATGCTCGCAAAGGCTGAGAAGCTCGGCAAGAAGATCCTGCTGCCGGTAGATACCACCGTAGCATCGGCATTCCCGGATCCGATCGACGCAGAAGTCGCTGTAGAGGTCGTTCCCGCAATGGAGATCCCGGCTGACAAGATGGGTCTGGACATCGGCACCGAGACACAGAAGCTGTTTGCTGAGGCTGTGAAGTCCGCAAAGACCGTGGTATGGAATGGTCCGATGGGCGTATTCGAGAACCCGACACTGGCAAAGGGTACGATCGCTGTGGCACAGGCACTGGCTGAGACCGATGCAACGACCATCATCGGCGGCGGCGATTCCGCAGCAGCTGTAATGCAGCTCGGCTTTGCTGACAAGATGAGCCACATTTCCACAGGCGGCGGTGCCTCCCTTGAATACCTCGAGGGCAAGGTGCTTCCGGGCGTTGCTGTGATCGCTGAAAAGTAAGATAGTAGCAATACGGGCGGTGAAATATCCGCCTTTATTGCAATACATGAGGCGTTTTTCAGAGAGGGGGTACATGACATGGAAAGTCCGCAGATGGGCTGTGCGGCGATGGCGGCACTGCTGTGTGCAGTTTGTCTTTTCGCCGTACGGATGCTGTATCCCGCTAACAGATCCTATATCTTAAAAAGGAGTAGATGAACATGAATAAAACAGTCAGAAAGGCTATTATTGCCGGTAACTGGAAAATGAACAAGACCCGCCCCGAGGCAAAGGCACTGCTTGAGGGCATCAAGCCGCTGGTCGCCAATGCAGAGGGAAAGGTAGAGGTCATTGCCTGTGTGCCGTTTACGAATCTGGAGACCGCTGTCAATGTGACTGCCGGTTCCAATGTCAAGGTCGGCGCAGAGAATGTACATTTTGAGAAAAGCGGTGCCTTCACCGGTGAGATCTCCGCTGACATGCTGACCGAGATCGGCGTGGAGTATGTCGTTATCGGTCACAGCGAACGCCGTCAGTATTTCGGCGAGACCGATGAGACGGTCAACAAGCGCACCCTTGCTGCCCTCGCTGCCGGGCTGAAGCCCATTGTCTGCGTAGGCGAGCTGAAGTGGGAGCGTCAGTGCAATATCACCGAGGAAGTCGTTGCCCGTCAGATCAAGCTGGATCTGTGGGATGTTTCCAAGGAGGATGTGAAGAAAGTTGTCATTGCCTACGAGCCGGTCTGGGCGATCGGTACAGGTCTGACCGCAACACCGGAGCAGGCAGAGGAAGTCTGCGCTTTCATCCGTGCGCAGCTGGCAAAGCTCTATGATCAGGCAACGGCAGATGCTGTCACCATCCAGTACGGCGGTTCGATGAATGCCAAGAATGCCGCTGAGCTGCTGGCAAAGCCGAACATTGACGGCGGTCTGATCGGCGGCGCATCCCTCAAGGCTGAGGACTTCAACGTGATCGTTCAGGCGGCTGTCAACGGCTGAGACCGCTGAGGGCAGCGGAAGCTGCCCTCACTGTAGTATCATGTTGTTCAGGAAAAAGGAACGGATAAAACGCCGTTACACGATCTGGCGGACGATAGATACCCTGTTCTGTTTCGGGGTGCTTTCCATGGGGAGCATCATTTCCATGCTGTTCCCGTACTTTGAGGTGTTCTGGGTCGCAAGCATCCCGGCATTGATACTGATCGAGCTTTCCGGGGCATGGTACGACAAGGACATCCCCCGCAGCAGGACATTCCGCAGGGTGACAGGCATCCTCCGGGCGGTGATCTATACGGTCGTGATCGCTGCGGCGGTGTTCCCCTTTGTCTTGCAGGCACACGCATGGAAATGGGCATACCCCATCCAGCGTGCCATGTATCTGTCCCATTATCAGGATGGCAGCATTGTAGAAACGCTGCTGCCGGAAAAGCTGCCGGAGCAGACAGAGCAATATGAGATCCGCATGGTGCCAAGCATGATGCAGGGTGCCGGGGGGATCGACATTTGCTACTATACGGACACCGCCACGGTGAAAGCCTATCGGCAGAAAGCGCAGAGCATCTGCGAAGTATCCTATGTATGCACAGATAAAGTTGTACACACAGATGAAGTGCAGGAACAGAACGAGACAGCGAGCCGTGATACCACCGGCACAACTGAATTATCGGGCGGTCGGCAGTGGTTCTACCATATGGAAGAAAAAGGCGCATCACAGGCGGACATGCAGGGCGCAGAAGTGTATGTGCTGGGGAAAGGCTCACAGAATACAGCTGTCTGGATGCTCAATCCGGAGACGGGGTATTTCCGGATCTATTGGTAGTTCATTCTGGAAACAGTGGGATATGAAGTAAAATGCAGCCTCAGAAGGGCTTTCATACATATGGGACTTGTACATGATTTCGGCATAATAGAGAATTTTTCCGGCAAGATGCGTGAATATACAGGATACCAACCTGAAAAATTTAGCTGCATTTCCATACATGACGATCTGATACTTCCCCTTGCGGAAAAGTTTCAGGGTATTCCGACAATAAACCCTTGCCGTGGCGATAATTATAAAGGGGAATTGTGGCAAGGTCTTTGTTACTACGGTATAACGCTTATTCCGTGGGATGTACTTCCTGAATTTATAACTATATTTGAGCAGGAAAACAAGGATGTTTACAAGCCTGTCATATGCCTTATGAAAAAGGCTCATACAGAAAAAAAGTATGTCATCCACTACGGTATCTAAAATTATATGAAAGGTTTTGATAAAAATGTCAAAAAAACCTGTAGCCCTGATCATCATGGACGGCTTCGGCTATAATCCCGATGATTACGGCAATGCCATCAAAGCGGCAAAGACACCGAATCTTGATAAATACATGCAGGGACCGCATACCATCATCGGTGCGTCGGGGCTCTGCGTGGGTCTGCCGGACGGGCAGATGGGCAATTCCGAGGTCGGACACACCAACATCGGTGCGGGACGTATCGTCTACCAGATGCTGGTGAAAATTTCCAAGTCCATTCAGGACGGCGATTTCTTTGAGAATCCGGCATTGGTACATTCGATGGAAAATGCAAAGGCACATGGCAGTGCCCTGCATATCATGGGGCTGCTGTCCCCCGGCGGCGTACACAGCCACAGCGATCACCTCTACGGGGTGCTGGAGATGGCAAAGCGGTTCGGGCTGGAGAAGGTCTATGTCCATGCTTTCTTAGATGGCAGAGATGTGCCGCCGTCCTCCGCTGCGGAGTACATGGAGGAAGCTGTCGCAAAAATGCAGGAGATCGGTGTCGGCAAGGTAGCGACCATTGCGGGGCGTTTCTATGCCATGGACAGAGACAATGCATGGGACAGAGTGGAAAAAGCCTATGCGGCACTGGTTTACGGCGAGGGCGTGCAGGAGACAGATCCTGTGCAGGCGATCAGAAACTCCTATGCCAATGAGGTCACGGATGAATTCATGCTCCCGACCGTTGTGGAACGGGATGCAGAGATCAAGGCAAATGACAGCGTGGTATTCATCAATTTCCGCCCCGACCGGGCTCGTCAGATCACACGTTCCTTTGTCGATCCGGAATTCAAGGGATTCGAGCGCAGGAATGGCTATTTCCCGGTACATTTCGTCTGCATGGCACAGTACGATGCGACCATGCCGAATGTCGAGGTCGCTTTCCCGCCGGAGCAGCTCACGATGACCCTCGGCGAGTATCTCGCCAAGTGCGGCAAGACGCAGCTCCGCATCGCCGAAACGCAGAAGTATGCCCATGTGACATTCTTCTTCAATGGCGGCGAGGAACGGCAGTTTGAGGGTGAGGACAGGATCCTCATCAAGTCGCCCGATGTGGAGACGTTCGACATGAAGCCGGAGATGAGTGCCTATGAGGTGACGGATGCGGTGGTCGATGCCATCCGGTCTGACAAGTATGATGTCATCATCCTGAACTACGCCAACTGCGACATGGTGGGGCATACGGGCGTATTTGATGCCGCTGTCGCTGCGGTGGAGGCTGTGGACACCTGCGTGGGCAGAATGGTAGAGGAGATCCTTGCCAAGGGCGGTGCTGCGCTCATCACTGCCGATCACGGCAATGCCGACAAGATGTACGAGCCGGACGGCTCTCCGTTCACGGCACACACGACCAATCCGGTGCCGTTCATCGTGGTAGGTGCGGGAGACTGCAAACTGCGTGACGGCGGTGTGCTGGCAGATCTGTCCCCGACGATCCTGAAACTTCTCGAACTGCCGCAGCCTGCGGAAATGACGGGAAAATCGCTGATCGTTGACTGATGCTTTGTAAGCGCCAACCAATCCTGTGGGTAAAAAAATAGAGCCGAGGTTATACTCGGCTCAAAAGGTATGAGGTAATC
>CANQYC010000086.1 GCA_947627945.1 uncultured Clostridia bacterium
GAGGGCGTGAGCTATTCCTGCCGGACAGTGGCGCATTTTGTGCAGGCATACCCGGAGGCAGAGTTCTGGCTGCTGGTGGGCGGGGACATGCTGGCGGACTTCCGGAAATGGCACCGCTGGCAGGACATCCTGCGGCAGGTCAGGCTGGCGGCGGTCGCCAGAGAGCCGGGAGAGTATGCGGCACTGCGCCAATGTGTACAGGAATTACAGCAATATGGTGAGATTTGTCTCCTGAATGTGGAAAGTTTTTCGGTATCTTCCACAAAAATCAGGGAAATGGTGCGGAAAAAGCAAAATTATCCTTGCTATTTGCCTGAAAAAATAGTACAATATATTCAAAAGAGAAATTTGTATGCAGGATGTGAAGCCAATGTACCAGATCAAGGATAAGATCGCTTTTCTGGAGCAGAATCTGTCCAAGAAACGATTCCAGCATTCATGCAATGTCGCAAGGGCTGCCCGGCAGCTCGCACAACGCTACGGTGCGGATGTCGAGAAAGCGTACTTTGCCGGGCTGATGCACGATGTGTGCAAGGAGCTGCCGTTCCCGGAACAGGAGCAGCTCATGCGGGAGGGGGATTTTGCCCCGGATCCGGCGGAGCTGCATTCCCGCAAGCTCTGGCACGGCATTGCCGGTGCCCGTTTTTTGCAGACGGAAATGGACATTACGGATGAGGATATCCTCAATGCGGTGCGGTTCCATACCGTGGGACGTGCCGACATGTCTTTGCTCGAGGAGATCATCTACATCGCCGACATGATCTCGGAGGACCGGGATTACAAGGGCGTCGGCAGGATGCGCCGGATGGCGCATGAAGATCTGGGGGCGACCATGCTCGAGGCACTGGCAGACGTCATCGCCTCGGTCGTCAAGAAACGGGGTATGCTGCCGCAGTATACCGTTGATGCCTATCACTGCTACCTGAACAAGAGCCGACCCGCCGAGGGGAGAAAGGGGATCCAAGGATGAAAATGCTTGCGGATGAAAAAAAACAGAAGATCGTCAATATCGTCATTCAGGTGGTCTCCATCCTGCTGACGCTGGTGCTGCTCGCAGTGATGCTGCTGAATGCGCCCATCATCGCCTACCATGCAGAGGACAATTCCATCAGGCAGCTCTCTGTCGTCCGGTATCTCAAAGCGAAGAAGCCGGTGCAGTATCTTGAGGGTACCATTTCCCGCACGGATTCTTCCGAGATCGAGCTGAATTCGGATGTGGATGCGGATTTCAATGACGGGCTTGATCTTGACCAGACCATCGAGGGACAGTTTACCATCCTGTTTCTGGGATTCGATACGCCGACCAACGGCAGCGGACATCTGCATGATGTCAATTACCTCATCCAGTTCAACCTCCGCACGGCGAGCATGAACATCCTCCAGATCCCCCGGGATACCTATGTGGCAGAGTATGCCGGATACTCCACCGCCCCGACATATAAGTTCAACAGCCTCTATGTCTGCGGCGATCCGGAGCTGAGCAGGATCCAGCGTGTGGTCAACTGCGTACAGGACAGCTTCGGCGTCCCGGTGGATGCCTATGTGACCACCACCTGCGACAATGTCGTCAAGATCGTGGACATCATCGGCGGCATCCCCATCAACATGCCCTATACCATCCAGTTCGAGCCGGGCAAGGTCATCTATGAGGGCGAGCAGACCCTCAACGGTGAGCAGTCCGAATGGCTGCTGCGGTTCCGGAGAGGCTATCAGCTTGCCGACATCGGACGGATCCAGGCACAGCGCATGTTCCTTGCCGCCGCCATGAAGAAAGCCATCAGCATGGGGAATATCAAGGTGTTCCAGGCAGCCAATCAGATCTATGATGAGGAGCTGATCGGCACCGACCTCAGCCTTGAGGACATCGCCCGCATCGCCGACCTTGCCGGTACGATCGAGATGAAGAACGTCAACGTCTTCATGCTGCCGGGTGAGTCCGCCATGATCAACGGACAGGCATGCTGGTCTGTCCACAAGGGCGTGGCACTGGACATTCTCAATACCTACTTCCGCACCATGCAGGTGCCGCTTGAGCGGGATCAGAGTGCGATCATGGAATATATCCCGGAGGGCAGCTACAAGGATACCACCTTTGACGACACGGCTGCGACCTTACAGGATGTGCATGACGGTACTGTCGAACCGCCGAAACTGAAATAGACCGGATCACAGAAGGGAGCCAGATATGACCGCAGAAGAAAAGATCAGGATCGCCGTCCGTGCGCTGGATGCGAAGCGGGCGGAGGATATCCGGGTGCTGAAGGTGACAGACCTGACGATTTTAGGAGATTATTTTATCATCGCCAACGGCACCAGCACCACCCACACCAGAACGCTTGCCGAGGAGACGGAATTCCAGCTCTCCCAGAAAGGCGTGGAACCGAGGCACCGGGAGGGCATGCCCGGTTCTAACTGGTATATACTCGATTACGGAGACGTGATCGTCCATGTGTTCTATCAGGAAACAAGAGAATTCTACCGTCTGGAGCAGCTTTGGGCAGATGCCGAGACACTTGACATCCGCCAGTGGATCGATGCACCGGCGGATACAAAGGAGGAAACACCCCGTGCGTAAGTACGACTATCAGACGATCGAAAAGAAATGGCAGACCTATTGGGAGGAGCATAAGACCTTCCATGCTGAAAATGACTATACCAAGCCGAAATTCTATGCGCTGGTCGAGTTTCCCTACCCGTCCGGGCAGGGACTGCATGTCGGACATCCGAGACCGTATACGGCAATGGATATCGTTGCCAGAAAACGCCGGATGCAGGGCTACAATGTCCTGTTCCCGATGGGCTGGGATGCTTTCGGACTGCCGACAGAGAATTTTGCCATCAAGAACCGGATCCACCCCGCCATCGTCACCGAGCGCAATGTGGCACGTTTCAAGGAACAGCTCCATTCCATCGGACTGTCCTTCGACTGGGACAGGGAGGTCAATACCACCGATCCGGATTATTTCAAATGGACACAGTGGATCTTCCTCCAGCTCTTCAAGAAGGGACTTGCCTACAAGAAGGAGATGGCGGTCAACTGGTGTACCTCCTGTAAGGTCGTGCTTGCCAATGAGGAAGTGGTCGGCGGCTGCTGCGAACGCTGCGGCGGCGAGGTCATCCGCAAGGTCAAGAGCCAGTGGATGCTGAAGATCACCGACTATGCACAGCGGCTGATCGACGACCTGAAAGAGGTCAATTATCTTGACCGCATCAAGACGACACAGATCAACTGGATCGGACGCTCCGAGGGTGCCGAGGTGGATTTCGAGACGACCGCAGGGGACACGCTGACGGTCTATACGACCCGTCCGGATACGCTGTTCGGTGCCACCTACATGGTCATCGCACCGGAACATCCGATGCTGGAAAAGTGGGCAGACAAGCTCACCAATCTCGATGAGATCCATGCCTATCAGGAAAAAGCAGCCCGGAAGTCGGACTTTGACCGCACCGAGATGAACAAGGAAAAGACCGGCGTAAAGCTTGCGGGCGTGCGTGCCGTCAATCCGGTCAACGGCAAGGAGATCCCGATCTTCATTTCCGACTATGTCCTCATGAGCTACGGTACCGGTGCCATCATGGCTGTGCCTGCGCATGATGACCGTGACTGGGAATTTGCCAAGGTATTCGGCATTGAAATGGTGGAGGTCGTTGCCGGCGGCAATATCGAGGAGGCAGCCTTTACGGACTGCGCCACGGGCGTGATGGTCAATTCCGGTTTCCTGACGGGGCTGTCTGTCGAGGATGCTAAGGTGAAGATCAAGGACTGGCTCGAGGAGACCGGCAAGGGACACCGCAAGGTGAATTACAAGCTCCGTGACTGGGTGTTCAGCCGTCAGAGATACTGGGGCGAACCGATCCCGCTGGTGAATTGTGAAAAGTGCGGATGGGTGCCGATCCCGGAGGAGGAACTGCCGCTGCGCCTGCCCGAAGTCGAGAGCTATATGCCCACCGACAACGGAGAATCCCCGCTTTCTACGCTTGAGAGCTTCATCAACACGACATGTCCCTGCTGCGGCGGTCCGGCAAAGCGGGAGACGGACACCATGCCCCAGTGGGCTGGCTCATCGTGGTATTTCCTGCGTTACTGTGACCCGCACAATGACAAGGAGCTGGCATCGAAAGAGGCACTGGAATACTGGATGCCTGTCGACTGGTACAACGGCGGCATGGAGCATACCACGCTGCACCTGCTGTATTCCCGGTTCTGGAACAAATTCCTGTATGACATCGGCTCCGTGCCCTGCAAGGAACCGTACCTGCGGCGTACCTCCCACGGTATGATCTTAGGCGAGGGAAGTCAGAAAATGTCCAAATCTCTGGGCAATGTCGTGAATCCGGATGATGTCATCCGGCAGTACGGTGCCGATACCCTGCGCACCTATGAGATGTTCATCGGTGATTTTGAAAAGACCGCACCGTGGAGCACTTCCGGTATCCGTGGCTGCAAACGTTTCCTCGACAGGATCTGGGCATTGCAGGACATCCTCACCGAGGGGGACGAATACCGTCAGGAGTTGCAGTCCGCTTTCCACAGGACGATCCGCAAGGTGTCCGAGGACATCGAGGCACTGAAATTCAACACTGCCATTGCCGCCATGATGGCACTGGTCAATGACATCTATGCGACCGGCAGCATCCGGCGGGGTGAGTACCGGACACTGCTCATTCTGCTCAATCCCTTTGCACCGCACATCACGGAGGAACTGTATGAGCTGTGCGGCTTCGGCGGCGTCCTCAATGAACAGTCATGGGTGACCTATGACGAGGCACTGTGCAAAGAGGAAACGGTCGAGATCGTCGTGCAGGTCAACGGCAAACTGCGCACCCGCATGAACATTCCGGCAGATGCCGACAAGGAGACTGTCCTTGCGCAGGCGGCTGCCGAACCCCGTGTCGCTGAGGTGACTGCCGGGAAACAGGTACAAAAGCAGATTTATGTACAAAATAAACTGGTGAATTTTGTTGTAAAATAACAAAGTTTCCGTGCCGGGCAGAATACTATTGACAAACCGGCGTGGGTATGTTATAATGATTGTATACCTGCTGCATAGGATCGCTGTGGGTAGAGAGCAGACACTGTTCTTCCTTTTTGGGGAGTATAGTATACTATCGCCCCTATGGGCGATAGAGCCTCTGTCTTGTGGCAAAGGGAGGGAATTAACAAGTGGCAGAAGTACGTGTCGGTAAGAACGAGTCTCTGGATACTGCACTGAAGCGTTTCAAGAGATCGTGTGCCAAGGACGGCGTCATTGCCGAGGTTCGTAAGAGAGAACATTACGAGAAGCCTTCGGTCAAGCGTAAGAAGAAGTCTGAGGCAGCCCGTAAGCGCAAGTATTGATGGCGAGTCAGTAAAACATAAGGGCGTACTGTCAGTACGCCTTTGTTTTTTCGCCGGAAGGGGGAAGCTGTGTTTCGTGCGACGATCGCTGTGCGCTCGGTGTGCCGTATCACACCGGAGTTGCTGCGCAGCAGGGGCATCCGGGGCTTGCTGCTGGATATTGACAATACCCTGACGACCCATGACAATCCCGTGCCGGCACCCGGCGTGGAGGACTGGATCGCACAGATGCGGGAAGCGGGCATAGCCCTGCGGCTGGTCTCCAACAACCATCCGCCCCGGGTGGAGCCGTTTGCAAAGCGGCTGGGGATCCCGTGCATTTGTGAGGGGAAAAAGCCGCTGAGCAGCGGATTCCGGCGTGCCATGGAGGACATGCGCCTGCCGAAGAAGGCACTCTGCGTGGTGGGCGATCAGATCTATACGGATATTTTGGGTGCGAACCTGTTCGGCGTACAGAGCATCTATGTACCGCCGATGAAGCTGGAGACCACGGCATTTTTTCGCTTCAAACGCTGCATGGAAAAGCCCTTCCTGCCGAAGCATTTCATCGACTGACAGCGGCAGCTTTGTGCTGTCACTGTTTCATTACCGGAGGTGTATCATACTATGAAGAAGATCCTCATCCTGCACGGTCCTAACCTGAATCTGCTCGGTGAACGGGAGCCGGGCATCTACGGCAGTACGGGCTATCACGAGCTGAATGCCCGTCTGGTGGAGCTGGCAGCGTCCCTTGGAATGGAGGCAGATGTGTTCCAGTCCAATCATGAGGGTGCCTTGATCGACCGCCTGCATGCGGCACGGACAGAGTACGCCGGCATTGTGCTGAATGCGGGTGCCTATACCCACTACAGCTATGCCATTGCCGATGCCATCAAGGCGATCCGCATCCCCGTGATCGAGGTACATATCAGCAACATCTTCGCCAGGGACAGCTTCCGTTCCCATTCGGTCATTGCCCCCGTATGCAGCGGCAGCATCTCCGGTTTCGGGCTGCTCAGCTATGAGCTGGCGATCCGTGCGCTTGCGGCGCAGGAGAAGACATGAGAGAGCGTCTGGCGCAGCTCACAGAGGCACTTCACGGCAAGGCAGACTGCGCCATTGTCACGGATGACATCAACCGCCGCTACCTGACCGGGATGAAGTCCTCCGCCGGGTATGTGCTTGTGTTTCCGGAAGAAAGCTACCTGATCATTGATTTCCGGTATCTCGAAAAGGCGAGGGAGACGGCACATCACTGCACGGTAGTCGAGCAGCAGCCCGCTGTGCTGCGGCAGATCCGTGAACTGATGCAGCAGCATGGCGCAAAGACCGCCGCTGTGGAATCCATGAGCCTCACCCTCGAACGGATGGCAGGTTTCCGGAAGATGAAGGACGTGGAATTTCTCACGGACAACACCCTCAGTCAGGCACTCTATGACCTGCGGACGGTCAAGACCCCGGAGGAGATCACCTGCATCCGTGCTGCCCAGCAGATCGCAGAGGATGCCCTTGGCAGTCTTCTTGAACGGCTGCACCCCGGCATGACCGAGCGTGAAGTGGCACTGCATCTTGATTTCTATATGCGCAGTCACGGTGCAGAGGACATTTCCTTTGAGACCATCGCCCTGACCGGCGCACATACTTCCATGCCGCATGGTGTGCCCGACGACCGGGAGATCCGGCAGGGGGATCTTGTGCTGATGGATTTCGGAGCGGTGGTGGACGGCTACCACAGCGACATGACACGCACTGTCTGTGTCGGGACGCCCAGTGAGGAAATGCGGGAGATCTACCACATTGTCCGTACTGCCCAGAATGCGGCACTTGCCCTTGCGGCACCCGGCGTCACCGGCGAGGAGCTTGACGCCTGCGCACGGGATATCATCACCGATGCCGGCTATGGAGATGCTTTCGGCCATGCCCTCGGTCATGGCGTCGGCATGGAGATCCATGAGTTCCCGGTCGCTGGCAGGACGAGGAAACTGCCGCTGGCACCCGGCAATGTGGTCACCATTGAGCCGGGCATCTATCTTCCGGGGAAGTTCGGTGTGCGCATTGAAGATTTTGTGCAAATTACCGAAAATGGATGTGATAATTTGACAAATGTACCAAATACGCTGATTTGCCTTTAAATTTTTTTTGAACCCTTGCAAAATGCGGGATTTTGGTGTATAATAGAAGAGTATAGTGCCCCTGTGTGTGCCACGGGGGAGCGGCAGGGGCAGGATGCCCCATGAAATTAACGGAGGTTATTTTTTATGATCACAGCAGGCGATTTCAGAAACGGCGTCACTTTTGAACTCGACGGTCAAGTAGTTCAGGTCGTGGAGTTCCAGCATGTAAAGCCGGGTAAGGGTGCTGCCTTTGTCAGAACCAAGTACAAGAATGTCATCACCGGTTCCGTCGTGGAGCAGTCTTTCAACCCGACCGCCAAGTTCCCGACCGCTTACATAGAGCGCAAGGATATGCAGTACCTGTATGAGGACTCCGGTCTGTATTACTTCATGGATATGGAAACCTATGAGCAGCTCCCGATCGAGAAGGAGAAGCTCGGTCCGTCCTTTGCATTTGTCAAGGAGAACATGGAGGTCAAGGTACTGTCCTACAAGGGCAATGTGTTCGGCGTAGAGCCGCCCTATTTTGTGGAGCTTCAGGTCACCCAGACCGACCCCGGCTTCAAGGGCGATACCGCCACCAATGCCACCAAGCCCGCCACACTGGAGACCGGTGCCGAGGTGCGTGTACCGCTGTTCATTGATGAGGGCGATATGATCCGTATCGACACCAGGACTGGTGAGTATATGGAGCGTGCATAAGCAAGGAGGCTTGCAATGGATAAGATCGCATATCTGAGAGGACTTCTCGACGGACAGGGCGTTGACCCGGCGACCAAGGAGGGCAAGGCACAGTACGCCGTCTGTGAAGCACTGGAAGACATCATGAAGTATATACAGAAACTGGAAGACCGCGTGGAAGAGCTGGAAGAGCAGTGCGACATCCTTGATGAAGCAGTCGCCGATGTGGAAGACATGCTGATGGATGAGGATGATGACGACGATGCGTATGACTGTGAGGGTTGTCCGGAGGACTGCGAATTCGATGAGGAGGAGCAGTACGAGACGATCTGCCCGACTTGCGGCAGGTGCATCCCTCTCGATGAGCGCATGCTTGAGGACGGCGAGACGGTTTGTCCCAACTGCGGTGAGGAGCTGGAGTTCGACTTTGATGAAAGCGAGCTGCAGGCACTTGCACCGGACGCAGAGGAGTAACTGGGAACAGCAGCGGGGATCCACCCCGTTGCTGTTTGTACTATGGGACGGATGTTCCGCATATACTGGAATTACCCGTTTTTATGATCAGTTTTGGAAAGGATGAAGAGCGATGGCATTGATAGAAACACAGCCCGGCGCACTGACGGTCAACCCCTTTACCACGATCAGCAAGGACTGGTTCCTGCTGACGGCGGGGGATCTGGCAGCGTATAATACAGTGAC
>CANQYC010000087.1 GCA_947627945.1 uncultured Clostridia bacterium
CACCATGCTTGAGCCGATGAACCCCTATGAACGCCGCATCATCCACTCCGCCGTTGCCGGGATCGAGGGCGTGAGCTCCCGCAGCGTCGGCGAAGAACCATACCGCAAAGTGGTGATCAATTCCGAAGACAGATCCCGCCGCCGCCGTCCCGCACGCCCCGACCGCAGCGACAGTCGGTACCGCAATGACCGCCGCCGTCCCCGTGACCGCCGCCGTGACGATACCCCCCCGGAGCGCATCTCGATGGATTCCATGAAGACCAGCTTCGAGAAGGACTACAAACGTCCGAGACCCGAGGACGAGATCAACGCCGGACTTTACGGAAAGATCGAATTTTAATGTCATATCGCAGAAAACGCCAGTCCCTGCACGGGGCTGGCGTTACAAAAAGCCCTCGGAGGTGACCCCATGGATACCATCGCAGCCATTGCGACCCCCCACGGGACGGGCGGCATGGCAGTCATCCGCATTTCCGGAACTGCCGCCATCACCCGTGCAGCGGAGCTTTTTCGCCCATTCCACGGCGTTTCTCCCACAGAAATGCCCGGCTACACATGCAGTTACGGCGAATTTACCGCAGACGGCACCTGCCTCGATGATGTCATCCTGACCGTGTTCCGTGCCCCCCACAGCTACACCGGCGAGGATGTCGCAGAGATCTCCTGCCACGGCGGACAGTACCTTGCGGAACGCCTGCTGCGTGCCATCCTTGGTAATTCTGTGCGCTTGGCACAGCCGGGCGAATTCACCCGCCGTGCCTTCCTGAACGGCAAGCTCTCCCTCACACAGGCAGAAGCCGTCGCCGACCTCATCGCCGCCTCCGGCAGTGCCGCCGCCCATGCCGCCCGCAAGCTCCGTGAGGGTGCGACTTACCGCAGAATATCGGAATTTTCCGCCGTCCTTTTAGACATGCTCTCCGAGCTTGCCGTCTGGGCAGATTATCCCGATGAGGACATCCCCGGCATCGACAGCGATGCGCTCACCTCCCGCCTTTCCGCCCTCCTCACACAGATGGAGAACCTCCTTGCCACCTATGATTATGGCAGAATTTTGCGGGAAGGACTCAGCACCGTCATCGCCGGACGACCCAATGTCGGCAAGTCCACGCTCTTCAATGCCCTCGCCCGCTGCGACCGCAGCATCGTGACCGACATTGCCGGCACCACGAGGGATGTGATCGAAGAACAGGTGCGCCTTGGGGATATTTTGCTGCGCCTCTCCGACACCGCCGGCGTCCGGGAAACGCAGGAGCCGGTGGAACAGCTCGGTGTCGAAAGAAGTCTTGCCACGCTGCGGGATGCCGAACTGGTCTTAGCCGTTTTCGACACCAGCACCCCACCCACCGCCGAGGACACCGCCCTGCGGCAGCAGCTCGATCCCGCCCGCACCATCTGCCTGTGTGCAAAATCTGACCTTGGAAAATGCTGGCAGCCTGATGACTTCCCGGAAATGATCGATATATCGGCAAAAACAGGTGACGGACTCGATGCCCTCGCCGATGCCGTGCAGCGTTTCGCCGCCCGCCATGCCGCCCCTGCCGAACATGGCATGATCGCCAACGAACGCCAGCGCACCTGCCTGACGGAGGCGATCACCGCCGTCACCGAGGCACTCGATGCGCTCCGTGCCGGAATTGCCTATGATGCCGTGACCGTGAGCTTGGATGCCGCAGCGGATGCTTTGCTCCGGCTAAATGGCGAGCGTGTGACAGATAAAGTCGTCGATACCGTTTTTTCCCGATTCTGCGTAGGAAAGTAGGTGCAGCCAATGGATACCCGCTTCGATGTGATCGTCGTCGGTGCCGGACATGCCGGCGTGGAAGCCGGACTTGCCGCCGCCCGTCTGGGATGCCGGACGCTCCTGCTGACGCTCTCACTGGATCAAATTGCCAATATGCCCTGTAATCCGTCCATCGGCGGCACAGCGAAAGGTCACCTTGTCCGGGAGATCGACGCCCTCGGCGGCGAGATGGGCAAAGCCGCCGATGCCTGCTTTCTCCAGAGCCGGATGCTCAACCGTGGCAAAGGTGCTGCCGTCCACAGTCTCCGTGTGCAGGCAGACCGTGCCCGCTATCATCTTCACATGAAACATTGCTGTGAACAGCAGGAAAACCTCTTTGTCCATCAGGGCGAAGCCGTCCGCATCCTCATCGAAAATGGCTGTGTACAGGGCATTTTGACCCGCACCGGCATGCAGTTTTCCGCCCGTGCCGTCATTCTCTGCACCGGGACTTACCTCCGTGGCAAAGTCCACATCGGCGAGATGTCCTATTCCGCCGGACCCGATGCCTCTCTCCCGGCGGAATTGCTGACCGAAAGTCTCCGGGACTACCTGCCCTTGCGCCGCTTCAAGACCGGCACGCCCTGCCGTGTCCACCGCCGCAGCATCGACTTCGATCTTCTCGAGCGGCAGGATGGCGATGCCGAAATTACGCCATTTTCCTTTGCCACCGCCCCCACCGGCATGCAGAACCAAGTGAGCTGCTACATCACCTACACCAATGCCGAAACGCACCGCATCATCCGGGAAAATCTGCACCGCTCCCCCCTCTACGCCGGGCGCATCGAGGGCGTGGGACCCCGCTACTGTCCGTCCATCGAGGACAAAGTCGTGCGTTTCGCCGAAAAGGAACGCCACCAGATCTTCATCGAACCCATGGGACTTGACACCGAGGAGTACTATTTGCAGGGCATGAGCAGTTCCCTGCCGGAAGACGTGCAGCTCGCCTTTCTGCATACCATCCGGGGACTGGAGCATGTCGAGATCCTCCGCCCGGCATACGCCATCGAATATGACTGTGTCGACCCGACCGCCCTCCGCCCCACCCTCGAGACAAAGGCAGTGCATGGTCTCTACGGTGCCGGACAGTTCAACGGCAGTTCCGGCTACGAAGAAGCCGCCGCACAGGGACTTGTCGCCGGCATCAACGCCGCCCTTTCCATCCACGGCGAAGAACCGCTGCTCCTCGATCGCTCCGGCTCCTACATCGGCACGCTGATCGACGACCTTGTCACCAAGGGATGCAGCGACCCCTACCGGATGATGACCTCCCGCAGCGAATACCGCCTTGTTCTCCGGCAGGACAATGCCGACGAACGTCTCATGCCCATCGGCAGGCGCATCGGACTGCTTCCGGAATCACGTTTTCTCCGCATGCAGCAGAAATATGCCCATGTTGCGGAGGAGATACGCCGCCTTGAGCGGACGAACATTGCCCCCTCTCCCGCCCTGAATGCCATGCTCACCGCACATGGCACTGCCCCCCTCACCACCGGATGTAAACTCGCCGATCTGGTGCGCCGTCCCCAGCTCCATTATGCCGATATACAGCCATTTGACCCCGCACCGCCCGCACTGACCGCCGAGGAGCGGGAACAGGCGGAGATCCGCATCAAATATCAGGGCTACATCGAGCGTCAGGAACAGGCGATCGCACAGGCAAGGCGTCTTGCCTCCCGCCTCCTGCCGCCGGATACGGACTACAGCCAGATCCGTGGTCTCCGGCTCGAAGCTGCCGAAAAGCTGACCCGCCTCCAGCCCGTCAGCATCGGGCAAGCCTCCCGGATCTCCGGTGTTTCCCCGGCGGACATCACCGTCCTCCTTGTCTGGCTCGAAAGCCGGGAACAACAGAAACCCTAACAACAGATAGGAGAATGCACCATGCTGCCTGCATATGACACCGCCTCGGCGGTCTTTGCCGAATATGGTCTGAATGTTTCACGTGAAACATATGACATCTTGGAGAACTATGCTGTTTTTTTAGCGGACTACAATGAAAAGGTCAATCTGACCGCCGTGACAGAGGGCACGGAAATGTTCAAAAAGCATTTTTTGGACAGTCTCCTGCTCCCGAACCGGGCAGCCGCCTGTCTGCCGCAGGGCGCAGCATTGCTCGACATCGGCAGCGGCGCAGGGTTTCCCGGCGTGCCGACCGCTTTGCTCCGGCAGGATCTCGATGTCACGCTGCTTGACAGTCTGCAAAAGCGCATCACATTTTTAGAGCAGCTGTGCCGCCGTCTCGGCTGCCATTGCCATGCCGTCCATGGACGTGCCGAGCAGATGGCAAAGCTCCCGGAATGGCGGGAACATTTCGATGTCGTCACCGCACGTGCCGTGGCAGCCATGCCCACACTGGCGGAATACTCCCTCCCCTTCGTGAAGCCGGGCGGCTGGTGGCTCGCCATGAAAGGCCCCGGCGAATCGCTTCGCCCCGCATTACAGGCGATCCGTCTCCTCGGCGGCAAGGCAGAGGAGGAGATCCGCTACACGCTCCCCGGCGGGGATGAAAGGGTGATTTATGTCGTGAAAAAGTGCAGCAGCACGCCGACAAAATTCCCCCGCAATAGCAGTCAGATCAGGCAAAAACCGCTGTGATCAGCGAAAAATTTGTATGGAAATCCGTTATTTGCGTAAGAAATAACGGATTTTTTTTGTAGCATCTGCCTCCCGGATGTGGTATAATGGGCTTACAGAGATACCGCACCGCCCAGCAAGCGATGCACACACAAAGAAGGAGGCAATCTTATGTCAAATCTATTCGCATTCGTCAAGGACAGGACGGAGGAAAAAAAGGTCATGCAGCTGCCTATCTGCGAGATCCATCCCAACCCGAACCAGCCCCGTACCGCATTCCGGCAGGAAGAACTGCGGGCACTGTCCGACAGCATCCGCCAGAACGGCATTTTGCAGCCCATCACCGTCCGCCGCTGCGGCAGCCATTATGAGCTGATCGCCGGAGAACGCCGGCTCCGTGCGGCAAAATTAGCCGGTCTCACGCAAGTCCCCTGCATCCTCATGGAGATCAGCGACCGGAATTCTGCCATCCTCGCACTGGTCGAAAATATCCAGCGGCAGGATCTGAATTATTTTGAAGAAGCCGCCGCCCTCGAAAAGCTCATCAGTTACTACGGCATGACGCAGGAAGATGCCGCTTTGCAGCTCGGCAGGGCGCAAAGCACGGTCGCCAACAAGCTCCGCCTGCTGCGCCTGACGGAACAGGAGCGCAATTATATTTTGGAACATGGCTTGACCGAACGCCATGCCCGTGCCTTGCTGCGGCTCGGCAGCCCGGAGGACAGGCTCCGTGTCCTTGAAAAAGTGACACACCTTGCCCTGAATGTCGAAAAGACAGAACTCCTGATCGAGGAAATGCTCGGCAAGCAGCGTGACCGGGAGAGCATGCGCCGCCGGAGCGTCCTTTTCCGGGATGTCCGCCTGTTCACAAACACCATCCACAAGGCGGTGGAAACGATGCAGGCAGCCGGCATCCCCGCCGCCTCGCAGAAAATGCAGTTTGATGACTACATCGAGTACCGCATCCGCATCCCGCTGCTGAAAAAAGAATAAACTGCCGCAAAATGTTTCACGTGAAACAATTTCCCGTCCCGGAACGATATTTTTCTCCCCATTTCTCAAAAACCGCTTTACAAATGCGCCGAAACATGGTATAATAAAAAGAGTACAAACAGACCTCCCGGAGACCGCAGAGGCGGCAGCTTTTCCGGTTTCCGGGGCGGTCAGATAAGGGGGAGACTTCACAATGGGTAAGGTGATCGCAGTCGCCAACCAGAAAGGCGGTGTCGGGAAATCCACCACCGTCGTCAATCTTGCTGCCTACCTCGGGAGCCGTGGTTTCCGGGTGCTTTGCATCGACATGGATGCGCAGGGAAATACCACGACGGGCTTTGGCATCAAGAAAAAGGGCATCGGTGCGACTGCCTATGACATGCTCCTTGGCAATGTCAAGGCGGAAGAAGCCGTGTTGTCCACAGAATTTGAGAATATTTCGATCATTCCTGCCACTGCCGACCTTGCCGGCGCAGAGATCGAGCTGATCAAGATGGAGAACCGTTTTCAGCGTCTGAAAATGCAGGTGCTGACCATCCGGGATAATTATGACTACATCTTCATCGACTGCCCGCCTGCACTCGGCTTGCTCACGCTCAATGGACTGACTGCCTGCGATGCGGTGATGGTGCCGATGCTGGCAGAATATTATGCCCTTGAGGGACTGACGCAGCTCATGCACACGCTCCGGCTGGTGCGGTCGAATTATAATCCGTCCTTGGAGATCGGCGGCATCGTGTTCACGATGTATGACAACCGCCTGAATGTGTCACGGCAGGTGGTCGAGGAAGTGCAGAAATATTTCCCGGAAAAGGTCTATCAGACCAAGATCCCGAGAAATGTGCGGCTTTCGGAGGCACCGAGCTACGGAAAGCCTGTGATGTATTACGATAAGGCATCGAAAGGTGCCCTGTTCTATGAGCTGCTCGGGAAGGAATTTCTCGGCGAAGCACTCGATAACAAGACAAAATGGCGTATGCGCAGAGCGATGGCATAACGCTACAGAAAGGAGAATGTTATGGTAAAAGGTGGACTTGGCGGCGGACTGGATTCCCTGTTTGAGGACAATTTTTCCGGTGTGCAGGTGAAAAAGACCCTCCGGCTCTCCGAACTGGAGCCGAACCGTGCCCAGCCAAGAAAGCATTTTGATGAGGCATCCATCGCCGCACTTGCGGAATCTATCCGGGATCACGGCGTGTTGCAGCCTCTGCTCGTCCGTCCGATGCCCTCCGGGGTGTACCAGATCGTTGCCGGGGAACGCCGCTGGCGTGCGGCAAGGATGATCGGTCTGGAAGAAGTGCCCGTGGTGGTGCGGGAACTGTCGGACCTCGAAACGGCACAGATCGCACTGATTGAAAATTTGCAGCGTGAAAATCTCGACCCCATCGAAGAAGCGCAGGGTTTCCGGCGTTTGCAGGATGATTTCGGAATGCGGCAAGAGGAGATCTCCCGTACTGTCGGGCGTTCCCGCAGTGCGGTGGCAAATTCCATCCGTCTGCTGCGCCTGCCGGAGGAGGTACAGGACATGCTCTCCGAGGGCAGTATTTCCGCCGGACATGCCCGTGCATTGCTCGGCTTTGCGGATGAAGAAGCCATGCTCATCGCAGCACGCAAGGCGGCGGCGGGACTTCTGACCGTGCGGCAGCTTGAAAAGATGTCCACCGGAGAACCTGCCCCCGCAGAGCCTGAAAAACTGCCGCCCCGCTCCTACTATGGCGAGGTGGAACAGGCACTGCACACACGGCTCGGCAGAAAAGTCAAGGTGCAGTATAAGAACAACAAAGGCACGCTACTGCTGGAATTTTATGATGATGATGACCTGCGGGCACTGGCAGAACTGCTGTCGCCGGAGGAATGAAATGTTTCACGTGAAACATAGAAAGGAAGAATACCAATGCTGGATATGAAATTAGTCAGGAACGAACCGGAGCTTGTGAAGGAGAATATCCGGAAGAAATTTCAGGAGGAAAAGCTCCCGCTCGTGGATGAAGTCATTGCACTCGACAAGGAATACCGGGAGGCAAAGGTGCAGGGCGACAGCCTGCGGGCAGAGCGCAAGTCCAAGAGCAAGAAGATCGGCGGCTTGGTCGGCAAGGGCGATCAGGCAGGTGCGGAGCAGCTTAAGGCGGAAGTGGCAGCCATGGGTGATGCGCTGGCGGCACTCGAAGAAAAGGAAGTGCAGTTACAGCAGAAGATCCGGGAGATCATGCTGGTGATCCCGAACATCATCGACCCCTCTGTGCCGATCGGCAAGGATGACAGCGAAAACGTCGAAATAGAGCGGTTTGGCGAGGCGTATCAGCCGGCATTTGAGATCCCGCACCATGTGGACATCATGGAGCGGCTGAATGGCATTGACCTTGATGCGGCACGGAGAACTTCGGGCAGCGGGTTCTACTATTTGAAGGGCGATGTGGCAAGGCTGCATTCTGCGGTGCTTTCCTATGCACGGGATTTCATGATCGGGCGGGGATTTACCTATTACATTCCGCCGTACATGATCCGGGGCGAGGTCGTGACCGGCGTCATGAGCTTTGCGGAAATGGAAAATATGATGTATAAGATCGAGGGCGAAAATCTGTACCTCATCGGCACGAGTGAACACTCGATGATCGGTAAATTTATCGACACCATTTTGCCGGAGTCGGAACTGCCGCAGTGTCTGACGAGCTATTCTCCGTGTTTCCGGAAAGAAGTCGGCTCCCGTGGCATTGATGAGCGGGGCGTGTACCGCATCCACCAGTTTGAAAAGCAGGAGATGGTCGTCATCTGCAAGCCGGAGGAGAGCATGCGGTGGTATGATGTGATGTGGAAGAATACCGTGGATTTCTTCCGCTCGCTGGACATCCCGGTGCGCACGCTCGAATGCTGCTCCGGTGATCTGGCAGATCTCAAGGTCAAGAGCCTTGATGTGGAGGCATGGTCGCCCCGTCAGCAGAAATATTTTGAAGTCGGCAGCTGTTCCAATTTAGGTGATGCACAGGCAAGGCGTCTCGGCATCCGTATCCGGAGAGAGGACGGCAGCAAGTATTTTGCGTATACGCTGAATAATACGGTTGTGGCACCGCCGAGAATGCTGATCGCATTTTTGGAGAATAATCTTGAGGCGGATGGGAGTGTGCGGATCCCGGAGGCGTTGCGTCCGTATATGGGCGGGCAGAGCAAACTGGTTCCGCCAGCAACGTGACGTTGCATCCGCGCGCATTGCGTAGTGTTCAAAATTTGTGAAGGTCAAAGCTTGCGCTGAACTTCGTATAACGCTCGCCGCCCAATGCACTGCGTGCAAAGGGCGGCGGGCTTTTGTTTACCCCGACATGGGCACACCCAAATTACAGCTAATCAAGTTTTTTGCTCCAGCTTTTTTTCTAAAAAAGCTGGCAGGAGTCCAGAGGACAGCGTCCTCTGGTCGGCGCAGTGTCTGCGCTCCCGTGATGCCTCCCAATGCGGC
>CANQYC010000088.1 GCA_947627945.1 uncultured Clostridia bacterium
GAAACCGCAGATATCAAAAATCCTGAATCTATGCGGATTTCAGTGAATCATTGCTGCGAACTACACGGATTCAGGTATTTTTATAATACAAATCATCAGCCACTAACGCCCCATAACTAACTCTGCTACTGGTGGGGGAGCTTGTGGGCATCAGCTGCACAGCAACAGTATCCAGCCTCAATCACGGAATTGGTTCTCAGATACAGACAAGCGAAAAGTGCCTTAACACAGCCAAATCACAGACTTGTAGCAGCTTGTCGCAGGTTTTTTCGGTATTTTTTATTTTATTACTTTCCCCTATGTATTACTATATTTTCTTGCCCTATCTTGCCCAAAAATAGAAAAATAATAATAAAAAGCATGTAGAATAGGGAGAATTAACGAATTGCGGTTCTTTTATTTTTTTAGTATTCTATAATATTTTTCTGTGTATGTAGCAAATGTAGATATAAAATATATAAATATTACATAAAAGAAGAATATAGGAAAAGTTATATTATAGAAAGCTACAAGTGCTACAGAAATAGGTAAAACGTAGTAATATCAAAAAACTGTGGACATCTGTTGCAAGTGAAAGATCAAGTGTTTGCAGAGTGACTGCACTGCATAGATCAGAGAGAGACAGCAGTGTTCTGATGGCAAGGCGTAAGTGAGCGCATGAATGGCGTGTGAAGGAGCAGGCATGAGGAAACAGGTCAAAAACAGCGGGCGCATTTTAAGGTATCCAAGATGCTCTGTATGGCTTTGTGAGGCAAGGACAGTACCTGATACCATGAAAGGCAGTGGAATGGCGTACAGCGCGTTCTGGCGCATCTGATAGGGTGCTGCATTGTTCAATTTTATGCCGGACGCATTTTAAGGCGCTCAGGACGCTCTGTGTGGCTTTGCAGGTCGAGGGTAGTGCCTGATCCATGAAGGATAGAGAAGGGGCGTACAGCGTGTTCTGGTGCATCTGAGAGGCATCCACCACGCGCTGCGAACCATGACTGTATATCAGGGGCATAAAGAACGGCACAGTCGACCACGAATTATCGTGTTTTCCATATGTTGTTGCAGATGTAGCAAGTATTTTCTATTAAGCTATAAAGCAAAGCAAAATATATATACAGAGTAACCTGAAATAGCAGCTACGTCTGCAACAATAGCAAAGTATGCAAATAGTATAATTTGCTGTACTCTCCAACTCATATTCGATCTGTGAGTTCAATGTTACCAATTCCTATGTACCTATCGTCAAGAACAGGATATTTGCTAAAACGCAGTATAAAGTCTTGAAAAAACGATATCAGCATGATATAATAGTATTGCGGAGTAGATTGCCTGCTATCTGTTTATGCGATGAGTTAGCACCATAAATACGCTATAAGCGCGCATAAGAGGCTTCTTACAACAATTTTTTTACTGTGAACCTCCGCAAAAAATCGAAACACTGTGCATTTTCATTTGAAATTGATTCATATAAAGGGGAATGACTATGAAAAAATTGACTTGTTTACTACTGATATGTGCATTAATGTGCGGTTTCTCATGTGTACCCACGCTTTCAGCCGATGCATCAGATGCCGCAACTTATCAGGAATACAGAGCCCAGGCAGCGGCTTTGGAAACATCGGCATTTCCTGATCCGGACGCAAGCTATACCGTTGTTACAGACGGAGATTATGAGTATCGTGTTTATGACGGGTTTGCTGTACTGTCTGAGTGCAAGAATACGGATATAGTTGAGGCTGTAATTCCCGAAACGGTCAATGACTTGCCTGTGGTCGGTCTGGTTGAATCGCCATTCAGCTACTGCCATAAGCTTACTTCTATCACACTTCCGGATAGCTTTGAACATTTTTCTTGGTATCATCTTGTCGAAAATGTAACAACAAAAGCTGGAAGTGCCGAAGAATATCTGCCCTCAGTGTCCAAGATCATCGTTTCTGAAACCAATCCATATTATACCGTTGCTGACGGAATGCTGTATACAAAGGATATGAAAACGCTTGTCGGCTGCCCACCTACATTAGGTGTTACGGAGCTGAACATTCCAGAGCAAACAGATACCATCGGTGATTATGCTTTTTTCGCCTGTATGGATTTAGAGTCAGCGATCATTCCGGAGAATATCGAACACATCAATAACAATGCGTTCACGGCGTGTATGAACCTTAAAACCGCCGAAATTCCGAAAAGCATGACATATTTGCCCGGTGATATGTTTTTCTACTGCACGAGCCTTTCAAAAGTTTCTTTTACGGGAGAACTTGAGAAAATTGGATACGGCGCATTTCATGAATGCACCGCACTAACAGATTTCGTGATCCCGGATACTGTAACTGCGATAGGCTGGCAGGCTTTCAGCGGTGCCGGCTGTGTTGAAACGATCAACGGGCTGCAATATGTTCAGGACTGGCTCGTGGGCTGCGAGGAGGACACGGACAGTGCTGTCATCCGTGAAGGAACGACCGGTATTGCAGAAATGTCGCTGTTTGCAATAGAGGGGCTCAAAATAATTGAGGTTCCTTCGTCTGTAGAAAAAATCGGAGCATATTGGTGTACAGGCTTTCCGTCAGGTGAGCTTTCGGTTCTGCATTACAGGGCATCCTGCATTCCTGAGAATACGCTTTCAGCAGCCAGGTCTTGTTCCGATATCTACATCTATGCTCCCTTCTGTGATATTTTTGACAGTGAAAAGACAATTGCTCCTATTTATAGATACTACACAGAGGAGCAGAGCAGTGATTCGTTTTTGACTGCGGAAACTGAGGTCGAAGGAGATATTGTTATTCATGGTTACAGCGGCTCTACTGCACAGGAATATGCAGAGAAGTACAACAGAAAATTTGAAAGGATAAAGCCATCAGGAGATGTGAACGCCGACGGCGAACTGAACATCTCCGATGTCGTTTTGCTTCAGAAGTGGCTTCTCGCGATACCGGACACACACCTCGCTGACTGGAAAGCTGCCGATCTCTGCGAGGATAATAGGCTTGATGTATTCGATCTCTGTCTTATGAAACGAGAGCTGCTGTCCGGTAAGAGTTCTTCTGAAAACAAAAGTTATAGCTTTTCAGCGCAGTATATCAGGACCAACGGCAGTATACCTGATAAGCAGTATCCTTATACATTGCCCATTTCAGACCGCTCTGCGTTGGATGATTACATCTCTGAAAACCGCAGTATTTACGACTTTTCGTCCAGAGATGTTGTCTACTCAGATACAACTGTCGGCTTTGTAGATGCAGTTGGGAAATATACAGATGAGTGGTTTGCAGATAATCAGCTTTTGATCGTTGTACTTGAGGAACCGAGCGGTTCTTTCCGGCATGAGATCACAGAATTGAACGCAGATTCTGTCATCATTGATCGATTAATTCCAGAAACGTATACAGCTGATATGGCAGCATGGCATCTGCTGATAGAAATCGATAAATCTTCGGTACTGTCCGATGATATCCGCGTGATTCTGAATGACGTTGAGCAGCACTGAATTGGTAAAGATATATGAAGGGATGGGAATGAAAACTATGAAAAAGATCACATCATTTACACTGGCTTTATCCATGCTGCTCTCTTGCAGCACAATGACAGCTTTCGCAGACGATACTCCTGTGAATATCGAAGCTGCACTATACGATCAGCTGATAGGAAACGGAACATACGACACAAATGAAGATGGCATCATTTCGGAGGATGAATTCAAGCAGATCAATTATCTGAACCTCGATCTGGCAGATATTACATCTTTGGACTTCTTGAATGAATTGCCGGGATTAAGATCTTTATATCTGCGTAACGGAAGCTTTTCTGACTTTTCTTTTTTGAAGGGATTTACTTCGCTTTCAACATTGCAGCTCAGTAATATGCCGCAGGTGACAGATGTATCATTCATCAAGGACATGAATCTGGACAAGTGCTATCTGTCCGGTATGGATCAGATCACCGATGAGCAGCGGTTAGAGCTTCTTCGCTTTCAGGACGCTGAAAACGGAGCAGTTGGATTCTCAAATATGATAGGCGCACTGCCGCAGGGACTTTTTGTATATTCCGATATCTCACTTGCAATTGAGAACACGGATATTGCCTGTTTTGACCGTGCCGGAGTAAATCCTCTTCAGCAGTCCGCTGCGGAGATTTATGGCATAGCAAACGGATCAACTACATATTCTTTCTCTTTTAAGGGTGAGGTCATTCACACAGGAACTATCAATATCGGTACAGTGACAGAATATGTAACGCCTTCAAAAGCAAATCAGGAATTGCCGGGAATCTATACTTCCAGAGTGCTCAGACCCGGTAATACAATCGTTCTTCATGACGGAAACTTATGTGCTTTTGAGAACGGCTCATATTCCATTCTGAGAAAGAATGTCAAAGGATTCTCGGACGGCTCATGGAACAGCCAACCGATACAATGATCTGAAAGTTTGTGATACACCTGACATTCTCCTGCAAGTAGGATGTGAACAGCTGCCTATGCTATACACGCAACGCCACCTTAGAGAGGCACTCAAACCTAAAAATGACCATACTCATGCGCATGGACTGGAAGTTGATCAGATAAAGCGTATTCCCAAACTGCTGGAAGATCCTGTTATGATAATGGATTCTGTTTCAAGAAATGACAGCATTGTTGTAGTTACTTCTGAAGTTGACAAAGATAACAACCCTGTAATTGTCAGTATACATCCCAATGGGAATGGCAGTTATGAAATGGAAAAGGTAGATTCTAATTTTATCACAAGCATTTACGGACGTGATAATTTTGAAACTTTCTTGAAACGTGTAGTCGAAGCGGACAATCTTCTCTATTATGATAAAGAGAAAAGTCAAGATTTGCTCCGTTTGCTGAGACTACAATCATCTCAGGGCGTTAGCAACCTTGACTCTAATACTATTATACACCAAAGTCGCAACATTGTCAAGGGGAAACAAGAAATTTCTCCGGAAAAAGTTGATACATATAGCACAAAACCGGAACAGCCCCAAACCCGCAAGCCCACCAGAGCTGAACAGCTTTACAAAGCTTTCACGGAAATGTTCCCGGACATGGTAAGCGGTGCGCACACCTATGAACGCTATGGCAATGCGGGAGATGCGAATGAACCGCTTTCCGTGGAGCATCTGGGCGGCAATACATATGGATTCATGACATTCTACATGCAGAACGGCGATCTGATGCGTGATCCCGATTTCACATTTACGCTCGACCATGACAGCAAGACACTGCACATTCTGGAGTATCAGCAGGATGGCGTTCCGATCGTAGGCACATTGTACCAGTGTGTGGAAGATGAGCATGGAAATACAGATCAAAAACTGCTTGCTGCACTGGAGCAGAATTTCATCTTGAATCTGAGACAGGCAAAGTATACTGACCGCCAGCTAACAGCCTATACGGATGCAGACGGAAACAGAAGTGAGCTGCAAGAAGCCCCTGCGCCTGAACCAGAGAACATTCATGACAATACACCGGAACTGCGTGAAACGCTGAATGCTTTCTCTGAAAAATATGGTTTTGGTGAGCTGAATGTGACGCCTGAACGATACAGTTTCCGGTTGTCGGAAACATTGGCAGACGGCACGGTGCTTGGTCTTGGAGAGCTGCAACAGGCGGAGTATGGCATGCCGCTCACACCGGAAACACTGCAAACCGCACTGGAGCAGTTTGCAAACTCTGTACAGAAGCGTGGCATGGAAATACCTGATCTATATGGCAGAAAGCAAGCTGTACAAGATCACGGCGGCACTGCCCCTCTGCCAAAAGTGCAGGATGATCTGCCGGAAATTTTCTATGCAAGCAGTCCATCCGACAAGATCAGCGACAATCTGGCAGCACTCCGTGAGCTGATACGGCTTGAAACAGCAGCAGAAGATCAGCGTCCATTGTACGATAAATATCACACAAAGGAAGAATCACAGATGATCCTGCGGCGATATTGCGGCTGGGGCGGTTTACCGCAAGTATTTGATGAGCGGTATATGCAGTATGAGTACCAGAGAAAAATGCTGCATACTCTCCTTAGTCCAGAGGATCATGCAGCAGCAAAGGCAAGCACTATGAATGCCCACTACACACCACAGGTTCTGATCGACGCCATGTATCAGGCGGTGAGAAATATGGATCTGCCCCGTGATGCAAGGATACTGGAGCCATCGTGCGGCACAGGAAACTTCATCTCCAGACTGCCGAGCCAGTTTTCAGATGCAAGTATTGTAGGGGTCGAGCTGGATCCTGTGACAGCAAGGATCGCAGCGCAATTGCAGCGTGATCATGATAACGTGTCTATACTGCATACCGGATTTGAGCATGCCGGGTTGGAAAATGACAGCTTTGATCTTGCCATTGGCAATGTGCCATTTGGTGACTATAACCTCAATGACCCGGACTATGTGCAGGATTGGAGGATCCATGATGCATTTTTCCGGAAAGCCCTGGATAAAGTTGCACCCGGCGGTGTGGTGGCATTTATCACATCTTCCGGAACGATGGACAAGTCAAACCCAAAGGTTCGGGAATATCTTGCAGAACGTGCCGAGCTTATCGGCGCAGTCAGACTGCCGAACACTGCTTTTGCAGATGCCGGTACAAAAGTGACATCGGACATCATCTTCCTGAAAAAACGGGAAACGCCGCTGCAGCCGCATGAGCCAAAACCGGATTGGTGCTATACGGTTCCCAATGCAGACGGATTGATGATCAATTCTTACTTTGTCAGCAATCCGCAAATGCTGCTTGGAAAAATGGAAAAGACAACACATTTCGATATGCTGACCTGTTCCCCTATAGAGGGTACTGATCTCAAAGAGCAGCTTACCGAAGCGATCCGGCATCTGAATGCCAAGATCACAGTACAAAGGCGGGAAGACGCTGTCCAAAAGCGCAGAGGACAGATCGCTCCATGGGGCAGAAATTTCTGCTTCCATGTAAAAGATGGATCCGTATACTATCGTCAGGATCAGACCATGAGTGAGGTGAAATGCAGCCCGGCTGAAAAGAAACAGCTTGTTCAATTATGTGAACTGCGTACCATTGCACGAGAACTGATCGACATGCAGAAAACGTCTGTTTCAGATGAGACCCTGCTGCCGCTGCGTGAAAAGCTGAACGAAACATATGACACCTATCGGGAACAATACGGTGTACTTTCCTCATCATCCGTCAAAAAGCGTTTTGGTGATGATTCAGATCATCCGATCTTGCAGTCACTGGAGCAGCCGATGCAGGATGCGAATGGTAAGATCACCTATCAAAAAGCAGATATTTTCTTCCGGAGAACTGTAAATCCACTGACAGAGATCACGTCTGCTGCCGATGAGGAGGAAGCATTGCAGATCTCACTTGACCGCAAAGGCAAGCCTGATATTCCATATATGGCAGTCCTGCTGCAAAAGGATGCAGATGCTGTGTGCAGCACGCTGCTCGAAAAGGGAGCGATCTTTGTTGATCCCGAAAAGCAAATACCGGATGCACCTTATTCCGGTATTGTGGAACGCAGTGAGTACCTGTCCGGAAATGTGCGCAGGAAGCTGACATTTGCAGAGGAAAGCGCAAAGACGGATCCTGCATTTCAGCGAAATGTGGCAGCACTGAGTCAGGTCATTCCGGAGGACATCAAGGCGAATGAGATCTCTATCCGTATGGGCTGCACATGGATCGATCCGGAGGACTACACAAAATTCCTGCTGCATCTGAGCGGAAGACCAGAGCATGCAAGACGCTGTGATGTGACCTATTCACCAGTCACCGGAGAATACACCATATTGAAAGCCGGGAGCCAAAAAGATCTGAATTACAATGAAACTACTACATATGGCACACAGGATTACAACATGTATCAATTGGCAGAGAAAGTGCTGAATCAGCGGCGAATTGTGGTGCAGCGTGAAGTGACGCATCCGACTGATCCCGCAAAGGTGATCCACAGGACAGATGCAAAAGCTACGAAGATCGCCCATGACAAAGCAAAGCAGATCGAAGAAGCATTCCGAAAGTGGATATTTGATGAGCCGCAAAGAGCTGCCAAATATGAGAGAAGATACAATGATATTTTCAACAGTCTGGTCGGTCGGGAATATGACGGCGCAAAGCTGAGCTTTTCCGGCATGGCTAATGATTTTACACTGAGAGAACATCAGAAAAACTGCGTAGCACGGACAATTTACGGCGGCAATACGTTAGCAGCCCATGTGGTCGGTGCGGGAAAATCCGCTGTCATGTTTACCTCGGTCATGAAGAAAAAGGAACTCGGTCTGATCTCAAAGGCTTGTGTAGTCGTACCGAAAGCCCTGACAGAGCAGACAGCAAGGGAATGGCGCAAGCTCTACCCGGATGCACGGCTGCTGACGGTCACAAATGATGATCTGTCCAGTGAAGCAAAGCGAAACCTGTTTACAGCGAGAGTGGCAACCGGTTCTTATGATGCGGTCATCATGTCGCAGGAGCAGTTTGAGAAGATCCCGATGTCAAAGGCATATCGGGCAGCTTTTATGCAAAAGGAACTGGATCATCTTGAGGATATGCTGCGTGAACGCAAGATCGAAACCGCAGGAAAGAGGGACTACTCTGTAAAGGCGATCGAAAGGGCAAAGAAACAATTACAGACGAGGATCGAAAAACTGACAGATCCGAAAAGTGCATCCAAGGCAAAAGACGATCTGCTTGAATTTGAGCAATTGGGTTTTGATTATCTGGTATGTGATGAGGATTATGTCAAGCTTTTCCCAAAAAATTCACGGTAAAATGTTGCACAAACTTTTATGTAAAAAGTTGTGCAACATTACCGTCGGCTTTGTC
>CANQYC010000089.1 GCA_947627945.1 uncultured Clostridia bacterium
ATACTCCTCCCAGTATTGGATGTATCTATTATAGTACATTTACCGAATTATGTCAATCTTGTGTAGACACTATCTAAGACATTCATGTGCGAGTCTTTTGCTAGCAAATGATATTCCGATGAAAGCAATTCAGGAATGGCTCGGTCATAGTAACTATGCGATCACTGCAAATCTGTATAGTCATTTGGAGTATAACGCAAAGGTAGCATCAGCAGAAACGCTTGCAAGGTACTTGGTGTTGAAAAGGAAAGGAAACCGTCCGACAAAGATGGTTCTCACACAAACACTTCTACAGTATGAAATATAATGTAGAAAAACTGTCCGGAAGAAAAAGAAAGCAAAAAACCTGAGATTTCGGTAGAAAACAAGAGTGTGTCTGTAGTATATTATCTACCAACCGCCTTGTAAAATGCTGCATTTACGGTGAAAAGATTAAAATTCGGAAAAAGTTTTGTATAATGTCTTGCAATTGGTGGGGATTATGTGATATAATATTAGTATAGAGAAGATGTAATCATGTTCACACAGATAGAAATCTAAAATAATGATTTCCTGCTTTGACGTACCACATTTATAAAAAGGAGCTGTTTTATATGCATTTAAATATCACAAACAATTTTTCTAAAAATGTCAATATGGATCCTGAAATAGGAAAAGTGCCGTGTGTTACACATCTTTTTATTGACGCCGATAAAATATCTGAAAATCAAACAACTGTCAAAATGGTGAATTTTGAATTAAATATTGATGATTTTATTGATCTGTTAACAAGAGAGCCAAAAGCTGAAATAATCATTGATGAAAAGTTATCATATAATGCACCTTCTCTTTTCTTTAACAAGCCAGTGACATTAACATTTACAAATATAAAAGGTCTTGAAATGTGCATAATAGAGGGGCATAAGAATAAAACATTTTACGGTTCCAGTTTCAAAATAAAGCGTGGCGATAAGCATTTTCGCATTTGCGGTAATTCCCAGATTCCAAATGTTTTCGTTATACTTGATCTTATTGGAAATGCGGAAGCTGAGGCGATACTCGATTTTTCAAAAAGTGATTTCATCTACAAAGACGTCAATTATGATAGACGACTTCTTAAAGGTGATGTTTCACTTTCTCAATATCGTTTAGAAAAAATTCAGATCGACCATCTTGAGGAATTTGTAAAAAAATACAAGCCCATTACATCGACCAGATTTGATTTTCATTTTACAAAAGAGATTTTCGGTTTTACAGACTGCGCTATAAAAGATGAACCATTATAATACGCATTTTAAGCAAACAGCAGAGAAATCATTGACTTTGCGCTGTTAAATCTGTGATCTTAGATGATCAACTAAATCAAAATCCACCAAAGGAGAACAAGAATGCCGATCCCAAATTATTTAAGAACCATTGCCTATTTGGAAAAAAGCAAAAATCATTTTACCACATTTCATTTAAAGTGTATTTGCGGATGCACTTTGTTTGATGTATACGAATCCTATCTTGATAAAAAAGAAAAAGACTTATGTCAGCCATATTATGATGCACTTGACCACTCTGTGACAGGAGGATGTTTCTCAAATTGTACAAAAGATGAAAACGGCAATATACACCATTGGATATACTTCACCCACAGCATAAATGGACCGAGAGAAGAAGTTATAATTCCTCCCGAACCGTTCTTTGCCCATATAAAAGTCATAAAGATCCAGTGTTCCAAATGCGGAAAAGAATATATTATCTATGACAGCAGATACAACGGGTACAGCGGAATGTTCTGTACAGAATGCAGCGAAGAACAAAAGAAGTATATACCGCATTTCAAATTAAAAAAACGCCGTGATCATTCCCCTGTTGAGGTCTGCATAGAAGTTGAACATGACGAAAGCCTTGAAGCATTCAAGGAAAATACAGGTATTGATTGCTCATTCGATGAGTATACTGACGCTTACACTTGTATAACGATCTACTCTATCGACACCAACTAAAAAAAGCACGAATTATTTGAGTTTGAAACTGATTGATCTGAAATTTTAATTTATCATTTCGAGCGGTTCTTTTCATAGCATTTTTGCGTTTTTATATGCAATTATTAAGATCATGAGATCACATATAGTCTGTTTACGATTTTGCAGGCAGATGAGAACACATGACTACCACCCAATTTTACACATAAAAAAACAGCGGACAGCGTTTCACTTCTACGAATCGCCGTCCGTTTTTCCATGATCCAGTTTCCTATAATTACTATCTCACTGTTCCAAAGCTCCTACCCCAACTGATGCGCATAACACACAGCCCCATCTAACGCATCATACGGCGGATAATTCGGGATCTTCATATACCCCAGTTTCTGATACAACCTGACTGCATCGTACATTATTTCCCGTGTTTGCAAAATAGCTCTTTGGGATCCGTTCTGGATCGCTTTTTTCTCAGCCTCTGACATCATTTTTGTGGCAATTCCCATGCCTCTGTATTCCGGTTCTACCCAGACTCTTTTGATCTCTGCATCATGTTCGCTGTATTTTTTCAGCCCTGCACATCCAACACATTTTTCCCCGATATAGGCAAGGATCACGTCTTGTATCATGTCGGAAATATTGTAGGGGATAAAGCCTTTCCGCTTCTCTCTGCCGCCGACAAGGCTGCTGTAATATTCTTCCGTCACAAGATAAAAATGCTGAAACATTTCATGCGTGCTATCCGTCCAGATAAAATGTAAATTCTCCATTATTGCAGGCTCCATGTCCTCACTCCCAATTCTTTCAGAAACATGCACCGTATTCACTCCGGAAACGCCAGATCCCTCGCAAGAGAAGCATTGCTATACGCATGATTTCCCGTCACATCCTCTAAAATATGCAGCCAGTCCGGCAGCTCCACGGGGGTGTCGATATGGGGCAGCTCCACCTCAAGCGTGGCAAGCGTCTCACTGAATGCATACAGATCCACCTCCAGCAGCTGCACGCCGTAGGGGATGGCATAGCGCACTTTCGATATGGTATGCCGTTCCGGATCCCCCTCCCGCAGGAGAGCCAGATATTCCGCCTCGGTAATGACATCCTCCAGCTCGATCTTGGCACCGAAGCTGACTGGTTTTTTCCGGGTATAGGTGTAGTGCCAGCCCGTCTCCGGCGTGCCGCTTTTCCGCACACGACGCCCGAAACCGTTCTCACAGGTCAGGTAGGTCTGGAGAATATCCTCGACCCGCACATCCGGCTGTGCGAGCAGCAGTGACGTGTCGGGACGGCGGATGAGATATTTACGCTCGATCTCCATCGGCAGTTGTTCATTCATCGGTATCCTCCCGCAGCATACCCTCTTTCCGGGCGGCTTCGATGATCGCCGTCGCAAGGGCACCGATCTGCACGCTGCCGTCATCGGTGATCCCACAGTTGCGGCGCACGACCTGATCAACAGTTATGTCCCGCTTTTTCCAAGAAATTCCGCCCTTCTCGTAGTTGAGCAGCATCGGCTGGATACGGTCGAGAGCATTGGCAAATTTCGCCTCCGGGGTCTTTCTGGCTTCAAATTCATCCCATAGCCCCCGGTATTCTGCACACTGTTCCGGCGGCAGCAGCGCAAAAAGCCGGTCGGCAGCCTTCTGTTCACGGGCTGCCTTTGTCTGGTTGCCGGCTTCATCATAGGCATAGGTATCCCCGGCATCTATCTCCACCACATCGTGGATGAGTACCATTTTTACCGTATGCAGCACATCCACGGGTTCCCGGGCATACTCTGCCAGCACACATGCCATGATGGCCAGATGAAAACTGTGTTCCGCATCGTTTTCCGTCCTGTCCTCATGCAGGACATAGGTCTGGCGGTAGATCGTTTTCAGATGATCCAGCTCCAGCAGAAAGGCGAGCTGTTGTCTGAACCGTTCCTCCATGTTATCACCTCAATAAACCAAGCGTTTCTTTTTCTTCGAGAATGCGCATCACACTCTCATCGATACGCTCCTCTGTGAGCCTGCCGCTGCGGACAGCCTCCCGCATCCCCGTGAGGGCAGCGTCAAGATCCTCCGGCATCAGGACGATATCCGCCCCCGCCTCCACAGACAGCACCGCCGCTTCTCCGGCATCATAGCGTCCGCAGATCGTCTCCATCTGGAAAGAATCCGTGATGATGATACCGGAAAATGCCAGTTCCTCCCGCAGCAGCGTTGTGCAGACGGTGGGAGAGACGCTTGCCGGGAGATCATCCCCGACACCGGTCACGGTCTGATGGCTTACCATCACAAATGCCGCACCTGCGTCGATCCCGCTGCGAAAGGGGACAAATTCCGCTTCCCGCAGCTGTGCAAGGGTGCGGTCGATAGTGATCTTCGCATCCGTATGGGCATTGCCGTTTTCTGCGCCAAGTCCCGGAAAATGTTTGAGTGTGGCAGCGACACCGCAGTTCGTCAGCCCCTCTGTCACCCCTGCGACCATGCGAGCCGTCACATCGGGATCACTGCTGAAAATGCGGTCGCCAAGCTCATTGCCGCTGCACAGATCGACATCTGCCACGGGCGCAAAGTCCACATTGAACCCAAGCGTGTGCAGGGAAGTGCCCAGAGTTTCCCCGACCATCACCGCCTCCGCTCGGTCGCCTCGTTTTCCATACTCTGCCATGGGGGAGGCCGCCGCCGTGCCAAGTGTTTTGGCAGCCCGTGCGACACTGCCGCCCTCCTCGTCCACACAAAGCAGCAATCCCGGTGCATCGGGCACTGCCTCCTGCACACCGGAGAGCATGGCCTGCGTCTGCGGGACGGTCACAAGGTTGTCAGAAAAGAAGATCAGACCGCCCACCGGATATGTCTGAAGTGCCTGTATGAGCGCATCCCCGCAGTCCGTGACCGGGGCATCGCCCGTCAGTGCCTCCGGGGTGACAACAAACATCTGACAGAGTTTCTCATCAAGCGTCATCTCCTCCAGCTCCACGGACACAGCATCCGGTTCCGTTTCAGAGGGCAGCTCTGTAGCAGGGGAGGGCTCTGTCGGCGCAGTCTCCGGCATCGTTGTTTCCGGCACAGATGTCTCCGGTGCAGACGGTGTCGTTTCCGTCTGCACGGCGGGCAGGGAACTGCACCCCGTCAGGAGACATGCAAATGCCGCCGGGAGGATATAGCTTAATAGGCTTTTCCCCATAATACCATGCATTTCGCTGGCTTGCCGCAGCAGACACAGGTATCCGAGAGCTGCTTCTGCGTCAGCGGGATGCAGCGGGAACCCGCACCGGTCTTTGCCTTGACCTCATCCTCACAGCTTTCGTCACCGCACCACATTGCCTCGATGAAACCATCTCCGCCGGCAAGGGCAGTCTGGATCTCTTCGATGCTGCGGCACTGGTAGGTATGTGCTTCCCGGTTTTTCAGTGCAGCGTCATACAGCCCGTCATGCACCTCACGCAGCTTTTCCTGAACGGCTCCCACCAGTCCCTCGAGAGAGACAGCAGTCTTTTCTCCGTTGTGACGGGCGGCAAGGATGCACTGTCCGGCAGCGATGTCCCGGGGACCGATCTCCAGACGGACAGGCACGCCCTTTACCTCATATTCTGCAAACTTCCAGCCGGGGGAGTTGTCCGATGCATCGAGCTTCACACGGATGCCCGCCGCAGCAAGCTGCGCACGGATCTCCTCAGCCTTTTCGAGGACGCCCTCCTTATGCATCGCAGCAGGAACGATCACCACTTGGATCGGTGCCACAGCCGGCGGCAGAACGAGACCATTGTTGTCGCCGTGTGTCATGATGATGGCACCGATCAGACGGGTCGTCACGCCCCAGCTCGTCTGGTGGGGATATTTGAGGGTATTGTCCTTATCGGCATACTGGATGCCGAATGCCTTGGCAAAGCCATCGCCAAAGTAATGGGAAGTCCCCGCCTGCAATGCCTTGCCGTCATGCATGAGTGCTTCGATGGCATAGGTGGACACGGCACCGGCAAATTTGTCGCTTTCGGTCTTTTTGCCCTGTACCACGGGCATGGCAAGACATTCCTCACAGAAGCGGGTGTAGACGTTCAGCATCCGCTCCGTTTCCTCGATCGCCTCCTCCGCAGTGGCATGGATGGTATGTCCCTCCTGCCAGAGGAATTCCCGGGAGCGCAGGAAGGGACGTGTCGTCTTTTCCCAGCGCACCACGCTCACCCATTGGTTGTAGAGTTTGGGCAGATCCCGGTAGGAATGTACAATATCTGCATAATGCTCACAGAACAGCGTCTCGGATGTCGGGCGCACACACAGCCGCTCCTCCAGCCGGGTATTGCCGCCGTGGGTGACCCATGCGACCTCAGGAGCGAAACCCTCGACATGATCCTTCTCTTTCTGGAGCAGGGATTCCGGGATGAACATGGGCATGTTGACATTTTCATGTCCGGTCTCCTTGAACATGCCGTCGAGCAGCCGCTGGATGTTCTCCCAGATGGCATACCCATAAGGACGGATGACCATGCAGCCCTTGACGCTCGTGTAGGCGATCAGTTCCGCTTTTTTGACAATGTCGGTGTACCACTGCGCAAAATCCACATCCATAGAAGTGATCGCATCGACCTTTTTCTCTTGCTTTGCCATAATCGTATCCTTTCCGATGAAATTGACAGGAGGCAGCTGCCTTACGGTGCAGGCGGCGCATCCTCCGGTGACTTGTCCTCTGCTGCCTTTTCGTCCGTCTTTTCCGGCGGCAGTTCATAGATGGAACGCACCCCGTAGGTCGGATCCCGCCGGCTGTCATGCTCCCGGCGATACCGTGCGACCCAGTTGTCCACATGTTTTGCCAGCCATGGCGTCAGCTCTACCGCCAGAAACAGCAGTGCGAACAGTGCGAGCGTGGTCAGCGTGAAACGCAGCACCTGCGCCATTGTGATGGTGTCTCCCATAAACGTGCCCTCCTTTGTAAAAGCAGTCCGGAAGTGCAGAACGTGAATAGCGAAGCCCCCTTTGGCAGGGGGCTCTGATCGGGATGACAGGACTCGAACCTGCGGCATCTTGGTCCCAAACCAAGCACTCTACCAAACTGAGCTACATCCCGGCGAAGCATAGGCTCCCTTCTATAGTATAACACAGTCCGGGAAAAATGTCAACTATCTGTGTAACTTTTTTCTGTATAACTTTTTTCTGTATAACTTTTTTTCTCCGGTACCCCGCTTCGGCAACATCCGACAGGCAAGGTGTGCTACAATAGGAGTATACCAGAGAGAAAGGAAGCAACACTATGCAGATACATTATGATACAGAGACCGCCCGTCTTCATGTACAGCTCAGCGGAGAGATCGACCACCATTCGAGCAATGCGCTCCGTGCGCAGATCGACGCAGCGATCTATGCGCATCTGCCGCAGACGCTGGAACTGGATTTCGGCAGTGTGACCTTCATGGACAGCTCAGGCATCGGGCTGATCATGGGGAGGTATAAGATCCTCCAGCCGCTCGGCGGAGAGATCGTCCTGACTGCAACATCGCCCCATATCCGCCGTGTCCTGCGGCTTGCCGGCATGGAACGCCTTGCCTCGATCACAACAGAAGCGGAGGTGACGTCATGAAGATCCTGAACGAATTCAGATGCAGCTTTCCCGCCTGTTCCGCCAATGAAGCACTTGCAAGGGCAGCAGTCTCGGCATTCCTCATTCCCGCAGACCCGACAGCACAGGAGCTTGCCGACCTGCGCACGGTGATCTCGGAGGCAGTCACAAATGCCATCGTCCACGGCTACCGTGGCACAGAAGGGGAGGTGTCGATCTGTCTGCGGATGCTGCCGGAGCGGGTGATCTATATCCGTGTGAGTGACAAGGGCTGCGGCATTCCCGATGTCGCCAAGGCAATGGAACCGCTCTATACCTCCGCCCCGGAGGAGGAACGTGCCGGGCTTGGTTTCGCCATCATGCAGACCTTTACGGACAGCCTCCATGTCCGCAGCATACCAGGTCACGGCACCGTCCTCACCATGCGCCGCCGTCTGGGGAAGAACGATGCGGAATCCTGACCGTCCGGCAGCAGAGGAACATCTGGGGCTGGTACACCTGTGCGCCAACCGGTTCCGGAACCGGGGCATCCCCTATGAAGATCTGTATTCTGCGGGCTGTGAGGGGCTTGTCAAGGCGGCGAGTGCCTTTGATACCACACGTGGCGTGCAGTTCTCGACCTATGCCGTGCCGGTGATCCTCGGGGAGATCAAGCGGCTGTTCCGTGCCGGCGGTACGGTACATGTGTCCCGGAGCCTGCGGGAGCTGTCCATGAAAGTGCAGACGATCCGGGAGGAGATCTGCAAGGAGACAGGCGTGGAACCAACGCTGCATGTGCTTTCCGAGCGCACAGGTGCCTCCCCGGAGGAGATCACGACGGCATTGTGTGCATGCAGTCCGACCATCTCCCTGACTGCCCCGGACGAGGAGGGACAGCTGGATATTGCGGTGGAGGCACCGGATGAAAAGATCTCCGACAGCATTGCATTGCAGCAGGTCATGGCGACGCTGTCTCCGGTGGATCAGGAGCTGCTGCGCCTGCGGTATTACCAAGAATTGACACAAGTCAAGACCGCAGAACGCCTTGGCATGACACAAGTGCAGGTATCCCGGCGGGAAAAGAAACTCCTGCTTTACCTGCGTCAGGAGTTATTAAAATAAGTATATTGACATTTTAACCATATAATTGACAAAATGTTTGGTTGATTTGACCTATTGACAAATGGACAAGGAGTGTGGTATAATAATAAAGCTGTCGCACCGGAGAGAAGATGGTTTTGGCAGTGACTGCATCTTGAAAAGTGAACAATGCTAAGAGAAGGCAAGAAAAACTGGAACCCTAAAGTCAAT
>CANQYC010000090.1 GCA_947627945.1 uncultured Clostridia bacterium
GACAGGGTTCTGCGGCTCGTGGTGCAGCTGCTCGACATGCGGCATCCGCCCTCGGCGGACGATCTGGCGATGATCAACCAGCTCATTGATGAAGAAGTGCCGTTTATCCTCGTCTTTACCAAGGCGGATAAGCTCAACAAGACCGAGCGTGCCCGCCGGATGGAGGGCTTTGCACAGGAGATACCCTGCTTTGCGGACATCCACTGCATCCCGTTCTCCGCTGTCACCCTTGAGGGACAGGAGGCTCTGCGGGATGTGCTGTCGGACATCGCAGAGGAAGTGGAATAGCCATTTGGGGGCTTTCGTTCCATGGATCGAAAAAAATTTCAAAAAGGTCTTTACTTTTATGCAATACTATGGTAAAATATAAGTAAGAAAGACTGCGGCGGGGGACATCCTGCCGGAAAGGAATGTGCCATGAAACGAGGAAGATCGAAGCCTACTGCCATTGACGAGCTGTATGAGGCGATCCTGTGTCTTGAGACCAAGGAAGAATGCAGTGCCTTTTTTGATGATCTGTGTACCCTTCTCGAACTACAGACCCTTTCGCAGCGGCTGCAGGTCGCCAAGATGCTGCGGGAGAACCGGGTGTACAGCGATATCGTTGCTGCGACCAGTGCCAGCACGGCGACCATCAGCCGTGTGAACCGCTCCCTCAACGGGGGGTATGATATCGTCTTTGAACGCATGAAAGCAAGGGGGGCATATACCCCTGTGAGCGGGAATACGGGAGAAGAGAAGGAGACATAACGGGACGCCCATGCATGAATGACGAAAAAATGACGTACATTTCTCTCGATTTTGCTGCCGGATTTTAGAAGATTCTCTAAAATTCCGTGATTTCTAAGGCGAAAATCTGTGAAAACGCCATTTTTTCCGAAAATCCTTGACAAATCGGCGTGAATCGTATATAATACAAATATATTCTAAATTCTAATCTTATTGGAGGATGTTAGACTATGAAAAAAGCAGATCTGATCCAGGTAGTTGCCGAAAAGACCGGCAAGTCCAAGAAAGATGCCGGCGTGTATGTGGATGCTGTTCTTGAGAGCATCAAGGACGCTCTAGTTGCTGGCGATAAGGTAACACTCACTGGCTTTGGCGTATTCGAGGTTCGTGAGCGTGCTGCCAAGATGTGCAAGAATCCCCGCACCCATGAGATGCAGCCCGTAGCTGCCTGCAAGGCACCTGCCTTCAAGCCCGGCAAGAACCTCAAGGAAGCTGTCAACAAGTAAGCAGCTCTATAAGCAGGGACGTGCCGGGGGATGACCCGCCGGCATGTGCCTGTTCTGCCTCTCCCCTGTACAGGGGAGGGGCTTTTTATCTGCCCGCAGTATAGCATACGAATATGCCTCCCGATGTACGTCACCGTACAAAGGGAGGCATATTTTGAATTATTTAATAAGATTAACTATTTAATTGAATTTATACAGTTTCTTGGCGATGCGGTAGCCGTTGCCGAGGATCAGCGGCTCCCGGATGAGGGGCATGTCCGCAAAGCCGCAGAGATGCCGGTAGCGCAGCTGCCGCCACAGTGCCGGATCCGTCTCCCGGATATCATTCCAGAGCTGACGCCGCTGTTCCTCCTTGTGGCTCAGGACGAGGAACACACAGCAGATCAGCACCATGATGGAGAGGTAGTGCAGCATGTAATTCCGCAGCTTCTTGGGAATGTCCATCTGCATGGGGTTGCTGCTGTGCAGCAGGATGTAGGTGATGCGAAGCTGCTGATCGACCTGCCTTGTCATGACCTCTTCATTGACGGACTGATCTTCCCGCCCGATGAAGTAGCGGTAAAGGTCCACATTCAGGTAGTAGAGCGTCCTGACATAGGGCAAGGGCGTGTAGACGAAGATATTATCCACATAGAAGCAGTGCGAGGGCAGCTTCACGCCGCTCTCCCGCAGCACTGCCGTCCGGAAAATGACCGAGTGCATCAGGATATGCTGGTCGTGCCGGAAATGTCCCAGCTCGTCCCAGCCGAAGATGCGGTGTTCCGGCATCCGTCCGGTGTAGTGCAGTGTGCGGCTCGTTCCGTCAGAGGCATGCTCATAAGTATAGTTGGACAGCAGCAGATCCACGGGCGTCGACAGTCTGGAAAACTCCCGCAGCTTGTCAAGGACTTGTGCAAAGGCTTCTTCATTGACCCAGTCATCGGAATCGACGACCTTGAAGTACATGCCCGTCGCATTGGCAAGTCCCGTGTTGACGGCTTCTCCGTGCCCGCCGTTCTCCTGATGGATGCAGCGGACGATGTCCGGATAGTCCGCCGCATAGCGGTCTGCGATCTCAGCGGTATTGTCCTTGGTGGAGCCGTCATCCACAATGAGGATCTCGATGTCCTCCCCTCCGGAGAGGAGGGTGTTGATACAATGCTCCATGTAGGATGCGGAATTGTAGCAGGGTACTGTGACAGTCAGTAATTTCAAAACTTCATCCCCACATTTCTGTAAGTATTTCACACGCATGTGATGGGTAATATGGGGGCGTATCCTATCCCCCCATAATAGTATACCTGTTTTCCGGAAAAAAATCAAGTACCGGGAAGATTAAAATTATATTAAGATGCACATAACACCCGTAAACGTGTATTTGACCACTGTCGTAAATCTCGAAAAACACTTGACCTGTGTCTCAATATATGTTAAAATAGAAGTATAACAGGTCTATGGAAAGGATGTGTGTGGAATCATGGATCTCAGACTCATTGCAGGCGGCGGACTTGCCATTGGTACGGCGGCTGCCGTGGCAGGTGCTGCCAAACTCTTTTACCGTGTCATTCCCCGTCAGGATGGCATGAAAGTCGATATCAGTGAGATGGCAGATGCGGCACAGTGGGAGGAGTACAAAAAGATCATCACCCCCCGGCGGGAGGAACTCACTGCCCGGGAGCATGAGGAAGTTTCCCTTATCTCCGGTGACGGGCTGCGGCTGCGTGCCAACTATTTTCCGTGCGAGACACCGGGGAAGAAAGTCGTGCTGGCGTGTCATGGCTACACCAGCAAGGGCATCAGCGATTTTGCTGCGCTGTCCGGCTTCTATCTGTCCCGTGGCTATGACTGCCTGATCCCCGATATGCGGGCGCATGGCGAGAGCGAGGGAGACTATATCGGCTTCGGCATCCTCGACCGCTTTGACTGTCTGGACTGGATCCGGTGGATCGTTGCCCGCTGCGGCAACGATGTGCAGATCGTCCTGCACGGCGTCTCGATGGGTGCGGCAACGGTGCTGATGGTGACGGGGCTTGCGGGACTGCCGGAGAATGTGAAGTGCATCACGGCAGACTGTGCATTCACCTCGCCATATGATGTCTTTGCACATATCCTGAAGCGGGACTACCACCTGCCGCCTTTCCCGGTCATGAACATCACGGACATGATGTGCCGCCAGAAAGCGGGCTATGGTTTCCGGGATACGTCCACGCTGCTTGCTATGCAGACGAATACCATCCCCATCCTCTTCGTCCACGGCAGCAAGGACAATTTCGTCCCCACCCGGATGAGCTACGAGAACTATGAGGCATGCAAGGCACCGAAGCAGCTCCTGATCGTGGAGGGTGCCGGACATGCTGCCAGCTACTATGAGGATCCCGAACGGTATGAGGCAGTGGTGGATGCCTTTTTGTCGAACTGGGTAAAATGAGGGGGTACGGAAGATGAAAGAATTTGAAGTCAACGGCTGCTGCCTGAAATGCTATCCGCTGACAGCGGCGCAGCGGCTGCATAACTACACGGTGAAGTACTGCCCCTATCACCAGATACTGAACATCGGTTCGGGGCTGTATATCCAGATGGAAACGGATTTTGACCTGCTCAAGGAGGCGATCTATGAATCCTACGAGCGGTTCGATTCCATGCGTCTGCGCTTTCTGAAAGATGCGGACGATACGGTATACCAGTATCTCGTGCCGCACGAGGAGCGTGACATCCCGCTCGTGGACTTCTCGAACTGGAACGAGGAAGACGCCAAGAATGAAATGACCAGCTGGACGAAGGTCCCTTTCAAGCGTTTCCATTCGCCCATGAATCAGGTCGTGATGGTCAAGATGCCGGACGGGTACAATGGCATCTACCTGAAAGCCGACCACATGACGATGGATTCGAGTGCGGTGATCGCATTTTACCGGGATGTGCTGGAGATCTACTGTGCGAAGAAGTACGGCAGGGAGTATCCCAAGCCCATGCAGTCGTACATCAAAGCGATCGAAAAAGACCTTGCCTATGAGGCTAACTCTCCCGCAAGAAAGCGTGATGAGGAATACTGGATGCAGGAAATGACCTGCGAGAATGAGCCCATCTACACGGATTTCAATGGCATGGGTCGTCTTATCACGCAGCGGCGGGAACACAATGACCCCGATCTGCGCAGTGCGGTGGTCGTGTCCATCAACCCGGAGGCAGCCATCTCCGTGTACTCGCTTGAGAAAGAGCCGTCCGACAGGCTGATGCAGTTCTGTGAGGAAAACAAGGTGCCGATGGTCTGCCTGCTGCTCATGGGACTGCGCACGACACTTTCCAAGTTCAATGACAATGAAAAGGATGTTTCTATCAAGAGCTGTGTCGCAAGGCGTGGCACGCTGCTCGAAAAGAAGTCCGGCGGCACGAGGATACATTTCTTCCCGCTGCGCACCATCATCGAACCGGAAACGACATTTTTGGATGCTCTGCGCATCATCCAGTCGGAGCAGAATCTCCTGTTCCGCCATGCGAATTTCGACCCGATCGAGTACACCATGCGCCGTTCCAAGTACCGGAAATTCCGTCCCGGTGCCAGCTATGAGAGCATCAGCCTGACCTATCAGCCGCTGACGCTGCGGGGCGGTGTGGATGATGTTCCCGACATCCCGTACAAGAGCCATTGGTATTCCAACGGCGTGGCAGCGCAGCCCCTGTATCTGACGGTGATGCACCGTGTGGAGGATAACGGGCTCAATTTCAGTTTTGAATACCGGAAAGATGCCGTGACGGATTATGAGATGGAGTATCTGTATTATTATCTCTGCCGTGTGCTGTTCCGTGGCATTGAGAACAGCAGCCGCACGGTCGGAGAGATCCTGGATATGATCTGATGCAAAAGGATGCAGGGCAGACAGACACCATAGCCCTGACGTCGCATTTTGCGACCTTAGCCCCCAATGGGCGGCACTTTAGAGAATACCCCCACAGGGAATGGGGGCATACCCGCACATAGCCCCAATAGGGCAACTACCCTGCAGGGGATGAGCATGCCCTCATGCAGCCCTCAATAGGGCAGACATCCAAAAGAAATACCCCTGCAAGGGATGGGCGTACCCCCATGCAGCCCTCAATGGGGCGACATCCAAAAGAAATACCCCCGCAGGGGATGGGCGTACCCATATAGCCCTCAATAGGGCAAACACCCCAGAGAAATGCCCCCACAGGGGGTGCAACCCCCTGCAATAGCCCCCTTCCCTTTAGGGAAGGGGGTTGGGGGATGGGCAAATACTGTCGTGACCCACGACACTGATCAGGAGGAAATAACTATGCTGGAACAATTTAAGACCCTCATCTGCGACTACGTTGAGGTAGAACCCGACACCATCACCGAAACATCGAGATTTATTGAAGATCTCCACTTCAATTCCTATGACTTTGTGGACTTCCTCGGTGCGGTAGAAAATGAATTCGGCATCCTCGTCGATGAACAGGACATCATGGAGCTGCATACCGTAGGGGAAGCCATCGCCTACGTCGAAAAGCTTCAGGGAAAGGATGCATCATGAACAGAGAACAAGTACATACCCTGCGTGATCTCGTACTGCGTTCCGCTGATGAGTACGGGGATAAGGTCTTTATCAAGGAGCGTGCCGGCAGGGAAGTGGTCTCCCACTCCCATCGGGAACTGCGGGACGATGCGCTCCGGCTCGTGAGCTTTCTGCGGCAGGGGGGCTATTCCCGTGTCCATGCCGCTGTGACGGGACAGACATCCTATGCCTATCTTGTGTGCTATTTCGGCACGGTCATGAGCGATAATGTCATTGTCCCCCTCGATGCACAGCTCGGGACGGAAGACCTCATCGACCATTTACAGCGTTCCGATACGGAAATTTTCTGCTTTGACAAACGCCATGAAGCCATGCTGCCGGAGATCAGGGCGAACTGTCCCAAGATCCACACCTACATCGCCTGTCATGCGACAGAGGCAGCGGGTGTCTGTGTACTCGATGATATTTTGAAACAGGATCCCGTCTCCGAGGAAGATATCAGCATCGACCCCGCCTCCTGTGCCGCCATTCTCTATACTTCCGGCACGACCGGCAAGAGCAAGGGTGTCATGCTGCGGCATTCCAATCTCATCGACAACGCCATGTGTCAGGATGACGAAAGCACCACGGAGGACAGCCTGCTCTCTGTGCTGCCCATCCACCATGCCTATTGCTTCACCTGCGACATTCTGCTCTCCCTGCGCTACGGCACTACGGTCTGCGTGAATGATTCCATGCTGCACATTGCACAGAACCTGCAATTCTTCCAGCCCACGACCATCCTGCTCGTCCCGATGATCGCCGAGACCATTCTGAAGAAGATCCGTGCCGCTGCACAGGCAAAGCCGGAGATCCCCATTGCTGCCATCGCACAGAATGTCTTTGGCGGGCGGATGAAGGTCATCTACAGCGGCGGTGCCTACCTTGCCCCGGAGATCGCCGAGGCATACCGCTCCTATGGCTTCATCATGGCGCAGGGCTACGGCATGACCGAGTGTTCGCCCCGCATCTCCACTGCCAGCCGCACCATCGTGACACATGAGGATGTCGGGCAGGTCGTCAACGGCTGCACCGTCAAGATCGTGGACGGTGAGATCACCGTGAAAAGCCCCTCCGTCATGATGGGCTACTACAAGAACCCCGAAGCCACCGCAGAGAGCCTGACAGAGGATGGATGGCTGCGCACGGGCGACCTGGGCTATGTGAACGAGGAGAACCGTCTCTTTATCACCGGACGGAAGAAAAACCTCATCATCCTTGCGAATGGCGAGAATGTTTCCCCCGAAGAGCTGGAGAATAAGTTTGCCGGTGCCGAGTTTGCCGCTGAGGTGCTGGTCTATACGGAAGAAGGCATGATCTGTGCTGAGATCTATCCAGGGGCAGAATTCCTTGCCACCGAGGGCATGGAAAAGGCAGAGCAGTGCTTTATCGCATTCGTGGAGAAGCTCAATAAGACGCTGCCGCCCTCGAAAGCGATCCATCGTCTGCGGGTGCGGGATACAGGATTTGACAAAACACCCTCCCAAAAGATCCGCCGGCAGCAGTCCTCACAGGGGCGTATCCTCTCCTGAGTGAAAAATTTATAGTTTTTTTCCGAAAACACTGGACAAAGTCATAAAAATATGCTATAATGAATAAAAAGCCTGTATGCAGTGTCAGATCGGCTGCATCCGGGCATGTCACCGGGTACGGTGCAAACTGAATTCATTTATGAGGTGAGTATCATGGATCTGAGCAGTTTATTCGGAAAAAAGACCAATTACTTCAACAAAAAGATCGAACCGCAGTGTGCCTACTGTCAGTTCGGCAGACGTACCAAGGACGACGGGCGCATCCTCTGCGAAAAGCAGGGTCTGATGGATGAGACGAAGTCCTGTAACAAGTTCGCCTATTCGCCCTTGAAGCGCATCCCCGTGAAGCAGATGAACATCGAGGGCGCACTCTCCGATGAAGAGATGTACGCAGAGATCAACGAGGAAGAGCTTGAGGAAAAGGCAAAGGCTGCCAAGGCTGCTGCGGATGCAGAGGCTAAGGCTGCGGAGGAGGCTGCCAAGGCAGAAGCCGCCGCCAAGGCACAGGCGGAAGCGGAAGCTGCTGCAAGAGCTGCGGAAGAAGCCGCAAGAGCAGAGGCTGCTGCAAAGGCAGAAGCACCCAAGGCAGAGCCGGAGAATGACCTCGCTGCCATGCTGCGTGCCGCAGAGGAGGCTGCCAGCTCCCTCGAGGGGATGGATCTCGGTCTCGACGATGCGCCCGCAGAGGAACCGGCACCGATGCCGTCTTTCCCGTCTGCATCCGATTTTCTGAAAGACAGCATGAACCAGTAATTTTTCGCAGCATGTCCCCGTCCCGCTCTGGGATGGGGTATGTCTGCTGACGGGGGGACAGATGATGAAGCGGACAGACTATATTAGCTGGGATGAGTATTTCATGGGCATTGCTCTGCTCTCCGCACAGCGCAGCAAGGACGACCACACACAGGTCGGTGCCTGTATCGTCAATGCAGAACGCCGCATCGTATCGGTGGGATACAATGGCATGCCTACGGGGTGTGCGGATGATGTCATGCCGTGGGAACGGGAGGGTGACTTCCTTGAGACGAAGTATCCCTTTGTCTGCCATGCGGAGCTGAATGCCATCCTCAACTGTTCTGCGTCCCTGCGTGGCTGCACGCTCTATGTGACGCTGTTTCCCTGCAATGAATGCGCAAAGGCGATCATCCAGTGCGGCATCCGGCGGGTGGTCTATCTCGAAAATAAGTATGCCGGTACAGATGCGACCTGTGCCTCGGAGCAGATGCTGAAAATGGCAGGGGTCGCCCTTGAGC
>CANQYC010000091.1 GCA_947627945.1 uncultured Clostridia bacterium
GATGGTGGTGTACTTTCTGTCAGCAAGCACTTTCCGGGGCATGGCAGCTTTTGCCAGTGCAAAGCCCATCTTCCCGGTGGAGTGATTCGTCAGGAACCGCACCGGATCGATCGGCTCCTGGGTGGCACCTGCCGTGATGAGCAGCCGCTTTCCCGCAAGGTCTTTCGGTGTGTGGAGCGTGCGCAGCAGATGCGCAAGCAGCAGTGACTCGTCCGGCATCCTGCCGTCCCCGGTATCGCCGTTGGCAAGCCTGCCGGTATCCGGCGGCACGATCTCATACCCGAAACTGCGCAGACGTTCGATATTTGCCTGTACGATGGGGTTGTGGTACATGTTGTGGTTCATTGCCGGGGCGATGAGCTTGGGACAGGGACATGCCATGATCGTGGTGGTGAGCATATCATCTGCCAGTCCGTTGGCAAGCTTGCCGATGACATTTGCAGAAGCCGGAGCGACCATGACCGCATCCGCCTGCTTGGCAATGGCGACATGCTCCACACTGTACTGGAAATTCCGGTCGAAGGTGTCGATCAGACATTTATGCTGCGTGAGCGTCTCAAATGTCAGCGGATGGATGAAATTCGTGGCATGCTCCGTCATCAGGACATGCACCGCAGCGTGCTGCCTGACGAGCATGCTGGCAAGGTTTGCGATCTTATATGCGGCAATGCTGCCGGTCACGGCAAGCACGACAGTCTTTCCTTTCAGCATTGGCATTCTCCCTTTCTAACAGCATGCCGCATTCCGGAGTACCGGGATGCGGCAGCAACTATGATCAGTCTGTTGTGGCAATGACCTCGACTTCTACCAAAGCAGCCTTGGGCAGATCCTTGACCGCCACACAGCTGCGGGCGGGCTTGCCGGTGATGTACTTGCCGTAGATCTCGTTGAATGCGCCGAAATCTGCAATGTCTGCCAGGAAGCAGGTGGTCTTGATCACCTTGTCCATGCTGCTGCCGGATGCCGCAAGCACGGCTTTCAGGTTCTCCATGACCTGCGTGGTCTGTCCCTGAATGTCGGTCGCCTCGATATTGCCGCTCGCAGGTACAATGGCGATCTGTCCCGAAGTATAGACCATACCGCCGAGCTTGACTGCCTGCGAATAGGGACCGATGGCAGCGGGTGCCTTGTCTGTGTAGATCTTTTCCATAAAAAACCACTCCTTTATTTATTGACGATCTTGAAGCCGGCATCTGTCAATGCCTGCCGGATCTGCATGATATGCTCCTGATTGCGTGTTTCGAGTACGAGCCGCAGGATGCAGTCCGTGATGTCGCTGTCCTCGCTGGCACGTTCATGGTGGATGGAGACGACATTGCCGCCCAGATCCGCTAAAATGGCAGAAACGCCCTTGAGCTGTCCCGGCTTGTCCTCGAGCTGGATGGTGAGCGTGTCGCTCCTGCCGGATTTGAGCAAGCCCCGTTTGATGACACGGGAAAGGATGGTCACGTCAATGTTGCCGCCGGATACCAGACAAACAACATTTTTGCCCTTGATATCGGGGATCTTATCGAACATGACCGCCGCCACTGACACGGCACCGGCTCCCTCGGCAATGAGCTTCTGCTGCTCGATGAGCGTGAGGATGGCAGAGGAGACTTCATCATCCGTGACAGTGACAACACCGTCCACATATTCCCGCACGAGCTGGAAGGTGTTCTCGCCCGGCTCCTTGACCTTGATGCCGTCGGCGATGGTGCCGACCTTTTCAAGGCAGATGATCTCCTCGGACTCGAGCGACTGCACCATGGACGGCGCACCGCTTGCCTGTACGCCATACACCCGGATGTTGGGGTTGAGATGCTTGAGGGCAAATGCCACGCCGGAGATCAGCCCGCCGCCGCCGACAGGCACCACGACCACATCCACATCCCGGAGCTGTTTGCTGATCTCCAGACCGATCGTGCCCTGTCCTGCAATGACATCTTCATCATCAAAGGGATGGATGAAGGTATAGCCCTTTTCATCCCGCAGTTCCAGTGCCTTCTGGTAGGCATCGTCATACACGCCCGGCACCAGACACACCTGCGCACCGTAGCCCTTTGTTGCCTCGACTTTGGAAATGGGCGCACCGTCCGGCAGACAGATGAGCGACGGGATGTTGTGCTTGGCAGCCGCCAGTGCGACACCCTGTGCATGGTTCCCGGCAGAGCAGGCAATGACGCCCTTCGCCCGTTCCGCATCACTGAGCTGGGAAATTTTGTAATAGGCACCCCGCACCTTGAAAGAACCGGTGATCTGGAGGTTTTCCGTCTTGAGATAGACATGTGCCTCCGGACAGATCTTCGGGGCGTGGATAAGGTCGGTCTGCCGGATGACATTTTCAAGCACATACCCGGCGTGGTAGATTTTATCCAGTGTGAGCATAGAATCACTCCTTTTCCTGATACATGGCAGAAAGCTGTTCCACAAACTGACGTGCCGCACGGGCAGAGCGTCCGCTCTTCCGCAGGGCAAAGCGTTCTGCTTCGAGTGCCAGTGTCTCATCATCCGTTGTCAGCCCGTTCTGCCGGGCAAGTGTCTGAACGATCTGCAGGTAAAGTGCCTTGTTCGGCTTCTCGAAATACACATTGATGCCGAAGCGTTCCGACAGAGAAATCGTCTCCTGCATGGTATCGTTGCGGTGGATCTCATCGCCCGCTCTTGCGGAAAATGTCTCCCGGACGATATGCCGCCGGTTACTTGTCGCATAGATCACCGTATTGAGCGAACGTGCAGAGATGCTGCCCTCAAGCACCGCTTTCAGTGCGCTGAAATCATCATCATTGTCCTGAAAGCTCAGATCGTCAATGAACAGGATGAATTTCAGCGGGTCGCTGCTCAGTTCATCGAGCAGCTTCGGGAGCAGGTGCAGCTCGTTCTTGGAAAGCTCCACGAGCCGCAGCCCCTCCTCCGCATAGGCATTGGCAACTGCCTTCACAGTCGCAGACTTTCCGGTGCCGGCATCGCCGTAGAGCAGAATGTTGGAAGCCTTTTTCCCGGAAAGCAGTGCCTTGGTATTGTCAATGACCTGACGCCTCTGTAATTCATATCCGATCAGGTCATGCAGTGCCACGGCATCCGGTTCTGCCACAGGTTTGAGTACATAGCCGGCATCTGCCTTTTCGGAAAGTTCCATGTGGAACATGCGGTATTTGGCAAATATCCCGCAGCCATGCTTGTCGATCTCTGCGAGCCGGTCGAAATACAGCGTCCCAAGGTCGCACGGCTCTGCCTCCCATGACGGCACGAATACGCCATCCGTGTCTTCATCTTCTGTGATCTGCTCCGCTGTGAGCTGTGCGCATGCCGAAAGCAGTTCCAGATCGTGCAGTGCTGCCCTGCGGATATGCTCCGAAAGCGGCAGTTTCCTTGCGGCAAAATAGGTGCAGACATTTTTATGCGACAGCACAAGGTCTTTCAGATATGCCGTCCAGTTGTCCGTATGTCCGAGGTGATAGAGCGCACCTGCAAAATTGGCAGCGGCACGCACCGTTTCCTGCGGATCACCCTCATAAAAGCACTGCCGGAACGCATGGAACACCGGGTCAGTGTTCAGTTCTGAAAATACAGAGAGCGTGTCGAGCTGCCTGTCAAGGTCTTTTCTGTCCATTACCTGATACTTCCGTTCCTGATGGATTCCACAAGTCCGCCGTTTTCAATAATGGTCTGTATGAATGCAGGGAATGCCTCCACGGCATAGTCCTGTCCAGTCGTTTCATTGTGCAGGACGCCGTTGTCGAGGTCTGCCGTGATGACATTGCCCTCGGCGATGGCATCGGCAGCTTCCGGAGATTCCACGATGGCAAGCCCGATATTGATGGCATTCCGGTAGAAAATGCGTGCAAAGCTCTTGGCGATGACCAGAGAGATGCCGCTTGCCTTGATGGCGATGGGGGCATGCTCACGGGATGAGCCGCAGCCGAAATTCCACCCGGCAACGAGGATGTCTCCCGGCTTGACACGGGCGGCAAAGGTCTTGTCGATGTCCTCCATGCAGTGGGAGGCAAGCTCCTTATGGTCGCTGGTATTCAGATAGCGGGCGGGGATGATCACATCCGTGTCCACATTGTCACCGTACTTGATGACACTGCCTGTCATTTTCATTTACAGCACCTCCTCGGGAGCAGAGATCTTTCCGGTGATGGCACTTGCCGCTGCGACTTCCGGACTTGCCAGATAGATCTCAGAATCCACATGTCCCATCCTGCCGACAAAGTTCCGGTTGGTGGTGGCAACGGCACGTTCGCCCTCTGCCAAAATGCCCATGTAGCCGCCGAGACACGGCCCGCAGGTCGGGGTGGATACCACCGCACCGCATTCAATAAACGTCTTCAGATAGCCCTTTTCCATGGCTTCGAGATAAATGTTCTGGGTCGCCGGGATGACGATGCAGCGCACGCCCTTGGCAACTTTTTTGCCCTGCATGATCTTTGCGGCAGCTTCAAGGTCTTCCAGTCTGCCGTTGGTGCAGGAGCCGATGACCACCTGCTGGATCGGGATGTCGCCGATCTCGTCTGTGGTCTTGGTGTTCTCCGGCAGGTGCGGGAATGCCACCGTATGCCCGATCTCGGAGAGGTCGATGACATAGGTCTTTTCATAGACCGCATCGGCATCTGCTTCATAGACCACAGGCTCACGGTCGGAGTGCGCTTTCACATATGCCTTTGTGATCTCATCCACGGCAAAAATGCCATTCTTGGCACCGGCTTCGATCGCCATATTTGCCATGCAGAGCCTGTCTGCCATCGTCAGGCTTGCCAGTCCGTCGCCGACAAATTCCATGGACTTGTACAGTGCGCCGTCCACGCCGATCATGCCGATGATGTGCAGGATCACATCCTTGCCGGATACATAGGGGCGCAGCTTGCCTTTCAGCTCAAATTTCAGGGCAGCAGGCACCTTGAACCATGCCTTGCCGATCGCCATGCCGCATGCCATGTCCGTTGAGCCGACACCTGTCGAAAATGCGCCCAGTGCGCCGTAGGTGCAGGTGTGGGAATCCGCACCGATCACGGCATCGCCGGAGACCACAAGTCCTTTTTCCGGCAGCAGGGCATGCTCGATGCCCATCTGCCCGACATCGTAGAAGTTGGTGATCTCCTGTTCGCCGCAGAAGTCACGGCACATCATGCACTGCTGTGCGGCTTTGATGTCCTTGTTCGGTGCGAAGTGATCCATGACCATCGTCACCTTTTCTTTGTCGAATACCGTCTCCCTGCCCATCTGCTGAAATGCCTTGATGGCGACCGGGGAGGTGATGTCATTGCCAAGCACCAGATCCAGATCTACCAGCACGAGCTGCCCGGCTTCGACCTTGTCGAGCCCGGCATGGGCGGCTAAGATCTTCTGTGTCATGGTCATTCCCATGTGCTTTCAGTCCTTTCAATAATTGATGATCGCACCCTTGTCCGCAGAAGACACCATCTTTGCGTAACGTGCGAGATAGCCGGTCACATCGGTCTTGACCTTGATCTTGGTGGATGCCTTGCGCTTTTGGATCTCCTCATCGGAGACGAGCAGCCGGATGCTGTAATTCGGGATGTCGATGGCGATCTTGTCGCCGTCCTGCACATAGGCGATCAGTCCGCCCCGCACTGCTTCCGGGGAAACATGCCCGATGGCGGCACCTCTTGTCGCACCGGAGAAACGTCCGTCCGTGATGAGGGCGACTTCCTTGTCCAGACCCATGCCGGCAATGGCAGAAGTCGGATTGAGCATTTCCCGCATGCCGGGACCTCCGGCAGGACCCTCATAGCGGATAACGACCACATCGCCGGAGACGATCTTGCCTGCATAGATCGCTTCGATGGCTTCTTCCTCGCTGTCAAATACCTTGGCAGTGCCCTCATGCACGAGCATTTCCGGTGCAACGGCACTTCTCTTGACCACGCAGCCGTCCGGGGCAAGATTGCCACGCAGCACGGCGATGCCGCCGGTCTCGCTGTAGGGGTTGTCGATCGGGCGGATCACTTCGGGATCACGGTTCACGGCATCGGCAATATTTTCGCCGAGGGTCTTTCCGGTCACGGTCATGACATCTGTATGGATCAAGCCCTTCTTGCTCAGTTCGTTCAGCACGGCATATACGCCGCCTGCCTCGTCAAGCTGCTCCATGTAGGTGTGCCCGGCAGGGGCAAGGTGGCAGAGATTCGGCGTTTTTGCGGAGATCTGGTTGGCGATGTCAAGGTTGATCTCCACGCCGCATTCGTGTGCGATCGCCGGCAGGTGCAGCATGCTGTTGGTGGAGCAGCCGAGTGCCATGTCTGCGGTCAGTGCATTCTGGAATGCCTTTTCGGTCATGATGTCACGGGGACGGATATTCTTCCGGTACAGCTCCATGACCTGCATCCCGGCATGCTTGGCAAGTTCGATCCGTCTCGAATACACTGCCGGGATCGTGCCGTTCCCCCGCAGACCCATGCCGAGGACTTCGGTCAGGCAGTTATGGGAATTGGCGGTGTACATACCGGAGCAGCTCCCGCAGGTCGGACAGGCATTCAGCTCATAGTCGCAGAGCTTCTCCTCGTCGATCTTGCCTGCCTTGTAGGCACCGACGGCTTCAAACATGCTCGAAAGGCTCGTGCGCTTGCCGTCTACATGCCCTGCGAGCATCGGACCGCCGCTGACGAAAATGGTCGGGATGTTCACCCTTGCGGCTGCCATCAGCAGTCCGGGGACGTTCTTGTCACAGTTGGGCACCATGACCAGCGCATCGAAAGCATGTGCGAGAGCCATTGCCTCTGTGGAATCGGCGATCAGGTCACGGGTCACGAGCGAATATTTCATGCCCTTGTGTCCCATCGCAATGCCGTCACAGACGGCGATCGCCGGGAACACGATCGGTGTGCCGCCTGCCATTGCCACGCCGAGCTTGACGGCTTCTACGATCTTGTCGAGGTTCATATGCCCCGGCACGATCTCATTGTAAGAGCTGACAATGCCGACCAGCGGACGCTCCATTTCCTCTTTTGTCAGTCCGAGTGCATGCAGCAGCGAACGCTGCGGCGCACAGGGCGCACCGGACACTTTTGTATCAAATACCATATCAATACCTCTTTTTCATTTCTTCCGATGTCATATCCACATCAAACCCGGCTTCTCCCAGATCCTCCTCCAGATACTCCAGCACCCAGTCTGTCAGGAATGTTTTGAAGCTGCACGGTTCCAGACCAAATGCATGGTCGAGCTTGCAGAAATGTCCCTCCCGATCCAGCACGAGCAGCGAGCCGTCTCCGATGTAGCTGCCGACCACACACGAGACCGCATCCTGATACTCCGTCCAGTCAGATACAGAGCCAAATGCACCGATCGCATACAGACTTGCCGTCGTGCGAAATTCAAATCCATTGGCAAGCAAAAACCAGTTTCTCAGATCTTCGTCCATCCGGATACCGGTTTCCTGTTCCCATGCGGTGATCTCCGCTTCTGCTGCCGGGGGCGACATGGTGGGCTTTGCATAGCCCGCTTCCCGGAGCATCCGGAAACCATCTGCCATCGTCTGCCAGAGCGGGAACATGGGGTTCTCCTGCGGGGCGGGCTGGCTGACCGGATCGCTTTCTGCGGAGGCAGTGCGTCCGGAGAGCCGCTTTCGGAGATCAGCGATCAGTCCCATTTTCGATCCTCCTGCAAAAACCGCCCCCCCGAAGGGGGGCAGTACAATATGACGGTTCCGGGCTTAGTTGTTGATGAGCTTGTCCTCACCGTTCCAGCTGTAGAGCTTGCGGATCTCCTCGCCGACGACCTCGGACGGATGCTCGGCATGGAGCTTCCGCATTGCCTTGAAGTGTACCTGATTGCCTGCATCGGACATGTCGAGCAGGAACTCCTTGGCGAATGTACCGTCCTGAATGTCGGACAGCACCTTCTTCATTGCCTTCTTGGTATCCTCGGTGATGAGCTTGGGACCAGTTACATAGTCGCCGTACTCTGCGGTGTTGGAGATGGAATACCGCATGCCGGCAAAGCCGCTCTGGTAGATCAGGTCAACGATCAGCTTCATCTCATGGATGCACTCGAAGTAAGCATTTCTCGGGTCATAGCCTGCCTCTACGAGCGTCTCGAAACCTGCCTGCATCAGTGCGCATACACCGCCGCAGAGGACTGCCTGTTCGCCGAACAGGTCGGTCTCGGTCTCTGTCCTGAATGTCGTTTCCAGTACGCCGGCACGGCTGCCGCCGATACCTGCGGCATATGCCAGACCGATGTCCTGTGCGTCGCCGGTGGCATCCTGCTGTACTGCGATCAGGCAGGGAACACCCTTTTCAGCCTGATACTCGGAACGTACCGTATGACCGGGTCCCTTCGGAGCGATCATGATAACGTTCACATCCTTCGGCGGAACGATGCAGCCGAAGTGGATATTGAAGCCGTGCGCAAAGGCAAGGGTCTTGCCTGCGGTCAGGTAAGGTGCGATCTCCGTATAATGCCGACGATCCTCTGCTGAGCTTCATCAACATCACGCATACGAA
>CANQYC010000092.1 GCA_947627945.1 uncultured Clostridia bacterium
CCTTCCAGCTCGGCAATGGGCATCCGCACCTGCTCCATGCTGTCTCTGTCACGGACAGTCACGCAGCCGTCAGACTCCTTCGTCTCAAAATCATAGGTGATGCAGAACGGCGTACCGATCTCATCCTGCCGGCGGTAACGTTTGCCGATCGAACCGGTATCGTCAAAGTCGATCATCCATCTCTTTGAGAGCTGTGCAAAGATCTCCTGTGCTTCGGGAGAGAGCTTCTTCGACAGCGGCAGGACAGCCGCCTTGAACGGTGCCAGCACTGGATGCAGATGCATCACGACACGGGTATCCTGCTTTTCCGCATCCACGATCTCCTCATCGTATGCCTCCGTCACGATGGACAGGAACAGACGCTCCACACCGAGGGACGGCTCAATGACATAGGGGATATATTTCGTATTGGTCTCCGGATCAAAGTATTCCATAGATTTGCCGGAATGTGTCTGGTGCTGCGTCAGGTCATAATCCGTTCTGTCCGCAATGCCCCACAGCTCGCCCCAGCCGAACGGGAACCGGTACTCAAAGTCCGTTGTCGCCTTGGAATAGAAGCACAGTTCCTCCGGGTCATGGTCACGCAGACGCAGGTTCTCCTCCCGGATACCCAGCCCAAGGAGGAACTCCCGGCAGTAGCTGCGCCAGTACTGGAACCATTCGAGATCTGTCCCCGGTTTGCAGAAGAATTCCAGCTCCATCTGCTCGAATTCCCGCACACGGAAGATGAAGTTGCCGGGTGTGATCTCATTCCGGAAAGACTTTCCGACCTGTGCGACACCAAAGGGAAGCTTTTTGCGTGTGGTGCGCTGGATATTCTGGAAGTTGACAAAAATGCCCTGTGCAGTCTCCGGACGCAGATACAGCTCAGACCGGGAGTCCTCTGTCACGCCCTGAAACGTCTTGAACATCAGGTTGAACTGACGGATGTCTGTGAAATCCGTCTTGCCGCAGGCGGGACAGGGGATCGCCTTGTCACGGATATACTGCATCATCTGCTCATTGCTCCAGCCTGCGGGGTTGGTGCCGTCAAATGCCTCGATGAGATCATCTGCCCTGTGCCGTGTTTTGCAGGCACGGCAGTCCATGAGCGGATCCGAGAAGCCGCCAAGGTGACCGGAGGCGACCCAAGTCTCCGGGTTCATGAGGATGGCACTGTCAAGCCCGACATTATAGGGACACTCCTGTATGAATTTTTTGCGCCATGCACGCTTGATGTTGTCCTTCAGCTCCACGCCGAGGGGACCATAGTCCCATGTATTGGCAAGTCCTCCGTAGATTTCGGATCCTGCATATACAAAACCTCTGGATTTACAGAGATCTACGATCCTGTCCATGCTCTTTTCACTGTTGTTCATGACTTGAAATTCCTTCTTTCCGATTGAATTAGCTCCTTGCTGCGAAGCGGCTGTTACCATTATACTATACTTACCGCAAAATGTCAAGTGATGAGGTATCACACCAGCAAAGCTGCGATCACAGCATTGGATACCGCAGATCCCTCCGGTGTGAGGGCGACACGTTCTCCGGAACAGGTCAGATACCCTGCCCCTGCGAGGGCAGGGAGCTTTTTTTGCGCCGCTGCACTCAGCCACGAAAGCGGGATGCCCTCCGACAGCCGCAGCCCCAGCAGGATACGATCCTCCGGTGCGGCTTCACAAAGCGTGTCCTCCGTCTGCACCGGTGCTGCACAGAAGGCAGCGATGTCCTTCGGCACGCAGAACCGCCGTCTCCCCAGACAGGAATGCGCCCCTGCCCCGATGCCAAGATATGGCTCACAGTGCCAGTATTTCAGATTGTGACGGCTTTCATAGCCTTTCCGTGCAAAACTGGAGATCTCATACTGATGCAGTCCAAAAGATGCCAGTGTCCGCACGGTCTGCAAATACAGCCCGGCTGCCGCATCATCATCCGGACACTGTGACAGCAGTGCCTGATCCCGTGAAAGCGGCGTGCCCGGCTCGACCTGCAGCAGATACGCCGATACATGCGTGACCGGGAGCTGTGCGAGCGTCTCCAGCGTTTCCCCAAGCACCTCCTCCGTCTGCGCCGGACAGGCAAGCATCAGGTCACAGGAGATGTTCTGGAACCCCTGCGCATAGGCTGTCAGGATGGCATTCTGTCCGTCCTGCGCCGTGTGGCGGCGTCCGAGCAGGCGGAGCTGTGCATCCGAAAAGCTCTGTGTCCCCACAGAAAGCCGGTTCACTCCCGCCGCACGCAGCTCCCGCAGGTAGGCTGCACGCTCCCCGGCGGGGTTCATCTCGAGCGTGATCTCCGCATCGTCAGACAGATGCAGATGCGCTGCACAGGCATCGAGTACCCGTGCGATCTGTGACACGGACAGCAGAGACGGCGTACCGCCGCCGAAATACACCGAATCCACCGTGTCCCACAGTTCATATGCGGCAAGATTGCGGACGATCGCCCCTATATAGGCATCTGCCGTCTCCCTGTGCCAGACAGACGAGAAGAAGTCACAATAGGGGCATTTCACAGCACAAAACGGGATATGCAGATAGATCCCGGTCATCAGTTCATGATCCGTATCGGCTGGACCAGTTTTCCGAAAAACATGTTGAACAGGAAGTTCAGCAGCAGACTGCCGGCGATGATGGCAGCCATTATCAGGATATACGGCAGACTGTTGTCAGACAGAAGATAGATCGCCATGATGGACACAAATGCGATCAGGCTGACCACAGTGGAAAAATAGATCGACGCCATACTGTTGCAGCAGCGTTTGCCGCAGTGCGGGCAGGGTTTTCCCCGGCTGCGCAGCGATCCGGCAAGTGCTTTCTGCAGCGGTGTGAATGACGGTTCCCCGCAGTGCGGGCAGGTGAATCTTTTCATATGCAGCCTCCTATTCGTCGAGCTTGAGTACGCTCATAAATGCCTCCTGCGGCACCTCGACCGTACCGAGCTGACGCATCCGCTTTTTGCCCTCTTTCTGCTTTTCGAGCAGCTTCTTCTTCCGGGTGATGTCGCCGCCGTAGCACTTTGCCAGCACATCCTTGCGCATTGCCTTGACGGTCTCACGGGCGATGATCTTCCCGCCGATGGCTGCCTGAATGGGCACTTCAAAGAGCTGCCGGGGAATGTTTTCTTTCAGCTTCTCTGCGATCTTCCTTGCTCTCGCATATGCCTTGTCCGCATGGATGATAAAGGACAGCGCATCCACAACGTCCCCGTTGAGCAGAATATCGAGTTTCACCAGCTTCGACGGCACATAGCCCATCAGCTCATAGTCAAACGAGGCATAGCCCCGTGACCGTGACTTGAGCGCATCAAAGAAATCATACACGATCTCATTGAGCGGCAGCTCGTATTTCAGCGTGACACGGGTATCATCGAGATACTGCATGTCCTTGAACGTACCCCGTCTGTCCTGACACAGTTCCATGACGTTGCCGACAAATTCCGAAGGCACCAGAATGTCCGCCTTCACCACCGGTTCCTCTGCCTGCATCATCAGGGAGGGATCGGGGAAATTTGTGGGGTTGTCGATATACTGCACCGTGCCGTCCGTCATTGTGACCTTATAGATAACGCTCGGTGCCGTGGTGATGAGATCGAGATTGTATTCCCGTTCGAGACGCTCCTGAATGATCTCCATGTGCAGCAGTCCCAGAAATCCGCAGCGGAAGCCGAAGCCCAGTGCCACAGATGTCTCCGGTTCAAAAGAGAGTGCGGCATCGTTGAGCTGCAATTTCTCCAGTGCATCCCGCAGGTCGCCGTAGCGGGCACCATCTGCCGGATAGATGCCGGAAAACACCATCGGGTTGACCTTGCGGTAGCCCGGCAGTGCCTCCTCGCAGGGGTTGTCTGCCAATGTGACCGTATCGCCCACCTGTGTATCGCCGATGCTCTTGATCGAGGCGGCGATGTAGCCCACCTCCCCTGCTGCCAGCTCACCGGTATTGACAAGCTGGTCGGTCGTCATGTAGCCGGTCTCTGTCACTGTAAATTCCGCACCGGTCGACATCAGCCGGATCACGTCCCCGTTCCGGACAGTGCCCTCCTTGACACGGACATAGATAATGACGCCCTTATAGGAGTCATAGTAGCTGTCAAAGATCAGTGCTTTCAGCGGGGCGGATGCATCCCCCTTGGGGGCAGGGATATCCTTGACGATGCGTTCCAGCACCTCTTTTATATTTGTTCCGAGCTTTGCGGAGATGCGGGGTGCATCCAGTGCAGGGATGCCGATGACATCCTCCACCTCCTGACAGACCTTATCCGGCTGTGCAGACGGCAGGTCGATCTTGTTCACCACCGGCACGACCTCAAGGTCATGTTCAATGGCAAGGTAGGTATTGGCAAGCGTCTGTGCCTCGATGCCCTGAGAGGCATCCACGATCAGGATGGCACCCTCACATGCCGCCAAAGAACGGGAGACTTCGTAATTGAAGTCCACATGTCCGGGCGTGTCGATGAGGTGGAACACATAGTCCTTTCCATCCATTGCATGGTATTTCAGGCGGACAGCTCTCGCCTTGATGGTGATGCCCCGTTCCCGTTCCAGTTCCATATTATCTAAGATCTGCTGTTCCTTCTCACGCTCGGAGACCGCCTGTGTCAGTTCCAAAATACGGTCAGCAAGGGTAGATTTTCCATGGTCGATGTGGGCAATGATACAGAAGTTGCGAATCGTTGCAGAATCCAAAGCCTGTGCCTCCTTCTCTGCGCTCAGATCTGTTTGGTTCGTGATACGGATAAACGGATCGCTCCCGGTTGGGGGAGCGATCCGGATTACTTATTCCTCATCCTCGTACTCGTCATCCTCATCGTCATCATAGTCAGCCTCGTCAAGCACCTCTCTGATGGAAAGGGAAATGCGCTTGCTGTCCATGTCGATGTTTGTGATCTTTACCCGTACCTCATCACCGACGGAAACGACATCACGCACATTCTCCACACGGCGGTCAGCCAGCTGAGAAATATGGATCAGTCCGTCTACGCCCTCAATGATCTGGGCAAATGCGCCGAAGGAAGTAATGGAAACGATCTTGGCATCCACCACATCACCGATCTCGTAGTTGGCTTTGAACTTCTCCCACGGATTGTCCTCTGCCTTTTTGTAGCCGAGTGAAATGCGGTCATTCTCCTTGTCGAGATCCTTGATGTATACCTTCAGGACATCCCCGACAGAAACGACCTGATTCGGATGCTTGATGCGGTTCCATGACAGCTCGGAGATATGCACCATGCCGTCAATGCCGCCCAGATCCACAAAAGCACCGTAGCTGGTCAGAGACTTGACCTCGCCCTCGTACTCCTTGCCGATCTCGGCAGTTTCCCAGAACTTCGCCTTGGCAGCTTCCTTCTCCTTGCGTACCACTGCCTTGATGGAACCGACTGCGCTCTTTCTGCGCTCCGGTGCCTCGATGACGATGAACTTCACCGTCTTGCCCTTGAGACCGTCAAGTGCTGCATCTCTCGGCAGACCTGTCTGAGATGCCGGGATGAACACACGAACGCCCTCGTAGAATACATTTACGCCGCCCTTGACAACGCCGCTGACAGCTGCCTCGAGAACAGTGCCGTTCTCCTTGGCAGCCGTGACTGTCTCCAGCCCAGCCTGCTCGTCAACACGCTTCTTGGACAAAGTTGCCATGCCGTCCTGATCGCTCACCTTGATGACGATCAGCTCCAGCTCATCCCCGACGGAAACCAGATCTGCTGGCTTCTTCGACGGATCGTTGGACAGCTCCGACGCCGGCACGGTACCGGTCTGCTTTGCACCGAGGTCTACAATGACCTCGCTGTTGTTGACAGCCATGACGGTACCCTTGACCCTTGCCCCCGTATGTAATTTCTTGAAGGTCTCATCGATCGCCTGTGCAAAATCGATCTCCTCCTCTGAATTCTCCTTCAGAATTTCTTCCATAGCGGTAACTACCTCCTTAATAATATGCGCCGGTGTGGAAGCACCAGCAGTAATGCCGATTTTCTCGGCATTGGACAGGTCCAAAGTGTCAAGCTCGTCCACATTTTCAATATGGTACGTCCTGCAATAGCCCGAACAGATATCTGACAGCTTTACTGTATTGGAACTATGCCTTCCGCCGATGACGATCATCAGGTCAGAAGCCGCTGCCAGCTCCGCCGTATCCGTCTGCCTCTGTTCGGTCGCAGTACAGATCGTGTCAAACACAACGATTTCCGGATCATCTTCAGGAAGAACCTTTAAACACTCTCCCCATATTATATTATTATACGTTGTCTGAGAGATAATTGCAAGCTTTTTTTCAGTATTTTTTTCAAAAAAAGCTTTTAGCACAAATTCATCCCGGAAAACAAAATAATTTTCGTCACAATGACCAACTATCCCCTGTACCTCCGGATGGTTCTCATCCCCGGCGATGAGGATGAAGTATCCCTCCTTCGTTTTCTCGGCAGCGATCTTGTGGATCCGTGCCACGAAAGGACAGGTCGCATCAATGACCGGATTCCCCCGGGCGGCGATCTCCTCGTAGACCTTTCTGCCCACGCCGTGGGAGCGTATGACGACATACTCCCCCGGGCACAGCTCACTGACATCCTGAATAATGCGTGCGCCCCGTGCGACCATGTCATTGACCACGTCCGTATTATGGATGATGGGACCGAGGGTAGCGACCGGCTTTCCCTCATCCAGTGCCTTGTAAACCATCTGGACTGCACGGTTCACACCGAAGCAGAAGCCCGCAGATCTGGAAACGGTAATACTTGCCATTCTCTATTCCTCCGTCTGCACCGGAAGAGCCGGTGCGTCCACAAGTGAGCGGATGCCGTCCATGATCGGCGGCATGACATGTTTCTTCAGGCTCCGCAGCAGTTCCCTGTCCGACAGCCCCTCCTCCAAGGCAAGCGATGCCGCAGGGATGGGCTCCCCGATGCGCACGACGATGCGGCTGCGGAAGTGGAGCTTCCCCTTGAAATTGATCCCGACCGGGATCACATCCGCACCCGCACGGGCAGCGATGAGTGCCACGCCGGCTTTTCCCCTGCCGACTGTGCCGTCCTTGCTGCGGGTACCCTCCGGAAAGATCAGCAGATTGATGCCACGCTTCACATTCCCGATCGCCTTGTCGATGGCGGCGGTATCGCCCTTGCCCCGTTCCACGGGAAAGGCACCCAGCCAGCGGATCAGTGCCGAAAAGAGGGGATTTTTGAACAGCTCGGACTTTGCCATGAAACTGAAACGCCCATGCCCGCCGAGCGTCACCAGCACGGGGTCGGCATAGCTCCGGTGATTCGAGGCAAAGATGCATGCCCTGTCACGGGGGACATGTTCCTTTCCCTCAAAGCGCAGGTCAAACCAGATATGCATGGCGATCCTGACGAGAAAAACGACCACATAATACATTCCCACTCACCCTTTGCTCAGTCCATGATCTCCCGGATCATGGCGGTAATATGTGCCACGACCTCGTGGAATCCCATATTGGTGGTATCCACCAGTACGGCATCCTCTGCCTGACGCAGCGGTGCTGTCGCCCGGTGCATGTCATTGTCATCCCGCTGCCGGATATCGGCAAGCACCTCCTCATAGGAGGGGCAGCCGGGCTTTTCACGCAGTTCGAGATAACGGCGGCTGGCACGTTCCTCATCCGATGCCGTCAGAAAGATCTTCAGATCCGCATGCGGCAAAATGACCGAACCAATGTCCCTGCCGTCCATGAGGATGTTGTTCTCGGCGGCGATGCGCTTCTGGAGATCCAGCAGATGCTCCCGCACTTCGGGAATGGCGGAGACACGGGATGCTGCCATGGAGACCTCTGGTGTGCGGATATGGTCGCTCACATCCTCGCCGCAGAGCATCACACGCTGTGCGCCGCCGATGAATTTCAGCTCGATGGTGATGTCCTCAAGCTGCGGGATGAGCTGCGCCGGCTCCAGACAGTCATGCCGGATGGCATACAGTCCGACCGCACGGTACATGGCACCGGTGTCCACATGGATGAAGCCAAGTTCCTCGGCGACTGTCCGGGCGATGCTGCTCTTGCCGGCACCGCTTGGTCCGTCAATGGCAATGTTTATCGTTTTCATGTTCATATCTCCTTTTATGTAGCTATATGGCATGCCTTACTTGTGCAGCGCATGTGCCGCAGCATAGCCGGTCGCCCATGCGATCTGCAAATTGAAGCCGCCGGTGTAGCCGTCGCAGTCGAGTACTTCCCCGGCAAAATACAGCCCCTTTACGAGCTTGGATGCCATGGTTTTCGGCTCCACCTCACGGCACAGCACGCCGCCTCTTGTGACAAGCCCCTCCGCCATCGGACGGGTGCCACGGACGGTGAAGGACACATCTTTCAGCACACCGCAGATGCGGCTCCGCTGCGGTTTTGTCAGGGAATTGCCACGGGTATGCACCGGGATGCCGCACCTGCCGGCAACGGGCATGACCATATTCTCCGGCAGC
>CANQYC010000093.1 GCA_947627945.1 uncultured Clostridia bacterium
CTGTTGACCCCTTCCCCAACCCCCTCCCCTGAAGGGGAGGGGGCTATATTGCAGGGGGCTTCGCCCCCTGCACCCCCATTGGCAGGTGCAATGACTGCGCCGACCTTTGCCGTCGCAGACGGCATTGGGAGGCATCTCGGGAGCGCAGGCACTGCGCCACAGCATATCGCATACAATTTGACAGCAGCAGCTTTTTCTGATATAATAAAATAAGGCTATCAGAACTACAATGAGGTGATGCTATGCTGCTCAGGGCAGTCAATGTCAATAAAGTCTACAACGGTACGCCTCTGCTCCGGGACATCAATCTTTCGATCGAGCCGAATGACAGCATCGGTCTGGTCGGTGCCAACGGATGCGGCAAGTCCACTCTGCTGCGGCTCCTGCTCGGGGAGATCCTGCCGGATCATTTGCAGGAAGGAGACGGGCAGATCATCCGGGGAAATGCCGTCTCTGTCGGCTATCTGGCACAGTCGGCGGCACTGGACTCCGAAAAGACCGTCTGGGAGGAAATGCACAGCGTCTTCCAGAAGCTCCTTGATGCGCAGGAACGTGTGCATCAGCTCGAAACAAGGCTGCACGAAGATCCGGCAGCAGCGGAAGAATATGACAGGCTGATGTCATGGTTCGAGGTGAACGGCGGGTATGAGATCGACGTGAATATCCGGTATGTGCTGTCGGGCATGCACTTCACGCCGGAGGACTATCACCGCACGGTGTCCGGTTTCAGCGGCGGCGAAAAAACACGCCTTGCCATTGCAAAACTGCTGCTCGGTGCGCCGGATCTGCTGATCCTTGATGAGCCGACCAACCATCTCGATTTTGATACCATCCAGTGGCTGGAAGACTATCTGAGGGGGAGCCGCTGTGCCAAGCTCATTGTCTCGCATGACCGGTATTTTCTGGACAGGCTGTGCAGTTCGGTCTGCGAGATCGAAAACGGACGCCTGACACGGTACAAGGGCAACTATACCGCCTATACCGTCCAGAAAGCTGCCGCCGTGGAACGTCAGGAAAAGGAGTATGCGCTCCAGCAGAAGGAGATCGCCAAACTGGAGGACTATGTCGCCCGCAACATGGCAAGGGCATCTACCTCCAAAAGTGCCAAGAGCCGCCAGAAACAGCTTGACAAAATGGAACGTATCGAGAAGCCCGTCACCCACCGGAAACGTGCATCGCTCAGCTTTACCTATGAGACGGAACCGCCGCTCGATGTACTCGAAGTGCAGGATGCGGATATTTCTGTCGGCGAGGGTGCCGCACGAAAGACACTGCTGCGGGAGATCGCCTTTGCGGTGCGCAGGGGCGAGAAGATCGGCATCATCGGACCCAACGGCATCGGCAAGTCCACGCTTCTCAAAGAGATACTGGGGATCCTGCCGCATGAGGGGCGGATGCGGTTCAACAAGAATGTCCGGCTCGCCTACTTCGATCAGGAGAGTGCCAACCTTGACCCCGATAATCAGGTCATGGACGAGCTGCACGAACGCTTCCCGGCAATGCTCGATGTGGAGATACGGAACATCCTCGGACAGGTGCGCATCACCGGAGAGGATGTATTCAAGCCCATCTCTGCCCTCAGCGGCGGAGAACGTGCCCGGGTCTGCTTTGCGCTGCTGATGCTCGAACATGCCAATGTCATGCTGCTCGATGAACCGACCAACCATCTCGATCTGCCCATGAAAGAGATACTTGAGGAAGCACTTGACAACTACACCGGCACGCTGCTGTTCGTTTCACATGACCGGTATTTTCTGAAAAAACTGGCAACACGCCTGCTCGAACTGACGCCGGAGGGCATCCGGCAGTATCCTTTCGGCTTTGAACAGTATCAGGAAGAACGTGCCAAAGAGGCTGCCGCCGCTGCGGAGATGCAGCGCAGTGTGCCACGGAAAGCCGCCCCTGCTGCCCACCGTTCCAAGGCGCAGCGCAGTGCGGATGCCGCCAGACGCAGCAGGATGCGGGAACTGGAAAACGAGATAGAAGCCCTCGAAACACAGATCGCCGAACTGGAAACGCAGCTCACACAGCCGGACATCTGCTCGGATTATCAGAAGATGCAGGAGATCTGCAACAGTCTTCAGGCGGCAAGGGATCGTTCGGAGGCATGTTTTGCGGAGCTGGTCGAACTGGAGGAAGGATGAAAGAGCCTCGTTTATTCTGCCGAAAATCAGCAGTGATCCTGCGAAAAAATTAGTCATTCTGCCAATTGCACTTTTTGAAAAAATCGTGTACCATATAAGTGTATATAGCATTTCGGACACTTACAGGAAATGAGGATGTATCATGCAGATTCTGAAATATCTGGGCTGTCTGACGGCAGCACTCATGACCTGCTGCATTGCCGCAGGGTGCAGCAAACAGGAGACAGATCCCTCCCAGCCGGAGGACACCACCTCTGCCGCCGATACGGCTAACGCATCCGGCAGCGAGGAAAGCGAGGATGCCGCACAGCCGCCGGAACTTGAGGAAATGGTGGAAGCCAAGCCGGGCGAGGCATACCTTGCCATCGTGGACAGCAAGTGGTGGATCCAGTACTGGGGGACGATCTCCGATGCGGAAAAGCCGACCATGCTCTCCTATCAGGCAGGTGTTGCCGAGATCAAGGGCAACGGGATGTATACGGTCAGCGTGACTGCAGACACCAATGGCTTCCGTTATGAAACGACTGAGGATGTCAATGACGCCTCCTGCATCCCGTCCGGCATTGATTTTGCTGCCGTGATCATCAAGGACGGGGAGACGGTCTGCCCGGATGCGGTGATCAATATCCGGCAGATCGCAGTCAACGGCGAACCGATCGCACTGAAAGCCAAGGGCTACACCAACAACGAGGATGGTGCCATCCGTTCCAACATCTACAACAAATGGGTGGACAGACCCGGCGGGGATGCACGTTCGGAGGAGGGCTACCTCTACAAGGACAACAACACGGACACGCCCGCCGTTGCGGATATTGATGACTATTCCCCGCAGATCATCGAACCGGAGAACTTCGGTTCATGGACGACGGTGGAGGTCACCTTTGAGATCACCGGCATGGGGGAAGAACCGACCACAGAAAGCGATGACACCACGGCAACGGAAGATGCCGCAGCGGCAGAGGGCACTGCGGCAGAAACTACCACCACAGCTACGGAGGGATGAATATGATCACAACACTGACAAAGGATACGTTTGATACTGCCATATCTGATAAAACGCCAATTTTAGTGGATTTCTGGGCAGAATGGTGTGCGCCGTGCATGATGCAGGGCAAGGTGCTGCATGCCCTTTCGGAGCAGTACCCCGCACTGCGCATCGGGAAAGTCAATGTGGATGAATACGGTGAGCTGGCGCAGCGTTTCGGGATCGACATCATACCGACAATGATCCTTTTCCGGGAGGGAAAACTACTCGAGACCGTTGTCGGACTGCGGCAGGCACAGGAGCTGCTGGGGCTGTTTCAGGCACATGGGGCAGAGAGCTATGGTCAGGCTGAATGAGGACAAGGCAATGGTCGAGTCGATCCGGGAGGGACTCCGGCGCACAGGCGGCTACTGTCCCTGCCGCCTTGCCAGAACAGAGGACAACCGGTGCATGTGCCGGGAATTCCGTGAGCAGATCCAGGATCCGGACTTTGAGGGCTACTGCCATTGCAGGCTGTATTACAAGGATAACACATGAAAAAAGGCTTGATACAGGATGTTCTGTATCAAGCCTTTTCCACTGCGTGGCGCAGCACCCGGAATCCGGTATCCAGCACAGCATCGGGATGTGACCGGCGCAGAGCGTCCCCTGCCCTGCGGATCCGCTCCCTGCCGATCTCACAGATATCGGAAAAGCCCTCCCTACAGGCACGGCTGCCGGGTCTCGTTTTCTCCGGTATCTGGATCATGAAAAACCGCCGCCTGCCGCCGTCCTGCGCATTGCTCTGCATCACGGCATGGGCAGTGGTGGCAGAACCGGAAAAACAATCCAGTATGATATCCTCCCCGGCGGTCTGGAGCTGGACGAAATAAGCAAGCAGGCTGACCGGTTTGGCAAAGTCGAAGGGGATGCCGAGCCGCCGCAGTTCATGAGATGCCTGTGTGTTCTGAAAGGCATCGCTGAAATTCTTCGGATGCAGTCCGGCTCCGGTACGCTCCCGCAGGTACATTTTCGTGTAGATGTTCCACCCGGCACGCCCGCCTGTGTCGGCATCGAGCAGCGGACTGCGGTGGGAACGCTTGAAAATGATGCGATCCTCTGCCAGTCCCCGCAGCAACGTCTGCGCATTCCACCGCCATGGCTTGCCCTCCGGGGGAATGACATGGCTGCCGTCCGGGCAGCGGATCGGATAGCGGGAACCGCCGTGTTTGAGGGCAGACATGTAGAGACTGACTTCCTGATACGGTCCCCGTTCCGCATAGTGCGCATCCCGCTTTTTATACCGGGAGGCGATCTCCTCCGGCAGACCGATGCAGTAGGGCGGCACCTTGGCGGCATCTTTCGCATAGATCAGCACATAGTCCACACAGGGGGAGAAATGTTCCCCGCTGTTGCTTGATCTCTTGGTCACACGGCAGAACAGGGCAAGGCGGTTTTCCGGGCGGAACACCTCATCGCACAGACAGGTCAGCGTGTGCAGCTCCTGTTCCCCGATGCTGATGAACAGCACCCCATCCTCCGACAGCAGTTCCCTTGCGGGGATCAGGCGGCTGTACATCATGCTGCACCATGCAGAGTGCAGCCGTCCGGCACTGTCGGTTTCTCCCTGCTGCCGGAAGTGATCACGGTAGACCAGCTCACTGCCGGTGTTATAGGGCGGATCCATGTAGATCATTTTGATGCGGCTCCTGTAGTCGTGCCGGAGCAGTTTCATGACATCGAGGCAGTCGCCCTCAAGGTAGAGATTCTCTGTCGTATCCGGATGCAGTCCCTTGTTTGGCTCCTCCCGCAGGCTCCCGCATGGCGGTGAGGCAGCGTCTGCGATGGCTTGCTGTTTGCCGATCCACGAAAGCCCAAAGCATTCCCCGGCTGTGTATGTGTCGTTCATATGTCCTCCGTGCTTGCATGTGATAGTTGTATTATACCACAGATGCGGCAGAAAGTCAATCTTCCGGCAGACATGGGCATGTCCATCCGTATTTTTTTCAAAAACCCCTTGCTTTTTCCTCTCCGGTATGGTATAATAAAGATGTTGTTTCCGTAGCTCAGCTGGATAGAGCGACCGCCTCCTAAGCGGTAGGTCGGGTGTTCGAATCACCTCGGGAACGCTGAAAGGCAGTATCTGCCCCCTCCCCTGTATGACTTTGCCGTTCAGGGGAGTTCGTTTTGCCGCCGCACTTTGGTGCGAAACAGCCCCCTCCCATATCCCGGGAGGGGGCTTGCTGTCATAATGGCAAAGCACTCATTCTTTCGTGCAGCCGACTGCCTGCTGCAATGCCTGCACCTTATCCGTGCGTTCCCATGCCACATTCAGGTTCTCACGTCCGAAATGCCCGTAAGCAGCCACCTTGCGGTACTGCGGACGGCGCAGATCGAGCATCTCTATGATCCCGTCCGGCGTCAGATCGAAAATGTCCCTGATCGCTGCTGCCAGCTTCTCCTCCGGGACTTTCCCCGTGCCAAATGTATCCACCCGCACGGAGACCGGATGTGCCACGCCGATGGCATAGGCAAGCTGGATCTCACACCGCTGCGCAAGTCCCGCAGCGACAATGTTCTTCGCTATGTAGCGTGCCGCATAGGCTGCGCTTCTGTCGACCTTGGTCGGATCCTTGCCGGAGAACGCACCGCCGCCGTGACGGGCACTGCCGCCGTAGGTGTCGACAATGATCTTCCGTCCGGTCAGACCCGCATCCCCCTGCGGTCCGCCGACAACAAAACGTCCGGTCGGGTTGATAAAGACCTTCGTCTGCGCATCCATCAGATCCGCCGGGATGACCGCATCTACGACCAGTTCCCGGATGTCCTCCCGCACCTGTTCCGTGGAAATATCTGCCGCATGCTGTGTGGAGACGACGATCGTATCCACACGCTCCGGCTTGCCGTCCTCATCGTACTGCACGGTGACCTGCGTCTTGCCGTCCGGGCGCAGATAGCGCAGGGTGCCGTCCTTGCGCACCTCTGTCAGGCGGATGGCGAGCTTGTGCGCCAGCGAGATCGGCAGCGGCATCAGCTCCGGCGTCTCATTGCAGGCGTACCCGAACATCAGTCCCTGATCGCCCGCACCCGTCTCCGGCGCATCGCTGCTGTCGCAGGATTCATTCACGCCACGGGCAATGTCCGGCGACTGCTCATCTATGGCAGTCAGCACGCTGCATGTGTGTCCATCAAAACCGAACTTTGCACGGTCATAGCCGATGTCCACCACGACCTGACGTGCGATATGGGCAATGTCCACCTTGGCAGTCGTGGAGATCTCACCCATGCACAGTACCATACCCGTTGTGACTGCCGTTTCGCATGCCACACGGGCAAACGGATCCTGCGCCAGAATGGCATCCAGCACTGCATCGGAGATCTGATCGCAGATCTTATCCGGATGTCCCTCCGTGACAGATTCGGATGTAAATAAATGCTTCATGATAGTAGCCTCCTGTATGTGATCTTGCGTTATTTTGTACCAAAGATCCTGTCACCGGCATCACCGAGACCCGGGACGATGTACTTGTCATCATTGAGCCCTTCGTCCATTGTGCCGCAGTAAATGTCCACATCCGGATGCTGCTGGATGATGCGTGCAGCACCCTCCGGTGCGCTGATGATACACATGAATTTGATATTCTTCACACCGAGCCGCTTCAGCTCCGTGATGGCGGCGCATGCCGTATTGCCGGTCGCCAGCATCGGATCGACCAGAATGACATCCCGCTCGGCGATGTCATCGGGAAGTTTGCAGTAGTATTTGACGGATTCGTGCGTCTGCGGGTCACGGAACAGCCCGATATGTCCGATCTTTGCAGCCGGCACCAGAGAGGTCACGCCCTCGATCATGCCAAGTCCCGCACGCAGCACCGGCACAAATGCCAGCTTGTGCCCGGAGACGATCTTTGTCCGTGCCATACAGAGCGGTGTTTCCATTTCGATCGTCTTGAGCGGCAGATCACGGGTCGCCTCATAACAGATGAGCATTGCCGTCTCCGAGACCAGCTCCCGGAATTCCTTTGTCCCGGTGTTCTTGTCACGCATGAGCGAGATCTTATGCTGGATCAGCGGATGGTCGATCACATGTAAGTTTGCCATAGATAGTTCCTCCTCGGGAAATTCCGGAAAGGCTGTCTTTCCGGTTGATATCTGGAACGGGCATCACGCCGCTGCCTGCGGCAGACGCAGCTTTAGTTCTCCAGTGCCTTGATCAGGTCAACACGCCGCTGGTGTCTGCCGCCCTCGAACGGCGTATCCAGAAAGATGTCTGTCAGTTCCAGCGCAAGACCTGAGCCGATGACCCTTGCACCCATACACAGCACATTCGCATCGTTGTGCAGTCTGGTGTACCGTGCGGAATAGCCGTCACTGCATGCGGCTGCCCGGATGCCCCGGATCTTGTTCGCCGCCATGCTCATGCCGATGCCTGTCCCGCAGAGCAGGATGCCGCACGATGCCTCCCCGGAAGTGATCTTCCGGCAGACAGCCTCCGCCATGACCGGATAGTCTCCCTCCATGCCAAGGTCGGCAAAGGGGATGCCCCGTTCCTCAAGGTGTGCCAGAATGGCGTTTTTCAGTTCCACTGCTGCATGGTCACAGCCAATTGCGATCATCATAAATCCATATCCCTTCTGTATAATGATACCTATTCTCTTGCCCTGCTTATATCAGTTCTCTCTGCACTTCTGTATCTGCACTGCCTGTAAATAGGCTGCCGTCAGTGTGTCCGGCGTGCCGGGGGCATGCCGTGCGGCTGCCATGCAGACGCCCGCTGCCGACTGGAGCCGCAGCACCGGCGGTGCCGGGTACAGACCGGGCATTTCCGGCAGGAGCTGCCGCAGGGTCTCCGCACCGTCTCCGGTCAGCACCGTCTCCCCCTGCCCGGCAAGCAGAGAACGGATCTCCTCTGCACTGCGCAGGGCATCCGGTGCGGTCTGCTCCGCCCCGTCCTGCGTGTTCCGGAACAGCGCACTGTAGAACAGCGATTCCCTTGCATGCATGACAGCCAGCACCTGCGGCGCACAGCAGAGCCGACAGGCAAGTGCCTCCAGTGTCGAGACCCCGGTACAGGGCGTATTCCTT
>CANQYC010000094.1 GCA_947627945.1 uncultured Clostridia bacterium
GACCTGTGGTGGAAGTCAGCACGGTCTCACTTGGAACGTCAGCGGGGGGCGTGGTCTGTGCGGGCGTGCTGCCGGGCGGGATGGTGACTGCGGCATCCGTCGGGTCGGTGACGGAGAGCAGTGTGCTGTCGGGCGGGGGGGTATCCTCCTGCTGCATACGGCGGATCACCGCAATAATGGAACAGAGCAGGACGATGCAGAGCAGGATGAGCAGGGCGATGTCACGCCGCCGCTTGCCTACCATGCGCCGGTATTCATTCGTTGTCATGGGGTGTCCCTCTTTTCTTTTGTGAGTGGTTTTTCTTTTCTATTGGTATTATAGCATAGTTTCTTGGAATTGTCAAACATGTGGCTGTGGTTCTGACTGTAACCCCTCCCCCAGCGGCAAGCTGCCGCCGTATCCGCCGCAAGGGCGGATAGGATAGTGCGGGAAAAGGGGGAGAAGGGGGCACTTTTTTGCCAAAAGTGCCCCCTCGTCCAAAAAACAGCATACTATGCTGTTTTTGGAACTCACCCCCTGAAAATGGCATCGTGCAGGGGATTTCGTCGTCGCCGACCTTTGCGGCGCAGCCGCATTGGGAGGCATCACGGGAGCGCAGGCACTGCGCCGACCAGAGGACGCTGTCCTCTGGACTCCTGCCAGCTTTTTTTGGAAAAAAAGCTGGAGCAAAAAAACTGATCAGCTGCATTTGTACGTTCCCATGGCGGAGGTGTTCTGATTTTTTTTGAAAAACATTGATTTTTTCATGACAATCTGCTATAATAGAAACAGGCAGAAACATCTCCGGGGAAGTGCGGCGCATTACAGGGGCGCAGGGGTGGGGTTCATCGGAAAACTACCCTTTTCGACAAATGGATGTCTCCGGAGAGGGCAATATCATCGTTACAGGAGGCTGTCATGAATAAGATCCAGTCATTTTTTGAGAGCATGAAGCAGAAACGTGTTGCCTTTATCGGCACGGGCGTCAGCCATACGGATCTCATCGCACTCTTTTTGCAGAAGGGCATTTCCGTCACTGTCTGCGACAAGCGCAGTGCGAACCAGTTCCGGGAGACGTATGACAGGCTCGGCGCAATGGGGGCGGAATTTTTGCTCGGAGAGGACTATCTTGCCCATCTCACGGAGTTTGATGTAGTATTTCGGACGCCGGGCATGTATTTCAATGACCCGGCACTCACTGCCGCACGGGAAGCGGGTGTCGTCATCACGTCCGAAATGGAAGTGTTCTTCGACCTCTGCCCCTGCCCCATCTATGCCGTGACGGGGTCTGACGGAAAATCCACCTCTACGACCCTCATTGCGGAGATCCTCGCCGCTTCGGGCAAGACCGTACATAAGGGCGGGAATATCGGGCGTGCGCTGCTGCCGCTCATCGAGAGCATCCGGGAGGAGGATGTCGCTGTGGTGGAGCTTTCGAGCTTTCAGCTCATCTCCATGCGCAGGAGTCCCGATGTGGCACTCATCACCAACATCACGCCGAATCATCTGGATGTACATGGGACGATGGAGGAGTACACGAACTGCAAGATCCATCTCATTGCGCATCAGAATGCATTCTCCCGGACGGTGCTGAATCTTGACAATGACGGCACGAGGGCACTTGCGCCGCTCGTGCGGGGAAAACTCTGCTGGTTCTCCCGCCGGGAGATGCCGGCACGGGGTGCCTTTCTGCGGGAGGACGGCATGCTGTGCTACACGGAAAACGGTGTCGTGATCCCGGTCGTGCAGATGGATGACATCCGCATTCCGGGGATGCACAATGTGGAGAATTTCCTCGGCGTCATTGCGGCAGTCTGGGGGGCATGCGAGATCGACGCCATTGTGAAGGTCGCCAAGGAATTCGGTGGCGTGGAGCATCGTATCGAATTTGTCCGGGAGCGGCATGGCGTGAAGTGGTACAATGACAGCATTGCGACAAGCCCTACCCGTGTGCTTGCGGGGCTGCGCTCCTTCTCACAGCGCATCATCGTCCTTGCGGGCGGTTATGACAAAAAGATCCCCTTTGAGCCGATGGCGGAGACGGTCTGCGAGCGTGTGAAGCTGCTCATCCTCATGGGGCTGACGGCGGAGAAGATCGAAAAAGCCGTGACATCGGCGAAGAACTATGACCCTGCGAAGATCCGCATTCTGCATGCGGATTCCATGGAGGAGGCAGTCGCCATCGCTGAGCGGGAAGCCGTGCAGGGCGACATCGTCACCCTCTCCCCTGCCTGTGCGAGCTTCGACTGGTATCCCAATTTTGAAGCACGGGGGCAGCATTTCAAACGACTTGTAAAGGAGCTTTCAGAATGAACCGGAACCAGCTCACCGATCTGCTCACCGTCCTCTGCGGGGCGTCCGGCATTTCCGGCAATGAGGACAGGGCGGTGCAGACCGTTCTCCCTTTGCTGCGGGAGTACTGCCCGGATGCCCGGTGTGTGCATGGCAATGTGACCGGCAGTTTTGGCAGCGATGCGCCGGATGCGCCGCATGTGCTGCTCGATGCGCATATCGACCAGATCGGGATGATCGTGACATCTGTCACGGAAGACGGTTTTGTGACGGCTGCCAATGTCGGGGGGATCGACCGGCGGCTGCTCCCGGCGCAGCGTGTCATGCTGCACGGGACGAAGGACATCCCCGGCGTGCTGTGCTGCACGCCGCCGCATCTGATGGATGGAGAGGAACAGGTGCAGAAATGGGATGAGGTGCGCATCGACACGGGGTATGGTGCGGCGGAACTGCGGGACATTTTGCATCCGGGGGACAGTGTGACGTTCTGCGGCACGGCGGCTGTGATGCCGGGCGGACGCTTCACCTCTCCGGCGGTGGATGACCGCAGCGGGATGGCTGCCATTCTCTGCGCACTTTCGGAATTGCAGGGAGAGGTACTGCCCTGCCGTGTGACGGTGCTGTTCTCGGCACAGGAGGAAGTCGGGGAGCGGGGGGCTGCCATCGGCGGCTACGCTGCTGACCCGGACATTGCCCTTGCGGTGGATGTCTCCTTTGCCGGGGACGGGAAACGCAGTGAGACGGGCATCGCCGGAAAGGGTCCGATGATCGGCTATTCTCCGTCACTGTCCCGCCGGGTGTCGGAGGGACTGCGGGAGGCTGCTGAGGCGGAGGACATCCCGTGGCAGTATGAAGTGATGAACAGTACGACGGGCACGAATGCCGACCGCTTTTCCGTGACCCGTGCGGGCATCAGTGCATGCACGGTATCCATCCCCATCTTCTACATGCATACGCCTGCCGAAGTGGTGGATCTGGAGGATGTGCTGCTGACCGGCAGACTCATCGCAGCGTATCTCAGGAGGTGCAGAGGATGATCACACAGCTTGCGGCATTGACACAGCTCTGCGGTATTTCCGGCAATGAGGATGCCGTGCGGGCATATCTGACGGAGCAGATCGCTGCCTGTCCGGATATTATAGAACAGCGCACCGACCGTCTCGGGAATCTGCTTGTCCATAAGAAAGGACGGACGGCTGCGGCGCACACGGTGCTGCTCGGTGCGCACATGGATGAAGTCGGGATGATCGTCACCGGCATCGACCCGGACGGGCGCATGACCATTGCGCCGGTGGGCGGTGTGGAGGCAGATGCCGTGCTTGGCAGGGCGGTGCAGACCGCTGCGGGCGTGGGTGTCATCTCCTCGGAGCCGGTGCATAAACTGACGGCGGCGCAGAAGAACAAGCGTCCCGCATGGGAGGAGCTGCGCCTTGACATCGGTGCGGAAGATGCGGAAACGCCGCAGCTTGCGCCGGGCGATCCGGTGTATTTCTGCGGGGCATGGACACCGCTCGGCGGCGGCAGGGTCACGGCGAAGGCGATCGACGACCGCTTTGGCTGTGCGGTGCTTCTCTCGCTGCTGAAAGAGGACATCCCCTGTGATACATGGTTCTGTTTCTTCGTGCAGGAGGAGATCGGGCTGCGGGGCAGCCGTGCGGCGGCATTTTCCGTTGCGCCGGAATATGCACTGATCTTAGAGGCGACCACGGCGGCGGATCTTGACGGTGTGAGCGGTGCGGATGCCGTCTGCCGTCTTGGCGGGGGGCCTGTGGTGTCGTTCATGGACAGAAGCACGATCTATGACCGGGAACTCTATGCGCTTGCCTTTGCGGAGGCAGAGGCACTCGGCATCCCCTGCCAGACAAAGACACGCATTGCCGGCGGGAACGATGCCGGCGCAGTCCACATCAGCCGTGACGGCGTGCGAACGATCGCCGTCTCCGTCCCATGCCGCTATCTGCATACGCCGTCCTGTGTGGCGCAGGAGAGCGACATGACACAGTGCCTTGCCCTGACGAGGGCAATGCTCGGAAAGATGCACCGCTTATGAGAGAAGAATATTCGCTGAAACAGATCAGGGAACCGGAAGAACTGGATATCGAACTGCTGCGTCAGACATGGCGGGGGCGCAAGATGTACTCCTACTACCGTGCCTATGGGCTGGAGTATCCTTTCTGCCGCTTTTATGCATTGGAAAAGGGGATCCTGCTGATCTTCAACAGTACGGTCTATATTGTGGATGCCCTGCCGGAGGAGACGGACATGCTTGCCGTGTTCATGCGGATGCACATGCCGTTCCGGGTGGAATGCAATGAGCCCGTGCGGGCGGCACTTGCCGAAAAGCTCCCGGAATATTGCTCCCTGCGGCGGACGACATTTGAGATGCGGGAGGATGCACAGGCGGCTGCCGCAGAGGAATTTGTCGAATTCAATCCTTCACTGGCGGACGTGTATGCCATCTTGCAGGCGGGGTTCCCGTATCTTGACGACTATGGGATGTGGCTGACGGATACGTCGCATCGCTGCCGGCATGGCGTCAGTCATGTGATGACCTACCGGGGCAGCACGACGGCGACGATCATGTTCGATATCGATGATCATGTGCTGGTGGGGCAGGTCGCAACGCTGCCGGAGGCAAGGGGTCTCGGACATGCCCGGATGTTCCTGAAATGGCTGGCGGGCTTTCTGGCACAGTTCGGAAAACAGGCGGTGCTGTATGCACTGGATGTCCGGGAGAGCTTTTACCGGGAGATCGGGTTCGTACCCATCCAGACGGAATATGTCCTGGAGCGTGCCGAGAAGGTAGTCGAAACGAAAGGAATGCTTGACAATGGGAATGGTTGATTTCTTTGCGATAGATCCCCGGCTCGCTGCCATCGGTGCCGGGGCGGAGACGGCATGCGCACCGGTCTTTGCCCGCATCGAGGAGATCGCCGCACACAATGCCGCCAAGGTGCTGCGCAGTTTTGCCGACAACCGGGTCAGTGAGCCGTGCTTCGGCGCAAGCACGGGGTATGGCTACGGCGATCTGGGACGGGATGTCCTTGACCGTGTGTGGGCGCAGGTGCTGGGGACGGAGGATGCGCTCGTGCGGCACAATTTTGTGTCCGGCACCCATGCGCTGACGGTCGCACTGTTCGGACTGCTGCGGCCGGGGCAGGTGCTGCTTGCCGTCACGGGGCAGCCCTATGATACGCTCTGTCCTGTGATCGGGCTGACGGGCAAGGCGGGTGACGGGTCGCTGAAAGATTTCGGCGTGGTATACCGGCAGATCGATCTGCTGCCGGACGGGATGCCGGATCTTGCTGCCATCACAGAGCAGGCACCGGGGGCGGATATTATTTATATCCAGCGTTCACGGGGCTATACCCTGCGGGAAGCCCTCACCACGGAGACGATCGGGGAGATCTGCCGTGCGGTGCGGGCAAGCCATCCGGATGCCGTCATCATGGTGGACAACTGCTACGGGGAATTTGTGGAGATGCAGGAGCCGCCTGCGGTGGGGGCGGACATCATCATCGGTTCGATGATCAAGAACGCCGGCGGCGGCATTGCCCGCACGGGCGGCTACATCGCCGGAAAGGCGGCACTGGTCGAGCTTTGCGCCTACCGTCTCACCTGCGTGGGACTGGGCAAGGAAGTCGGGTGTACGCTCGGGATGAACCGGGAGCTGTTCCAGGGGCTGTTCCTTGCGCCGGACATTGTCGCCAATGCGATGAAAACGGCGGTGTATGCCTCGCAGCTGTTCACGATGCTGGGCTTCTCCTGTTCGCCGTCTGCCGAGGCGGTGCGGGGGGATATCGTGACTGCCGTGGAGCTGCGCACGCCGGAGGCACTGACGGCATTTTGCCGGGGGATCCAGAAAGGTTCGCCGGTGGATGCGTATGTGGCACCGGAACCGTGGGACATGCCGGGCTACACGGATCAGGTCATCATGGCGGCGGGTGCCTTTACCAACGGCGCATCCATAGAACTTTCCGCAGACGGTCCCATGCGCCCGCCCTATGCCGCATGGATGCAGGGCGGCATCAGCTGGCACAGCGGGAAGATCTCGCTCCTGCTTGCCGCACAGGAGCTGCTGAGTCAGGGACTGATCACATTGTAATGTGTCTGCTCACGGCAGAACAGGAACGGGAAATATTTCCCGGAACGTATCCATCATTCAGAAGGAGGTCACTAATTATGGCGATCGAAAAGAAGTACATGCCCGAAAAACGTTTCAAGCTGTCCGCAAAGGGGACGCTCATCCTTGTGGGTGTGATCCTTGCCATCATTCTCATCATCGTGATCGGCGTGATGCTGTCGATGCGGCGCAATGACGGTGCCCGGTATGCGGAGCTGCTGTCGGAGCAGATCGGCACAAGCCCGGAATCGGCGCAGAAATATGCCCATGTGACGCTGGAGGGTTCTTCGGAATTTGCCTGCATCAACATGGCGGCGCAGGGTGTGCCGCATTTGTATGAGAGCAAGAAGACGGTGGAGGTCAGCGGCGTTTCCATTCCGCAGTGGGTGATCTATGTGGAGGAGAACAACAACACGCTCACGGGTATTTCCTACTATGACTACAAGCAGCTCAAAAAATACGGCAACGGCACCAAGGTCAAGTCCCACATCGACACGAGCGGCATCACGACCGGGATGGATGCGCAGGCTGTTCAGCATTATGTCGGGTTTGCACCCCTGAAAGTGCGGTACACGTCTGAGGGGATACAGGAGACGTATAAATATTATTATAAAGATCAGAATACCGGAAATACGGTGTCGTATCTTCTCTATGTGAATTATACGGACGGTCTGGCATCGAGCGCATCGGAGACGGAAAATACCTTTATTCTTTCGGTGCTGACCGTCAGCTGAAAGGAGCCGCCGCATGTACATTCCCTCTCCCATCCGGAGTATGCTGACGGCACTGCACACTGCCGGGTATGCGGGGTATCTGGTCGGCGGCTGTGTGCGGGATGCGCTGCTCGGACTGACGCCGCATGACTATGATATTGCCACGGATGCCGTGCCGGAAGAGATCATCCGCCTGTTCGGGGAGGCACACTGCACCTGCTACGGAAAGGCATTCGGTACGGTCGGCGTGCGCCTTGACGGCGGATTCTCGGAGATCACGACATTCCGCACGGAGGCGGATTACCGTGACTGCCGCCATCCCGGTGTGGTCGCATTTACGAAGGATGTGCGGGAGGATCTCTCCCGGCGGGACTTCACCTGCAATGCGATCGCCTACGATCCCCGCACGGGGCTGCTTGACCCGTTCGGCGGGGCGGAGGATCTGAAACGGGGCATTCTGCGCTGTGTGGGCGTTCCCTCGGCACGGATGCGGGAGGATGCGCTGCGCAGGCAGGCGATAGAGAAGATCTACCGTTTTTCGGTTGAATGCGGG
>CANQYC010000095.1 GCA_947627945.1 uncultured Clostridia bacterium
CCTGTAATTTGCTGAAGATACCGTCTGCGATGCGCTGTGTGGTCTCACCCAGATCGTAGCCGGGGAACATCCTGTTGATGTCCGTGTTGTCCATAGCCCAGAAGCGTTTGCCGATGTTCATGGAGTAGTAATTTACACACGGCACCACAAGTATTTCCATATCATCGGCGATCTTGCCCTCGGATTCGAGTTTTTTGAGTGCCTGCACCATCCGGGAGCAGACGTACATCTGCTGTACCTCGTTCCCACGCATCGCACCCACGACCGCAAGCGATCTTTTGCCATGTCCGAACCGGAAACCGATCACATCGAGCTGCTGGCGGTAGGGGGACTTGAGGGAAAATAGTATTTTCTTTTTCATGATTCTTCACCTCCGCCGGGCTGTAAGATCCTTGCAAGAAGGGAACCGCCGTAGACAACGGGATATTCCCGCAGGGTAAAGATCATGCCATCACAAACGGCAAGTACTTTCTCGACCACTTTCGAAGTGAGCGGATCGACCACGTCGCCGATATGATCGCCCTGCTTTACGGTATCGCCGAAACCTGCACAGGGCACAAATATCCCTGCGGCATCGGAATTGACAAAGCCCACCTTGTGTCCCTCAGAGATGATCGGCTCACGGACGGGAGAAGTCTCTCCCTTCCACATTCCCATCTCTTTCATCAGATTCAGCACGCCGTCAAACAACTGCTGACAATATTCCTTTGTAATGCGCATCCCGACGCCCATTTCCACGACAAGCGTTTTCGTACCCCGGCTGTTGAGGGTGTGGGCAAGGGTCGATTCCAGCACCGTTGCGGCATCGTGTATCCATACGAAATCGATGTTCAGCATTTTGGCATAGGGTACGAGCGTTTTCGCAGTCGGCACGCTGATGCGCACCTGTGGGATCTCCTTGAGGAAGATATTGCTTGAATGCACATCAATGCACATGTCCGAACCTGACAGATCGTCCACAATGGAGGAACAGATCACCTCCACCATCGTACCCCGTTCTGTGCCGGGGAATACTCTGTTCATGTCCAGATCAAACATCGGTATGCCCCTTGTGATGCTGTCGATGCCCATGGGATTGAGGGCGGGATAAATGTCTACAATGCCGTCAAGCTGGCCGATGTGCGCATCAAGAAAGCTCCCGACCATGTAGGCAAGGTACTGCCCCTCCAGCTCATCACCGTGGGTACCTGTGACGAGACTGAGGCGTGTCGTATGTTCGCCGTTCTGGATGCGCCTTTTCTGTATCGTCAGACTTTCATTCACTGCAAGCGGTACGCTTGCAACGGTTTCAACCATTGGTATCATTCCTTTCAGGTCAGCTCGCTTCTTACAAGCTGGAGCTGCTTGGTGTATTTCCCGAACATCACACCTCTGTCAATGGCGCAGTCACGGAAATCCCGTCCCTGCGAGATCACGATATAATCATCATTCACAGGGCAGTTGTTGGCAGGGTCGATGCCCTCCCAGTGATCGCCTGTCCAGTACTCCACCCATGAATGGGTCTCCCCGTCACAGAACGCAAGCCCTGCGATGTATCTTGCGGCGATGCCCTCCATGCGCAGAAGTGAGATGAGGATATGTGAAAAATCCTGACATACCCCTTTTTTCAGCACAAACGCCTGCTCCGCTGTGGTATTCGTATCGGTAGAACCCTTGCCATATGCCACGGTCTCGGAAAGGAGGTTGCAGAGATATTCTGCCTTCTCTGCCGCTGTTCCCGTACATGTCTCCCGGATGCTGCCGTGGAACGCTTTCAGTGCCTCACCGGGTCTGGTATACTGCGACTGGTAGAGGTAGCAGGGCATATAGTCCGTCCGGTAACTGGTGTGATCTACCTGCGCCGAGCCTTTTATATCAAAGTCAAGAAAGCGGTGATCGTCTCGCATAAAGCCTGCTGTCACGTTGTTTCCGAACGCATCGGCTGTCTGCTGTGTGGGAATGTACGGCGCAATGTTCAGACTGCACGAGAGGATATGCTGTGTGGTGGTCTCGGGCGGGATGATCCGCAGTGCAAAGCTGTGATCATGGACATAATCGTCAAAGGTCAGTTTGGTGGAATAGAAGAAATTCACACGCTTCATACGAACACCTCCTCCGTTTCAAACAAATGTCCGAGACTGTCCACCGCCCGGTCTGCACCTTGCCGGTAGTCCTCCTCTGTACCGAGTATCTCCACCAGATCGGAAAGATATTTCGTACTGTACCGATAGGGCGTGCCTTTCGGCACACGGTTCAGATTTTTTAACAGGCGGATAAATTCTTTTTCCACGATGTCAAAGGGATATTTCAGCCTGATGTACATATCCAGCCGCTCGACCGTCTTGCCGATGTAGATGATGTTCCGGATCTCATCGTCATAAATATGTTCGTTGATACTGCCCCAGAAGCTGTATACCGTATCCTCAAGCGGCAGAAGTGCCAGTCTCACATTGCTGCTCTGCTCCGCCTTTGAGAGGGTATCCATTGCCATTTGCAGGAATGACAGTGAATCCGTCGAGATCTCCTCACGCAGGACGATGCCGTTGTCATAGGCACGTTCCAGACTGTAGGCGGCAGAATTGGCATTGTTTTTATCAAAAAGCAGACGGCGGATAAAGTCCCGGTTATCCGTATAGATGTCGGGAAGTCCGAAGCAGTTGAGGTAATCAGTGTAGCCGTGTTCCGTCCCGATCATCTTGTCAAACTGCCTGCCCAGTGCTTTCATCGTTGTAAAAAATCTTTCCGTATAGCGTCCGAGCCAATACAGGCGTTCGCTGTGTTCTAACGAGATAGTACCCATGTGTCCTTAAAACCTCCTCCTTGTGATGAGTTCACCACGAATGAATCGGGATTGCGTGAAAACCTTGTCAGCCCCGAAGCCCAGACCTTTGTTTCCGCACCCGAAAGCACAAATGCTCTCAGGTCAGCCTTGCGCATGACTGTTTCCTCGCCCTCGATGATCGGCAGATCGAGGAAGTCAATGACCTCCTGTGCAATAAAGCGTCTTGGCTCTGCGATGATCGTCTGGCGGAATTCCTCTAATTTTTCCTTTGTCAGGTCGCTGCCGAACACGACGCCGTAGCCGCCTGCCTCTGCGACATCCTTAATGACGAGCGTGTCAAGATGTGCCATGACATACTTCCTGTCCTCCTCATAGAACGGCAGATAGGTCGGCGCATTTTTCAATATCGGCTCTTCGCCGAGATAGTATTTTATCATCTTCGGCACAAAATAATAAATGCCCTTATCGTCCGCCACGCCATTGCCCGGTGCATTGATGATCGCCACATTCCCGCTGCGGTACGCCTCCATCAGGTTGGGGATGCCGATGAGCGACTCCGGCAGGAATGTCAGCGGGTCAAGGTACTCATCCGCAATACGGCGGTACAGCACACCTATCCTCGTTTTGCCGCCGGAATAGGTGTGATGGTAGAGAATATTATCCTCGACGAAAAGCTCATCATTCTGCACCAGCACCGATCCTGTCAGCTCCGCAAGGTAGGAATGTTCAAAGTACGCCGCATTGTACCGTCCCGGCGTCAGTATCGCCCTTTCACCGCCGCAGTTGACATGTTCCATCGTTTCTTTCAGAAGCTCCGCATAGCCCCGGTTGTCTACGATCGAATTTTCCTCGAAAGCCTGCGGTGCGGCGATGCGTGTCAGATCTCTTGCGATCAGCGGATAGGATGCGCCCGAAGGGATACGCAGATTGTCCTCTAAGATATACCATTCCCCGTCCTTTGCCTGCACAAGGTCGATGCCGGAAATATGGCTGTAGACATTGTTTTTCGGTGTGATGCCCTCACATTCGGCAAGGTAGCCCTTGGAGATGTAGATGAAGTCCTCGGGTATGATGCCGTCCCGCACGATCTTTTTCTCGTGGTAAATATCAAAAAGGAACTCATTCAGGGCGTTGACACGCTGAGCAAGTCCCTTTTCCATACTCTGAAAATCCTCTGCTGTGATGACACGAGGAATGGGATCGAATGGGAAGAATTGCTCGTTGAACACGCCGCTTTTGTATATGCCGAACTTGACGCCGTATCTTCGGAGAAGCTCGTTGATCTCATTGGCATTGCCCACTGCCTTTGTGAACTGCACCTGCTGTGTCATGGTTATCACTCCTATCATCAAAAATTTATCAGAAAAACAAAAATGGTGCTTACTCCGCCCTCGGAGAAGCACCATTGCTTTTGTTTTCTACAATTTCATTGTATCACTTGAAAGCTGATTTGTCAAGCATTATTTTCTTTTTTTTGTGAAGTTTCAAAATTTCATAATATTTCAGCATATGTCGCTTAATAATCGAAAGCGAAACCGGAAAGGCCCCTTCCACGGACCCTGGAGCATCGTATCTGTCTCTCCCCTGGTGCCGCTCATCTGCTCTTGCTGGTGAGAAATGATGACGCATCCCATAGACCGCAGGACGATCAGGTATGTTCATACATCTGCTGCTCTTTCCGGAGCATCTTTTTCCTGCGCAGCACCTGCACCATTCCATGCACAAGCCATACCAGCAGCAGCACAATGACCGGCAGAGTTCCCGCATTCGTCAGGGAATGGTATTGATAAAACATATAACCCTGCACAAAAATATCAGACAGCAGGACGACCATCAATATCATAAGCAGGATCTGCACATAGGTAAGCTGCCGCAGCAGATCTTTATGCTCTGAATAGAGCATAAAATCGCCGTCTGACCGCCGTTTCCGGTAATAGACCCAGTTTTTGCATATCGTTACCATTTCCGCACCTGTGTCCTCAATGAAAGCGATGTGTTTCCGGCTTTCGGGATGTTCCGGTGTATGCCGGAGCAGTTCCATCCGGTAGACCCATTCGCCTGGCTCGCTGTCCTCGAATTCATAGCGGAACAGCCATACGCCCGTCAGCGCAAGCCCTTTGGCAGCCATATTGTTGAGCCATTTCTCCTCCTCAGCCGACTGCCAGATAAAAAACAAACGATTCATTCTGTGTTTCATTCTGATCCCTCCAATAACATTTTTCCGTTTTTGACAAGTTCCTCCAGCCGGGCAAGTTCCTGCCGGAGCATTGCTTTGCCGGATGCGGTGATCTGGTATTCTTTTTTGCGTGAATTACGCTCACCGGGAATGCCCTCTATCCAGCCCTTTTCGAGCATGGTGCTGATCGCACCGTAGAGCGTCCCCGCTGCAAGCTCCACCCGTCCGCCGGAAAGCAGCTTTACATTCTGCATGATGCCATACCCGTGACGTGGTTCGAGCAGGGAGAGCAAAATGTAGTAGACCGCCTCCGTCAGCGCAACATTTCCACCGTTCATGATCTCCTCCTTTGTATTGTATTCCGATATATCGGCAACCGATATATATAGTATAACATAATTTGATCGTGTTGTCAAGGGGGGGTGGGGAAATTTTTTGAAAGGATTTGATGGATGGGGGAGGAAACCTGTGAAAGCAGGCGGAGTGAAGGGGGCAGCAAACAGTTTGGCAGTTTTATTTTCAGAGGGTTGACATTCACCACTATGTGTGGTATAATTATAAAGTAGAGACATACGCTACAAATCAAGATCTGAGGTGGAATAATGGCATCGAGTAAAGAATATTTAGAATTTATTTTAGGGCAATTATCCGAATTGGATGAAATTACATATCGGGCTATGATGGGAGAATTTATCATCTATTACCGTGGCAAGATCGTAGGCGGTATCTATGATGACAGGCTGCTTGTAAAGCCAATAAAAGCTGCGATCAGCTACATGCCAGCGGCGACTTATGAATTGCCCTATGAGGGGGCAAAAGAGATGTTGCTGGTAGATGAAGTTGACGACGTAGAATTTTTGACAGGTTTATTTAACGCCATGTATGAGGAACTGCCGGCACCAAAACTGAAAAAGAAAAAATAAACAGCTTCTGATTTTTCGGAAAAGTAATGTATAGACATACACTACAAATCGGAATTTATGGAGGATAGCAAAAATAATGAAGGATAAAAAGCCAGTAAGCATAAAATTGATGATGTTACCGCTTATACTGGGAATCTCTTCTTTTTGCATTTTTGCGCTTTATTTTTACAGTGCAAACCATGCACCCTATACATACACCAACATGATACTTGTAGATCCGATACTATCTTTTATTGGCGTGATTGTTTCCATTATTACAAGAAGGAGCAGAAAACTGTATCCCACATTATGGATGAGTGGGTTTATAATTTGTTTATTTAGCCTTGTAATATGTGTTTTGATCATTATATTATTGATATCCATTATGGCAGCAGCATTTAATGGAAAATGGCTTTGACACAGTCATGAGATTACAATGTAAATTCTGATTTTTCGGAAAAGTAATGTATAGACATATACTACAAATCAGAATTTGAGGGAGTCAAGATAGATATGGCAAAAATAATATGGGAAGGGAATCAACCTTGGGAAAAAGAATTTCCTGATATTCCGCTTCCCGAAGGGGCGGTGAAAATAAAGAGGCCGGATAATCTGTTGAGCGCATCTGTGCCGTATGGGATCATCCCGATGATTCTGTGCTTTATCGCTGTTATTATCAAAAAAGGCACAAGTACAGAGTTTCTCTTTGACCTGCGCTTTATGCCAATCGGGTTTTTTATCGGCTTTTTACTGATACCTGTCCATGAATATCTTCACGCGGTTTGCTATCCGAAAGAGGCGACTGTTTATGTGGGTATCTGTATAAAGAAAGTGGCTGCTTATGCGGTTTCCGGTTTTCCAATTAGAAAATGCCGGTATATTATTATGTCCCTTGCCCCTGTCCTATTGGGAATCATCCCACTTTGCATTTTCCTGATATGTCCTCTGGAATGGAAAGGACTGTTGACAATTTGTATTGTTCCGTTGTTCATGGGTCTAATTTCTCCTTCGCCTGATTATATGGATGTAATGCAAATCATGAAACAGGTTCCGAATGGTGCAAAAATACAGGCAACCAATGAAGGATTATTCTGGTTTATGTGATTAAACTTTGTTGAGGAATGTTATGCAGAGCCAATTTAGTTTTATATTTTTACAACATACGGAAAACTGACTGACAATTCCCGTGATCGGAAAGGACAAGCAAAAAGCTCCTCACCGCCGTAATGGTAGTGAGGAGTTCCTTTTTCCCTCATGCCCTTATTTCCGTTCCGTCCTTGAAGGTGAACCGTACATCCTCTTTGGAGTAGACCGTCACGAAATCCAGCAGCGCACACCAGAGGGATGGCTCGAACCGCTCCACCAGGGTGTTCTGCGCTTTGAGGGTTTCGAGGTAGGCTTCGATGGTCGCCTGCCTGGACTGCTTGTCCTTGATGGCGGCGTCGACCATCTCCAGTCTCTCCTTGGCCTTGTCGAACCGTGCGGTTAAAGCGTCGTAGCGTTTCTGGTACTCTGCCTGGTCGAGCGCGACGTGTGCATTTTCGTAGATGGAGTTCTGCATCAGTTCGGAGGTTTCCAGCATCTCGTTCTGCAGCTCGTCCCGCTCGGCTTCCAGGGCGGTCGTGTCGAAAGCCGTCCGCAGCGCAAGGTCGAACTGACCGATGATGGTATCACCGACAGCGAGGTTGACGGCGTTATTCTCAAACTACGCAGTATCTCTGGAACGATTTACGAGGCAAATAAGGCGGTATATAAACTCCTGTGTGACGGCTTTATCCTCAACCGTGAGGACAGGTC
>CANQYC010000096.1 GCA_947627945.1 uncultured Clostridia bacterium
AAGCCCATCCCCCTTTTCGCCGTAAGGCGAATTGGGGGATAGGCGTTACCCACAGTTCAACGCAAGCCTTGACTGTCACAAAACTTGAACACCATAGAATGCGCGCGGATGCAACGTCACGTTGCTTTAATTATACTTGTCCAGCAGGAGCTGGATCTTTTCATGCGGGTCGATCACCGTGCTGATGGAGACATCGTGGTTGATGGAGGCGATGAAGTATGCCACATATTTTGTCACATCCACCTCATGGAACCACTTTCTGTCAAGCAGCTCCGGCGAACGATAGGTCAGATTTGTCCCGAACACCCCGCTGATGCAGCCATCCTGATACGCCTTGTCGAACTTGTCCAGCCCATTGGTAAAGATCGAATACGTCGCATAGGCAAAAATGCGCTTCGCATCACGCTTTTTCAGCTCGTAGGCAATGTCCAGCACCGACTCGCCGGAAGAGATGATGTCATCCGCAATGAACACATCCCTGCCCTCAACGGAATTGCCCAGATACTCATGGGCAACGATCGGGTTCCTGCCGTTGACAATGCGGGAATAATCCCTGCGCTTGTAGAACATCCCCATATCCACACCCAGCTCGGACGCATAGAACATATTCCGGTTCAGTGCCCCCTCGTCGGGACTCACGACCATGAACTTGTCCTTGGTGATGTGAAAGTCACGGATGCTCTTGAACATCGTCTTGAGTACCTGATACGACGGGATCACATTGTCAAATCCCATCAGCGGCACCGCATTGCTGACACGTGGGTCATGGGCATCGAACGTGACGATATTGGAAACGCCCATCGCCTGAAGCTCCTGCAGTGCCACGGCGCAGTCCAGCGACTCCCGGTAGCTGCGGCGGTGCTGTCTGCCGCCATAGAGAATGGGCATGATCACATTGATCCGGTGTGCCTTGCCGCTTGCCGCCTGGATGATGCGCTTCAGATCCTGAAAATGGTCATCAGGCGACATGGCATTGGTATGCCCGAAATAGTCATATGTGCAGTGATAGTTGCCCACATCCGTGATGATGAACAGATCCTTGCCCCGGATGGTCGATTTGATGATGCCCTTGCCGTCGCCGGAAGAAAACCGTGGGCATTCGCTCTCGATCAGAAAGGAATCGGTCTGGTAACCGCCCTTATGTGCCCATTTGACGAGATAATCATCAATTTTCTTTCCCTGCTCTGCCGCACTGCCCATGGCAATCAGCCCAAGCGGCGCAACATTTGTCTTGTGGTCGAACAGCACTTCATTGTTGGTACTCATAGCCTTCTCCTTGTCTCCGCCAGCGGCGGATCGCCTTCCTTATTTTATTTGCAGAATTTCTCGATATACCGTTCAATGTCCTCAGCGATGATCTGCCGGGCGGTCTCCACGTTCTCCACCTCGTCCACAGCCGTAGTCTTGTTCTCCAGCTCCTTGTAGACACGGAAGAAATGCGTCATCTCCGCAAAAATATGCGGCGGCAGCTCATCAATGGAGTGATATGTATTATAGTTCGGATCATCGAACGGGATCGCAATGATCTTGTCATCGTGCCTGCCGCTGTCGATCATGCGGATCACACCGATGGGATAGCAGCGCACAAGGGTCATCGGAGACAGTGCTTCGGAACACAGCACCAGCACATCGAGCGGATCCTCATCATCCGCATAGGTGCGTGGGATCAGTCCATAGTTTGCAGGATAGTGCGTAGAGGTATGCAAAATGCGGTCGAGCTTGATCAGACCGGTCTCCTTGTCGAGTTCGTACTTGATCTTGCTGCCTTTCGGGATCTCAATGACAGCCACGAAGTCCTCCGCACTGATGCGCTTCGGACTGATATTGTGCCATATATTCATAGCTCTGCCCCTTTACGAAGAAATTAGGACACACTGCCCCACTAATAGTATAACCGGAATTTGCTGTTTTGTCAATCCCCGCCGGCGCATCCGGCAGAATTTTGTCAGAAACAATAAATTTTTGCAGAAAAAAGCGGATTTTTATACCAAACCTCTTAATTTTGCCCGGCATCCTCAGCAGCCTACCCCATACTCCTCCCGGTATGCCAGCATCTTGTCAAGGTATTCCCTGCCGGGCACAATGTCATTCCGGATCGCTTGGATAATATCCTCCATCGTCACGATCGGGTACACCGTGATGCCGAATTCCTCCCGCACCTCCTGCACTGCCGAAAGGGCACCGGTGCCACGTTCCATCCGGTCTACAATGATGACCATGCCCGTGACATCCACATCCGCAGCACTTTTGAGCTTTGGCAGCGACTCCCGCAGTGCCTTGCCCGACGTCATGACATCGTCTATGATGATGACTTTCTCGCCGTCCGTCAGCGTTTTGCCGACGAACATGCCGCCCTCGCCGTGGTCTTTCACCTCTTTGCGGTCGAAGCAGTAATACACCTCCTGCTCATATTTGGCATTCAGTGCCAGTGCCGCCGACACCGCCAGCGGGATGCCCTTATAGGCGGGTCCGAACAGCGTCTCGACCGGGATCTGGTGTGCATGGATACACTCCGCATAGTATTCGCCCAGACGGCGGAGCTGTCCGCCGGTGCGGAAATTGCCGCAGTTGATAAAATAGGGCGCATGTCTGCCGCTTTTCAGGGTAAATTCCCCGAACGTCAGCACACCGCAGTCTACCATGAATCGGATAAAACTCTCTTTGTAAGTCATGATGATAACTCCTTTTTCTGATCTGTATTATCTGCCCTCAATCATGCCAATTCGTCCAGCTCCTGCATCCAGATGCGGACACTGGCATCACTCGGCATCCGCCAGTCGCTCCGGGGCGACAGGGTCACGCTGCCGACCTTGGGGCTGTCTGGCAGACAGGAACGCTTGAACTGCTGGGAGAAGAACCGCCGGTAGAAATTCCTTTCCCATTTCAGGATCTCCGCCTCCCCATAGACCCCCGCAAAGGCACGCTTCGCCATCCGGAAGATCTTGCCCGGCGCAAACCCCTGCCGCACCACATAGTACAGGAAAAAGTCATGCAGCTCGTAGGGACCCACCAGATCTTCCGTTTTCTGGGCAATGGTGCCGTCCGCTTTCGGCGGCAGCAGCTCCGGACTGACAGGCGTATCGAGAACATCGAGCAGCACCTGTTTCAGGATGCCCTCCGAATGGTTCGCCTCATACGCAACAAGATACCGCACCAGCGTCTTGGGGATGGAGGCATTCACCCCGTACATGCTCATATGGTCGCCGTTGTACGTTGCCCATCCAAGTGCCAGTTCCGAAAGATCCCCCGTGCCGATCACGATGCCATTCCTCTGATTGGCAATGTCCATGAGGATCTGTGTACGCTCCCGTGCCTGCCCGTTCTCATAGGTCACATCGTGTACGGATTCATCCTGCCCGATGTCCCGGAAATGCTGCCGCACACTGTCCTCGATGCGGATCTCCCGCAGTGTCGCCCCGTAGGCTTGCGCCAGACGGCAGGCATTGGAATACGTCCTGTCCGTTGTCCCGAAGCAGGGCATCGTCACCGTGATCATGCCGCTGCGTGCCAGTCCGAGCCGGTCGAAGGCATGCGCCATGACGATCAGTGCCAGTGTCGAATCCAGTCCGCCGGACAGTCCCACAACTGCCGTTTTCGTCCCGATGTGCCGCAGCCGTGTCAGCAGTCCGGTCGCCTGAATGGCAAGGATCTCCTCACAGCGGGCATCGAGGATGTCTTTCTCAGAGGGCACAAAGGGATGCGGCGGGATGTACCTGTCCGACATGTCGTCCTCTAACGTCATGGTGAAGTAATTCCGGTAGTACGCCGTATCGTCATTTCCGGAAATGCCCTGCCATGTGGAAGTGCGCCGCCGTTCCTGATGCAGCCGGGAAATATCCACATCCGCCACGGTCAGCCCGCCGGAGAACAGCTTCGATGCCGCCAGCACAGAACCGTTTTCAGCGATCATATTATGCCCCGCAAAGACCATATCCTGCGTCGATTCCCCGATCCCCGCATCCGCATAGGCATAGGCACAGAGCAGGCTGCCGGACTTCGCCTTGACGAGCATTGTCCGGTATTCCGCCTTGCCGATGATCTCATCGCTTGCGGAAAGGTTAAAGAGGATGACAGCACCGTTCTGCGCCAGCCTGACGGAGGGGGTGTCTGCCACCCAGACATCCTCGCAGATCTCCACGCCGAAGATCAGATCCGGCTCATTCCCGCAGCAGAAGAGCTGATTCGTCCCGAATATCGGCTCATATTCCCCGACACGGACATCATACTGCACCGGCATGCCGGACGCAAAATGCCTCGCCTCATAAAACTCCCCGTAATTCGGGATATGGGTCTTGGGGACGATGCCCAGTATATCGCCCTTATATATCACAGCGGCGCAGTTGTACAGGCGTCCGTCATGCGCAAACGGCAATCCGACGATCGAGATGATCTCCAGTGCCTTCGTCTCCTTCACCAACCGCAAAAGGCTCTCCTCCGCCGACTTGATCAGCGCAGTCTGCAAAAACAGATCACCGCAGGTATAGCCCGTGATGGAAAGCTCCGGAAAACAGAGGATCTTCACCCCTCTGTCATGCGCTTCCCGGATCAGCTCCAGCATGCGGTCTGTGTTATAGACGCAGTCTGCGACCCTCAGATCCGGCGTCGCACAGGCGATCTTGACAAATCCGTCCTTCATGGGGATCCTTCCTTTCGATGGATAATTTCCCGGGGGATGATTATAGTATACCATAGTTCTCCGGAAATTGCAAGTCTTTCTGCCGGTATGGGCGTGCAGGATTCCAAAATATGATGTTGAAACTTGTGCATAATGGCAAAAATCAAATACCCCCTTGCAAAGAAAGCTCCCAAGTGTTATAATTATTATGAGAACCCATTGACAGATCCGCAGCTCCGGTCTGCCAGCCCGTGCTGTGATGCTGCATTTGCAGTCTGTGGGGCATCGCTTCACAGACTCCCGATCCAAAACGAAAGGAATGAACGCATTGATTCTAACAGGCGCAGATATCGTTGTAGAAACGCTCATCGAACAGGGTGTCAAGACTGTGTTCGGCTATCCGGGCGGTCAGGTCATCAACCTGTATGATGCACTGTACACCAGAAGCGACAGGATCCATCACGTCCTCACTGCCCACGAGCAGGGAGCCTCCCATGCGGCTGACGGCTATGCCCGTGCCAGCGGCGAGGTCGGCGTTGTCATTGCCACCTCCGGACCCGGTGCCACGAATCTGGTCACCGGCATCGCCACTGCCTATCTTGATTCCGTCCCGCTCGTGGCGATCACCGGCAATGTGCCCAACAGCCTGATCGGACGTGACAGTTTTCAGGAAGTGGACATCACCGGCGTGACACTGCCGATCACCAAACACAATTTCTTAGTCAAGAGCATCGACAAGCTTGCTGATACCCTTCGTGAAGCCTTTGTCATCGCCAAGTCTGGCAGACCCGGTCCCGTCCTTGTGGACATCCCCAAGGATGTGCAGACTGCCACATTCCCCTACCAGCCGTGCCCTGTGGTCGAAAAGCGTCCCCAGCGTCCCGCCAAGGGTGACAAGCTCTCCCGTGCCGTCCAGATGATCGCCGAGGCAGAGAAGCCCTACATCTACTACGGCGGCGGCGTCATTTCTGCGGATGCAGCTGCGGAGATCATCGCCCTTGCGGAAAAGATCGACGCCCCCATCGGCTGCACGATGATGGGACTGTCCGCAGTGCCTGTGGACAACCCCCGTTTTCTCGGCATGGAGGGCATGCACGGACATTATGCCTCCAGCGTGGGACAGGACGAAGCAGACCTGATCATCACCGTCGGTGCCCGTTTCAGTGACCGTGCCACCGGCAATGTCGGCAAGTATGCCCGCCGTGCAAAGATCATCCACATCGACGGAGACGGTGCCGAGATCAACAAGAACATTTCCGTAGACCTTGGCATTGCATGCGACATCAAGGATGCCCTGACCCGGCTGACCGACCTTGTGACCGAGAAGACGCATCCGGACTGGATGGCACGCATCGCCGAGCTGAAAGCCACGGAACATGAGCAGTTCCTGCGCATAACGGCGACCGACCGGATCACTCCCTATGCCCTCATCCATGAGACCGCAAAGCATACCGAGCCCGACACGCCCATCGTGACGGATGTCGGACAGCACCAGATGTGGGTCGCACAGTACTATCCGTTCGAGAAGGTACGGACTTTCATTTCGAGCGGCGGTCTGGGGACAATGGGCTTCGGACTGGGCGCAGCCATCGGTGCCGCCAAGGCGACCGGAAAGCGCACCGTACTCTTTACCGGTGACGGCAGCTTCGGCATGAACCTCAATGAGCTGGCAACGGTCACATCCGAAAATGTGCCTGTGGTCATCATCATCATGAATAATAAGGTACTGGGCATGGTGCGCCAGTGGCAGACCCTCTTCTTCCAGAAGCACTATTCCAATACCGACCTGCACACCAGAAAGACGGATTTCGTCAAGCTTGCCGAGGCGTTCGGCATGCCCGGCTACCGCATCACCTCACTGGGGCAGCTCCCCGGCGTCATTGCGGATGCCTTTGCCCAGCAGGGTCCCGTTCTGGTGGATGTCTCCATCTATGAGGATGAGTTCGTACTTCCGATGCTCCCGCCCGGCGGCTCCATCGAGGACATTATCACCGAGAGGGGGGACAGATAAATGGAACGCTATGTGATCGCCATTCTGGTAGATAACCAGCCGGGTATCCTGACCCGTGTCGCAAGCATGTTCAACCGCAGAGGGTTCAACATCGACTGTCTGACCGTCAGCGAGACCGAGGACACCAGACATTCCCGCATTACCATCGCACTGCGTGGGGATGATTCTGTCCGCAGCCAGATCATCAAGCAGCTTCGCAAGCTCTACAATGTCCGTGAAGTCAAGGTCATGGAGCATGGCAAGAGCGTCTACCGTGAGCTGGCTCTCATCAAGCTGCGCAACGACCCGGAGACCCGTCACGATGTCCTGTCTGCGGTCGATATCTTCCGTTCAAAGATCGTCGATTTTTCCCCGACGACACTTTGTATCGAGATCACCGGAGAGACCTCCAAGATCGAAGCATTCATCGCTCTGGTCGAGCCGATCGGCATTCTGGAAATGTGCCGCACCGGCGTGGTCGCCATTGAGCGTGGTGAAAACTGCCTCAACAGCGAGTCCGGTCTTTAATTTTCGCATCCACAGCCCTGCAAAACGGGGCTGCGCATAAAACAGATCCCCGTGATCTGTCAAATACTTACATAAGGAGTGCATTATCATGGCAGAAGCAAAGATTTTCTATCAGCAGGATTGTGACATCCACAAGCTGGACGGCAAGACCGTTGCCATCATCGGCTACGGTTCTCAGGGACACGCACATGCCCTGAACCTCAAGGACAGCGGTGTCAACGTGGTCGTCGGACTGTACGAAGGCAGCAAGAGCCGGGCAAAGGCTGAGGCGCAGGGACTGAAAGTCATGACCACCGCTGAAGCGACCAAGCTTGCTGACGTCATCATGATCCTGATCCCCGATGAGAAGCAGAAGGCACTGTATGACGCCGAGATCGCACCTTACCTGACCGCAGGCAAGACCCTTGCCTTTGCGCACGGCTTCAATATCCACTTCGGCTGCATCG
>CANQYC010000097.1 GCA_947627945.1 uncultured Clostridia bacterium
CCGCAGCATGCAGCGGTTCAGATCGAGATGCGAGATGTAGCGCATCCTGCCGGTCTTTTCAAATACGATGCGATAGTCTTTCAAAAGCAAGCCCTCCCCAGACACTGGTTTGCGCCGCAGCCGCCGCAGGATTCCCGGCAGGAGGGCGTTGTCAGCCCCGCCAGCGCACGTTGATGTTCCCGGATGAAGAAACGCTTGGATACCATGTAATCAAGATGCTCCCACGGCATCACTTCGTCATAGCTGCGTGTCCGGTTGGCATAGAATGCCGGATCCAGCCCGCTGCGGGCAAAGGCATCGAACCAGCGGTCTGCCTGAAAACATTCGTCCCAGCTGTCGAGCTTTCCGCCGCTGCGCCATACCTCGTAAAGTACCTTGCCCAGACGCCTGTCGCCCCGGGCAAGGGCAGCTTCGAGCTGACTGACGTCCGACACATGCATGCTCACTTTGATCTTCTTTGACCGCACTGCCTGTTTCAGGAGTGCCTGCCGCCGCAGGATCTCCGCCTTTTCCACCTGAGGTTCAAACATGAAGGGCGTGAACGGCTTCGGAACGAATGTCGCCACGCTGATGGAAACTTGCAGCTTGCCCTTGGGGCGGTCGGGCATGTCGTAGAACAGGTTGACGATCTTCTGTGCCAGCTCTGCAATGCCGAGGATGTCCGCATCCGTCTCCGTCGGCAGTCCCATCATGAAATAGAGCTTGACCTGCGTATAGCCTCCGGCAAAAGCAATGCCGCATGTGCGCAGCAGTTCTTCTTCGGTGACATTCTTGTTGATGACATCCCGCAGCCGCTGGGTGCCTGCCTCCGGGGCAAAGGTCAGCCCGCTCTTGCGGATGGTGGTGATCTTTTCCAATACGGAGGATGAAAAATTGTCCACCCGCAGCGATGGCAGCGAGAGGTGGATATGCGCCGCATCCGTGTCCGGCAGAAGCCGGTCAAGCACTTCCCCGATGCGGGAGTGATCGGATGTGCTGAGGGAGGAGAGACTCAGCTCATCATAGCCTGTATTACTGCACAGCGTCATGCCCTGCCGGGCGATGGTCTCCGGGGACTTTTCCCGGAACGGGCGGTAGAGAAAGCCCGCCTGACAGAACCGGCAGCCCCGGATGCAGCCCCGCAGCACCTCCACCGAGACACGGTCATGCACGATCTCGATGTACGGCACGACCATCTGTTCCGGGTAGTATGCCGCATCCATATCTGTCATCACACGCTTGCGGACAGTGGCAGGTGCGCCGTGCAGCGGCGTGACGGATGCGATGGTGCCGTCTGCATGGTAGGCGACATCATACAGGGACGGCACATAGATGCCCTCGATCTGCGAAGCGGCACGGAGGAACTCGCTGCGGGTCGCACCCTTGTCCCGCATGTCCCGGTACAGATCCATCAGCTCGAGGTCAACATCCTCCCCCTCGCCGAGGATAAAGAGATCAAAGAACTCTGCCAGCGGTTCGGGGTTGCAGCAGCAGGGACCGCCTGCCACGACGATCGGTGCAATGGCTTCGCCACGGCCTTTCTGACGCAGGGGGACACCCGCAAGATCGAGCATGTTCAGGATGGCGGTGTAGGACATCTCATATTGCAGCGTAAAGCCGATGAAGTCAAATATCCGCACCGGGTCGAGGCTTTCAAGTGCATAGAGCGGGATACCCTCCCGGCGCATTGCCGCCTCCATGTCCGTCCACGGCGCAAACACCCGCTCGCACCAGTAATTTTCCCTCGCATTGATGCAGGAATAGAGGATCTTCATGCCGAGGTGGGACATGCCCACATCATAGATATCCGGAAAGCAGAACGCAAAGCGCACATCTACCCGGCTCTTGTCCTTGACGACCTGTCCGACCTCGCCGCCGCAGTAGCGGGAGGGACGCTGCACGCCGAGCAGCACAGACTCGATCTTATCTTTCAGCACACCACATGCCCCCTTTCATCATCTTCATAAAGCTGCCCTCCCTGCGGCGGGAGGGCAGACAGCGCATCAGTTGGAGCTGTATCTCGAAAGTGCGGATGCAAGGTTGGCGATCGGCATGGTCTGGATCCAGATGCGGCCGGGACCGGTCACACGGGTATTGAACAAACCCTCGCCGCCGAGCAAAGCATTGCCGACACCCTTGACGGACTCGATGTCAACGGAGCATGTGGCATCCATTGCGGCAAGATATCCAGTGTCAAGGATCATGGACTGACCCGCAGCCAGCGTATAGGACAGCAGGCTGCCGTCGATCTCGAGCATGAGCATGCCCGTGCCGCTGAATTTCTGCATGATGAAGCCCTCACCGCCGAACAAGCCGCTGGCGATCTTCTTCTGGAAAAACATCTCATAGGTGACGGTAGTTGCCGATGCCAGGAAGGCGGACTTCTGTGCAACGATGCATTCGCCCGGTTTCATGTCGAGTACCATGATCTCCCCGGGTACGGCTGCGGCAAAGGCGGCAAGCCCCTCTCCGCCCTGTGCGGTATAGACATTCTGGAACATGGATTCGCCGCTGAGTGCCCGGCTGAACATCTTCCCGATGCCGCCGCCCTTGGTCTGCATGGTCACATTCGGCGTCATCCATGACATCGCACCTTTCTGACACACGACGCTCTCTCCGTCACTCAGTGTGACGACACCTACCGGATACGGCTTTCCATCCACTCTGTACTGCATACTTATTTCCTCCGTTATTTCTCAAATTTATTACACAGATCATTGATCTGATCGGTGAATTTTGCCAGATCTTTATTCGCACGCCCCTCGCTCTGACGGATGAGCTTCGTCAGGCGGTCAAGCGTTGCCAACAGACGCTGGTAGACAGCATTGACTTTGACGCTGTCTTTCTTCTTGATGGGTCTGGGAACGGCTTCGAGGGTGATCTCGTCTGCGATCGGGTCGAACTCTGTGCCGCTGTACGGGGCATAGGCATTCAGTTTCAGATCACGCCTCAGATGCTCCGTAAAGGCATCGGCTGCCTCGCTTTCGCCATGGATGACAAACACCCGTTTCACGCCCTTGATGTGGGAGACCCATGTCGTCAGTCCATCCACATCCGCATGCCCGCTGATGCCGGGGAGCTGCCGGATCTGTGCAGACACCTGCACCGGCTCGCCGAACAGCTTGACAGTGGTCGCACCGTCCACGAGGGAACGCCCCAGCGTGCCATATGCCTGATAGCCGACGAACAGGATCGTATTCTGCGGCTGCCAGAGGTTATGCTTGAGGTGGTGCTTGATGCGCCCGGCATCGCACATGCCGGAGGCGGAAATGATGATCTTGCAGCGTTTGTCGAAATTGATGGAACGGGAGTCCTCCGGCGTGGTGACGAGCTGCAGATCGTGGAAAGCGATGGGATTGATCCCCGCCTTTACATAGGCAAGTGCCTCCTCATCGTAGCAGCTGTTCTGGTTGCGCAGGAAGATCCCGGTCGCTTCGATCGCAAGCGGGCTGTCCATGTAGACCGGGAAACCGTCATGTCCGTGAACAAGTCCCTTTTCCTTGATCTGCCGCAGAAAATACAGCATTTCCTGTGTCCTGCCGACCGCAAAGGAGGGGATGATGACGCTGCCGCCCCTGTCAAATGTCTCCTGTATCACCTGTGCGAATGCCGTGACATAGTCCTTCGGACGCTCATGCCGGCGGTCGCCGTAGGTGGATTCCATGACGACATAATCCGCCTCCTCAAGGTACACAGGATCCCGGATGAGCGGCTGGTTCAGATTGCCGATGTCGCCGGAAAATACGAATTTCCGTGTTTCCTCGCCCTCGGTCGCCCAGATCTCGATGCTTGCCGAACCGAGCAGATGTCCGGCATCGACAAAGCGCACCTCCACGCCCTCACAAAGCGTGAATTTCTCATCATATTTATGCTGCCGGAGCAGCTCGATGGCACTGATGGCGTCCGCCATCGTATACAGCGGCTCATACGGCTCCTCGCCTTTCCGCATTGCCTTGCGGTTGCGCCACTGTGCCTCAAATTCCTGGATATGGGCACTGTCACGGAGCATGATGCTGCAAAGCGATGCCGTTGCCTGTGTGGTGTGGATCTCTCCGTCAAAGCCCCCTGCCCGCAGCAGCGGCAGCAGCCCGGAGTGATCAATATGCGCATGGGTCAGCAGTACATAGTCGATCTCGCCCGGCGCACAGGGGATGCGTGCATTTTCGTAGACATCCTTCCCCTGCTCCATACCAAAATCCACGAGCAGACGCTTGCCGGCGATCTCCAAGTAGGTGCAGCTCCCAGTCACTTCGTGCGCCGCACCGATAAATTGTACTTTCATCGTAACTCTCCTCTCCCCGGATGGCATGATACTATCTCTATTATAGCACAGATCTGTCAGGATTGCAAGGGGTAAAACGAGGATGCGGGGTTAGGATCCCCACAAAATGACCCCCTTCCCTTCAGGGACGGGGGTCGGGGGCAAAGCAAACAGCTGCCCTCCCGCATGTCATGACAATGTCCCTTTCACTTCGACAATGAAGCCATCCACGTTATTGCCGGAAATGGAATATTCCACGTCCAGCGGCACCGGTACATCTGCGACACCGGTCTCCGCAGGGACATAATAAACGGTATAGTCCTCTGCCCCGTCACGGTAGGTCAGGGGCGTTTCGATCGTGTGGAGTTTCAGCACGGTCTCATAGGCGTTGAGCGTCAGCCCCTCCCGGTGCATGATGCCCGCATGTACCCTGCCGACAAAACGTAGGTGATACGGTGCCGTGACGCCCGTGGCGTCCGCATCCTCTGCCGGGTAGCTCACCACAAACCCATACTGCCATGCATTGGCAGCGACCCACGGCTCTGTCTCCTCCATCCTCGAGATGGAGGTGTCTGCATTGAGGATACAGAGATCCACGCAAAGCCCGGTCGCCCTGTCGGGCAGCGCATCGGGATACAAGCTGCCCTGTACCTCATACGGCGCAGTGGTGCTATAGATCATCAGATCTGCCTTTCCGGTGGCAGCCTGATATGCCTCACCCATCTGGTTCATTGCCTCGACTACCTCGGGCAATACCTGCAATTCCATCTGCTTGATGCGGTAGCTCTCATTCTTCTCTGCAAATGTCGTCAGTCCGGAAACGGTGCCGGAAAAGGCATGCGCACTGTCGAGCTGGAGCAGTCTGCCGTTATGTAATGTGGTCTGATCCTGCGATACGGATACACAGCCATCCGGGACAGTCCCCCCACCGAACGGCAATGTAGTATTTGCCTGCTGGATCTGTGTTTCCGCAGGCGGCTGCCCGTCCGCTCCGGATGCAGCCGGTTCCGTGGGGGCTTCGGTCACGCCGACAAAATTTCCCTCTGCCACGATGTTCCCGCTGGTATCAGGCTTCTTCACCAGACGGCGGATGCCGTCGATCGGGAACATCAGCAGTACGCCAAGGATGCAGAGCAGGAAGAATCCCTCGGCAGAGACTCTCCTCCTGACCTTCTGTCTTTTTGTTTTCTGTTTCATTTTCTTGTTCTCCATAGATTCTCTTTTGTTCTTTATCTTTATCTCTCTGTATTTTTGTCACTCACTGCGGCAGGCGGGTCTCCCCTTCTGTCGCTTCTGTTTCAAGCATGCTATACGTCCCGGTGATGATGCCATACAGCCGGAAACTGTCAAATACGGTATGCCAGCGGTTCTCGCCCTTTGCCGTCACGGCAATGTAGCGGTGTCCGTCCGGCGTCTCGGCATAACAGGCGAGACAATGCCCGGCTTCGTCCGTGAATCCGGTCTTGCCGCCAAGGATCGAGATCCCCTCCACCTCATCACCATACATGCGGCTGAACATCGTGCTGTACAGGGTGAGACCCTCCGGATTCTGCTCCGTCTGGCGGGTCGTGTAGGTGTAGGTGGAAATGACCTCCTTGCAGGTCTCATTCTGGAGGCAGTAATCCAAGATCACTGCAATATCCGCCATGGTGCTGTAGTGTTCCGGATCGTGCAGACCGCTGCTGTTGACAAAGTGCGTGTCATGCAGCCCCAGCTCCGTGCATTTCTCGTTCATCCATGCCACGAATGCCGTTTCTGACCCGGCAGTATATGTTGCCAGCGCCACGGTGGCATCTGCTCCGGAAGGCAGTGCCGCACCGTAGAGCAGATCACGCATGGTGCATTCTTCACCTGACTGAAATCCTGCTCGTGATGCATCCGCCGCATAGAGCGGCTCTAAGATCTCATCTGTCATGGTGAATGTCGCATCCATATCGTCAATATGCTCGATGGCAACGATCAGCGTCATGAGCTTCGTCATGGAAGCCGGATAGATGCGCTCCGCCGGACTCCCCTTCTCTGCGACGATGCTGTGATCTTCGCAGTCGATCAGCAGGGCTTTGCCGCACTTGATCTGGCTGTCGAGCGTCATGACATCGCCGTTGTATTCCGGATAGGGCACCGGATATTCCGTCGGCGGTTCAGTGGGCGGCTCGGTCGTCTCCGGTTCCGTGACGGACAGAGCCACCGTCTCGGCGATGCTGTCCGCATTGCCGGGCTTTACGGCGGCGGGCATGAAAAGGAAGATGATACATGCCAAAGAGACTACCATCGCTGTCAGCAGCGTGATCAGCAGCAGGACATATCCCTGCCTCGTCACATTGGCTTTCTGTTTGCGCTTTTTCTGCAAGCCCTACACCTCCGGCGTTACCAGCATGATTTGATACTCAGATTTATTATACTCTATTTTGCACCAGTTGTCAAGCACACAGAGACATTTTTGGACTTTCAACGCTTTTCCACAGCAGAAACGCCTGTAAATAGGGATAGAGCAGGATGCTATTTGTGCAAATACACAAAACATACATTCTTTTCCTTTAGCACTTGACAGGAGCGCATCGTTGTGCTATAATAAATAAGTTATATGGTACTACTGTCTAAAGGAACTGATGGGCTACTGTAACAGCCTGACGTACACGGCTCAGCGGTGTGCGAGCAGAGATTGCAGAAAATGAGGTGAAAACATGAAAAAGGATATCCATCCCGTACTGTACAAGACGACCATTACCTGCCACTGCGGCAATGTGATCGAGACACAGTCTACCAAGGAAAATATCAAGGTGGAGATCTGCTCTAAATGCCATCCGTTCTACACCGGTAAGCAGAAGCTTGTAGATACCGGCGGACGTGTTGACAGGTTCAAGAGACGTTTCAATCTGGATAAGTAAGGCAAAGAGCGGGCGGTTTCTTCGGAAAACTGCCCGTTTTTCCACGCCGGGAGGGCTTTATGGAATACTACACCGCTGCGCAGGCGGCGCAGACGAGCTTTACGGAGAAGCGTTCGGAATTCATCGGCTATCTCCAGCCCGTCACCACAAATGACGATGCCGTCCGCTTTATACAGTCCGTCCGTGCAGAACACCGGCGGGCAAAGCACCATGTCTATGCCTATCTTCTGCGGGATGACAATATCACACGCTATTCCGATGACGGGGAGCCGCAGGGAACGGCTGGCATCCCGGTGCTGGAGGTATTGCAGAAGCGGCAGCTCACCGACATCTGCTGTGTGGTGGTGCGCTATTTCGGCGGCATCCTCTTGGGCGGCGGCGGACTTGTGCGGGCATACTC
>CANQYC010000098.1 GCA_947627945.1 uncultured Clostridia bacterium
CTGGTTCTGGCCTGTCCCAGCTCATCGTTCATCATGGCCAGTGTCAGTTGTGTTTCCATATTATTATTATACCATATAATGCCTATAGATTTCAAGATATTATCTGAAAATTTTTCAAAATTTTCATATTTGTGAGGGCAATTTGACGGCTTTGTGGGGGAGGTGGCGGATGGTATCATACAGAAAGGATCTTTTTTACTATGATCTCATGTTTTTTGCTTTCTTTTCAGCCACAAATCTGCGCCCAAACGTCCCCCATATTTAACACTTGACATTCCCCCCCAACCCGATGTATAATAAATAAAGGGCTCTCCCGCCCCCATAAAAACCACGACAGGAGCGTGATACACATGGATGACATTTCCAAGAAAGAATTTGAGGAAAGGATGTCAGCATTCGACGACATTATCGAGAAAGAGTTTGCCGGAATCTCAGATGCTGACCAGGTCGAGGCTTTCAAAAAGCAATTGGATGCTGTCAAAAAACAATTGATCGAAAAATTCTTAGCATCCGCTCAGGCATCCCCCCAAACGGAAACCCGCATTTCTCCCCAAAAGAGCATGGACGATGCTGCCAAAAAGCAATTGATCGACAAACTTTTAGCAGCCGCCAAAAAGGAGATCCGCATCACATATCAAAAGAGTGAGGACGCTTTATCGCCCTTCGACAGTAAAATAGGCGGCAAGCCTGCCGTGCCGGATGGCTTTGTATGGCCGCATTTTACCGGCTCAGTATTAGGCGAAGCAGGCAAGACCAGACCCCTCTCCTTTCTGGCGCAAATTGATTTGAAAGATGTTGCTGACCTTGATGAAACGGGTTTATTGCCCAAAAGCGGCATGCTCAGTTTTTTCTATGAACTTGAAACGATGACATGGGGCTTTGATCCGAAAGACAAGGGCTCTGCCAAAGTATTTTATTTCCCCGATATTGCAGCATTACATGCCGTCGATCATCCTGACGGACTTGAGGAATATGCCCGTTTACCGGAGCTGGCACTTCATTTTGCACAGCATATCAGTGTTCCCGGATATGGAGACGGCAGCAATTTTGACTGGGGCGATTATGACTGGGATGATTATGATGCATGTGCTTCTGCATGCGGATATGAGCTTGATGAATGGGGCAACGTCACAAAACTGTTAGGCTACCCTGACGTGATCCAAGACCCGATGGAGGAAGAATGCGAAGCTGTAACAAGGGGCTATCGTGAAGGAAGTCCGGAGGATCATGCCAAAATATCCGAAGAAGAAAAAGCCGATATTTCGGAAAGATCCAAAGATTGGATCTTGCTTTTCCAGATGGGTACGATCAGCGACGATGACTACGAGCTGATGTTTGGTGACTGCGGTCATATTTATTTCTGGATAAGAAAACAAGATCTGATGGATCGCAATTTTGAAAATATCTGGCTGATATTGCAGTGTGGTTGAATTGTCAGATAAAGGGGGAGCCTTTCCAAAAAGCTCCCCTGATTTTTATATATTACACTACTTCACAAGCTCCCGTATATCAAATTCTTTCCCATTCGCCCCCTTGATGGCAGCATACTGCAAAATATACGTCGCATCACTTGCATTCACAGCATCATTCCCATCAATATCCGCCGCAGCGATCTGTATATCAGTCAAATTACCATATCTACCTGTCGCACCATATGCCGCCGCCGCAGAAAGCGTCATCGCCGCATCCCCGGCGTTGATGGTGTTGTCGAGGTTGACATCGCCGAGTTTACATGCATTTTCCAGCGTGTCAAAAGCATAGTCGCATGTTTCGGCGTAGGTTTGCGCCGTGGAGTTTTTTTCGCCATAGATGGTGCCGGAGAATACATATGTATTGGCAGATGCGATATACGCATTGCAGATCGTATACTTTGCATCAAATATCTTACAATCCGGGTTTTCAATGATGACCGAGGTCAGGGCAGGGCAGTTGATAAAGGCACCGCCGCTGATGCTCGTCACACTGTCCGGGATCCGCACATAGCGCAGGGAATCACACCATCCGAAGGCAAAATTACCAATGCTCTCCACGCTGTCCGGGATCGTCACAGAGATCAGAGAATCACAGTACTCAAAGGCAGCATTGCCAATGCTCGTGACACTGTCCGGGATCGTCACGAAGCCCAGAGAAGAACAATCATAAAAGGCAAAATTGCCGATGCTTGTAATACCGTCTTTCATGTTCACATATGTGATGTCATTCACAAACGTTTCCCACGGAGCCATATCAGGATGACCATAATCCGTCATCTCTCCCGTCCCGCTGATGGTCAGCGTTTTGGAAGTACGATCGTACTTCCATGTCAGCTTGTCCCCGCATGTCCCTGATGTCGCCGCCTTTGCGGTGATGACCGTTCCAAGCTGCATGAGCGGCTCCGCCGGCATGGCAGCCCCGCAGAGCATCACTGCCGCCGTCAGAAATGATGTTATTTTTTGGATCTTTTTCATGTATATCCATCCTTTCTGTCTGTACTCTGCATCCGATCACAACAGCGGTGCGATCAGGCGCATGACCTCACCGGTCAGCTTCGTAAATGCCTTCTCACGGCGGATCGTTTCCTCAGTCACTTTGCTGCATTTCGTAAGCGTTTCCTGAAAATCCTGCTCCATTGCCGCAATACAGTCCGCCTTGTAAAAGTAGGTGGCACATTCAAAATGATGGTACAGGCTCCGGTAATCGAGATTGATCGTACCGATGACGCCTTTCACATCATCCGACAGGAACATCTTCGCATGGACAAAGCCGGGCGTATACAGGTAAATTTCGACACCCGAATCCAACAGCGTCCGGAAATAGGTCTTTGCCAGTGCAAACACTGCCTTTTTGTCCGGGATACCCGGCAGAATGAGCTTGACGTCCACCCCACGCTCCGCCGCATATTTCAGGGCATTGAGCAGGGAATCATCCAAAATGAGATAGGGTGTCATGATATGGACATAGGCATTCGCCCGGTTGAGAATATCCGCATAGACCGTTTCGCCCACCTTGTCATCATCAAACGGATTGTCCCCGTAGGGGATGGCGTAACCTGCATCCGGGAACTGCTCCGCATGACCGAAAAACTGCCGGAAGTCTTCTGCCTTCTCATTCAGCGACCACATATTGAGGAACATCAGCGTGAGGTTGTCCACGGCTTTCCCCTCGATCCTGACAGCCGTATCTTTCCAGTGACCAAATCTTGTAATATGATTGATATACTCGTCCGCCAGATTCACACCGCCATTGTAGCCGATCTTCCCGTCAATGACGAGGATCTTCCGGTGGTCACGGTTGTTGTAGTGCGTGGACATGAATGGAACGATCGGGGAGAACATCTTGCACCGGATGCCCAGCTTTTCCAGCATTTCCGGATAGTGATACGGCAGCAGTGAGATGGCACATGTGCCGTCATACAGCACCCGCACATCCACGCCTGCCTTTGCCTTGTCCGCCAGTATCTGCAGCATGCTGCCCCACATTTTCCCCTCATCCACGATGAAGTATTCGAGAAAAATAAACTTTTCCGCCCGTTTCAGATCTTCGAGCAAAGCCGCAAACTTGTCCTCGCCCAGCGGGAAATATGTCACACGGTTCCCGGTCGTGACCGGAAATGTACCGCACCGGTTCAGGTACTGCACCAAGGAGGCTGTTTCGGGGCTTTCCGCTGCAAGGGCAGAGAGTATCTCCTCGTCCTGAACAATATCCCTGCGGTGTTCCTCTATCAGCCGGGCACATTCTTTTGCAGCAGCCCTGCCGCCGTAATTGTTCTTCGTGAACAGGTAAAACAATGCCCCGAATACCGATGTCACTGAGATGACCAATATCCATGTCAGCTTCGCCGAACTGTCCATATCGCTGTTGATGAGTGCGAGAATGACGATGGCATTGAACAGCCACACGCCCCTCAGCAGTCCGTTGATCAGCCCCGCCCAGAATATCTGCGTCACCACAAAGACAGCGATCGCTATCAGTGACAGCAGCAGAACGATCCCTGTCCGGCTGAACACAATGCGGAGCAATCCCTTTTTGCGTTTCTTCAATAAATGTAATTCTGACATGATCCGACATCTCCTTTTATTTAACAAGCTTTCTGACATCAAATTCCTTTCCATAGCCGAGCATCAGCCGGACATCTATAGTATAGCATATTTTCAATGGATTGTCAAGACCAGCCATTTCCACACGCCCGTCACCCGCCGCAAAAAATTTCCCAGCAGTACCCCCAACATCCTTGACATCTTAGGAATTTTGTGCTATACTGATAATGCCCCCACTATGCGCTGCATCTTCAGGCGTTGCCGATATAGATACAGTTATGCAGGATCCTGTCTTATTTGTCATTTTTGGATCCGTCAGCGGGGGAATACCGGAACAAGGAGTATCAAGTACATGTCTCAGGAGATCACCGTGCAGGAAATGCAGCATTTACCGGAAAACAGCTTTATGCTGATCGACATGCGGGATGCCTATGCCTTTTCCTACGGTCATATTGACGGTGCTGTCAACATTCCCGAGGAAATGCTCCCGGAAGCGGAGCTGCCCCGTGACAAGAAACTCATCCTCTGCTGCCGGAGAGGGCTCCTCAGCCGTGAAGCTGCCGATGAACTGTGCGGTGCCGGCTATGATGCCTATAACCTGACAGGGGGCTATGTCGAATGGCTGCGGATGGATCTGGAAAACCGTGAGATCACCGCACAGGTAGAGGCGAGCATCCAGAAGAAATTTCATCAGACGCTATGGAGCCGCTTTGCCAAGGCGGTCATTATCTATGAACTTGTCAAGCCCGGGGATAAGATCGCTGTCTGTATTTCCGGCGGCAAGGATTCCATGCTGATGGCGAAGCTCTTTCAGGAAATGAAACGCCATGACAAATTCCCCTTTGAACTGGTGTTTCTCGTGATGGATCCCGGGTACAGCCCCGAGAACCGGATGATCATCGAACGCAATGCCGCCTCGATGTCCATCCCGATCACCATTTTCGAGACGGACATTTTTCAGTCGGTGTACAATGTCAACCGCAATGCCTGCTACCTGTGCGCCCGGATGCGGCGGGGGCATCTTTACAATCAGGCAAAGCGTCTTGGCTGCAATAAGATCGCACTCGGGCACCATTTCGATGATGTGATCGAAACGACGCTCATGAGCATGCTCTACGGCGGACAGGTGCGCACCATGATGCCCAAGCTCCATAGCGACAACTTCGAGGGCATGGAGATCATCCGCCCCATGTATCTGATCCGTGAGGACGAGATCAAACGCTGGCGTGATGTGAACCATCTGCATTTCATCCAGTGCGCCTGCCGGTTCACGGACACCTGCACGACCTGCGCCCCCTCCGGTCCCGTATCGAAGCGGCAGGAGATCAAGCAGCTCATCGCCGCACTGAAAAAAGTCAACCCGCAGGTGGAGATGAATATTTTCCGCAGCGTGGAAAATGTCGATCTGAATGCGGTCATCCGTTACAAAGATCACACCGGACTGCACAGCTTTCTGGAAACATACGACACCGGCATCTGCGCAGCTCCGGAAGAAAGCAGTACTAAATCATCGTGACACATGGTATACTGAAATAAGGAGTGGTGGTATGAAACAAACAAATAATTCCTACGCAATGACAATGATGATACCGATGATCTCGTTTCTGGGATTTGTCCTTGAAAATACATGGCTGTCCCTGACAAAGGGATATATCGACAACAGGGGCATGTACCTGCCGTTTCTGCTCGGCTACGGGCTTGCCGTCGTTACCATTTACCTGATCTTCGGCACCCCCTCAAGATTTGCGCAGAAGTACACGATCACCGTCTGGGGGCATCAGCTCTCCGGGTATCTGGTCTATTTTGGTATCATGATCTTCCTGATCAGCACCGGGGAGATCATGCTGGGAACGATCATGGAGAAATGCTGCGGTATCGTCTACTGGAACTATCTGAGCATCCCCCTGCACATCACGAAGTACACCTCCATCCCCACGAGCATCGGCTTCTCAATGATATTGATGCTGTTTGAAGAATACTGTTTCTGCCCGCTTCTGGAATGGATCCAGAAAATGCCCGAGCGCACATTACAGATCCTTTCGAGGGTCGCTTTCATCGTCCTGCTCTGCGACTGTCTGCATGGGTTCTATATCATGAACCAGACAGGAAAGCTCAATGTGCTATGGCGGGTGCAGGTAGACAAAACGATGTTTCAGCGTGTTTTTGCACAAAGAGGCTAACACCGTCAACAAAGCAGCCCCTTCCGGGACCGGAAGGGGCTTATCTATTGTCCATCCTATCAGTGCTTTCCCTTTTTCCGCACCGAAAACCCAAACTCCCCGCATTTGCGCCCGATGGCAAAGTACTCCCCATGCGCATACGCCAGCAGTCCCGCCTGCTGGAGATTGAGCTTTCCCTTGCTGTCCACGAATCGCTCCTCGACCTGCACGCCCGTGATCTCGGCAAGAAACATCGTATGCGACCCGAGCGGTAACTGCTGCACAACATGACATTCCAGACTCACCGGGCATTCCGCAATGACAGGAGCCGCCACGGTATCCCCCGGCAGCAGCGTCAGATGGCAGTGCTTCGCCTTATCCATCCGGGCACCCGTTTTCATCCCGCAGAGATCCACCGTCTTTGCCATCGCCGATGTCGGCAGGTTGATGACAAATTCCTCCGTCCTTTGCAGTATGCCAAACGAATGCCGGTTCGGGCGCACCGAAATATAGGTCATAGCCGGATGCGTGCAGGCAATGCCCGTCCATGCGACCGTCAGGATATTCGGCGCATCCATCGTCCCGCAGCTCACCAGTGCAGGCGGCACCGGAGCGAGCAGGGCACTGCCTTTCCAATGCACCTTGCTCATGGTTCCGGCTTCTCTGCGGCAGCCGTCACATATAGCTCACACTCCTGCCGCATAGGCCGTCCCATGAGCTTGCCGAGCGAGTTGCGCACATCGCCGCCCTCATACAGCAGGTGATACAGTTCCTCCGTGATCGGCATGCTGACGCCGAGTTTTTTTGCCAGTCCATAGGCGACCTTGCAGCAGTGATAGCCCTCGACCGTGCCGACCTGCCGGACAGCCTCCTCCGGTGCCACACCCTTGCCGATGAGGATGCCCGCACGGCGGTTACGGCTGTGCATGCTCGTGCAGGTGACAATGAGATCCCCGATGCCCGTCAGCCCGCTGAATGTATCAAACTCCGAGCCGAGTGCCAGTCCGAGGGTCGTGATCTCATGGATGCCCCGTGTCATGAGTGCCGCCTTGGTATTGTCCCCGTAGCCCAGACCGTCACTGATGCCGCAGCCGAGGGCAATGATATTCTTCATGGCACCGCCCAGCTCGCACCCGATCACATCCCGGTTGACATAGAGCCGCAGCGTCCCCGTGGACATGATCTCCTGTACATACTCCGCATACTTCACATCGCCGCAGGCAACAGCGACCGTTGTCGGGATGCCCCGGGATACTTCCTC
>CANQYC010000099.1 GCA_947627945.1 uncultured Clostridia bacterium
GGCGTTCATCGCGCCAAATTGTGGGAGATTGGTTTCTATGCCCTGAACAACACATCTACCAACGCTTATATGATGCTTGTGGGCTCCATCTCCTATTTCCTGGTAGGTATCGTCGGAATCGGCGCCGTGCTGGCCGGTTCTATCGTAACCATCATGCGTGTCTGGGACGGCGTTACAGATCCGTTCGTCGGCATGCTGGTGGACAATACCAATACCAAGTTCGGTAAAAACCGGCCCTTTATTGTATTGGGGCAGATCATCTTGTTTACGATGACGTTCGCCATGTTCCACTTTATCCCGATGATGCCCGGCGGGATCCGTTTCGTGGCGTTCATCATCATTTACTGCATTTATATTGTCGGCTACACATTCCAGTGCGTCGTTACGAAGAGCGCTCAGACCTGTCTGACCAACGACCCGGAACAGCGCCCCATTTTCACGATGTTCGACGCTACCTATAACGTACTGCTGATGAGCGTGTTCTGGCCGGTATTCCTGTCCTCCACGCTGCTGCCCAAATATACCGTGACAAGCGCTTCAGGGGATGTTTTCAACAAGCTTCTGGCCCAGAATCCGTCGCTTGCCAATGTGGTGGTCACCGGCGCCGACGGCGTGCAGACCATCAACGGCTTCTACAATCCGGCGCTGTGGCATGAGGCCCAGCTCATTATCGGTATTCTGGCCGCTGTTTTCGCATGCTGCGCGATCATCGGCCTGCGGCGCAAGGACAATGTCAAGTACTTCGGTACCGGCAAGGTAGAGCGGATCTCCTTTAAGGACTACGCGGACGTTCTGGCCCACAACCGCGGCATTCAGATGCTGGTTGTCGCCGCTTCTTCCGATAAGCTGGCGATGAGCTGCACGAGCGCCGCTGCCGTTACGATGGCCCTGTACGGAATCATTTTCGGAAACTACGCTCTGAACGGTTCCGTTTCCGCCATCACCGGAGTTCCGATCTGCATCATCGGTATTTTCCTGATCGGTTCCATCGCCCGTAAGATGGGCCAGAAGATGTGCCTGCTTGTCGGTACATGGGGATCCATCCTCTCCGCCATTGCGCTTGGTCTTTTGATCTGCTTCGCTCACGGAGGGAACATTTCCTGGCCGACGTTCAGTCTGACCAATTTCTCCACCTATGCGAACCTGGTCAAGCCGTCCAACTGGACCTTCCTGGGACTGCTTTACATGCTGCTTTACATCGTGATGAAGTCCTTCTCCCAGATGAGCGGCAATATCGTTGTTCCGATGACTGCCGACTGCGCGGACTATGAGGTTTACCGTTCTCACCGCTATGTGCCCGGACTGATGGGAACCCTGTTCAGCTTTGTCGACAAGCTGATCTCCTCTCTTGCGGCCACATTGGTAGCTGTCATCTATTCCTTTATCGGCTACACCAGCACGCTGCCGACCGAATCGGATCCGTATAGCACAGGTATTCTGGTCTGTACGCTTATCTGCTTCCTGGGCATGCCTATGATCGGCTGGATCCTGAACGTCGTAGCGATGAAGTTCTATCCGCTGACCAAGGAAAAGATGGCTGAGATCCAGGACGAGATCGTCCGCATCAAGGCTGAGGCCGGCGCAAGGTAATATTTGAGACTGTTTTATACATAATGTATGTTCGGGGGTGCTGCAAACGAGTCAGAATGATGAACACAGGCAGCACCCCTGTTCTGACTTGATATTTCGTGCCGTCCGCGGCGATGATGGAGGGATTCTCAATATGTCCAAAGGCAAACACAGCAGAAAAAAACAGGAGACTGCCGCGCCGGTCATGACCCGGCCGGAAAGCGGGAAAGGCGCGGAGAAGACCCTGATCGATCTGGATTTTGAGCGGCAGGCCGCCGAACACGCCGCGGGGGTGGAGGAAACTACCTACGGCATATGGCGCTATGTCTGGAAGGTGAATCAGTTTATTAACCGCCATAAGAAACCTCACACGTTTAAGAAGAAGACGTATCTGTGGCTGATGCTGTTCACCGGATTTTTCGGCGGCCATCGCTGGTATCAGGGACGCTATATCCTGGCTGCGCTGAGCACGGCGTTTTTCTGGACAGGCGTGCCCGCGGTGCTGATGGTGACGGATTTTATGGAAGTGTTTCCGATCAAGGCGGATGAGAACGGATATATCACCATGCGCTGACAGGGGCGTGCCGTCGGCTTTCCTTCCGCGCCGCCGACAGCGCGTATTATGCTGCGATTGATAACGAAAGGAGTTGGTACGATCATGAGAAATGTTATCTCCTGGAATGAGGGCTGGCGTTTTGCAAAGTGTCCGCAGAAAGCTGCGGATCCTGCCGCCGCTTTAGACGGCGAGATCGTCACGCTGCCCCATACCTGGTATGCCGACGGCGATTATTATCAGGGCGACGCTGTCTATCAGAAATCCTTTTCCCTGACGCCTGAGCCGGATCAGAAGGTCTTTCTTCGTTTTGCCGGCGTCGATAAGGTCTGCGAGATCTATCTCAACGGGCAGCATATCGGCGGTCACAAAGGCGGATATACCCGTTTTGCGGTTGAATTGACGGACGCCCTGCGCGCCGATGAGAATCTGCTGACCGTATTGGTCAATAACGAAACGGGAGAAACGGTAAGTCCGCTGATGGGCGATTTCGCGACTTTTGGCGGCATTTACCGTGATGTTGAACTGGTGCTGACCGGTTCGGTTCATTTTGACATGCTCTATCACGGAAGCGAGGGCGTACTGCTGCGTACGCAGCTGCAGGAAGACGGAAGCGGAACCGTAAGCACCGAGGCTCATATCTGCGGCGGACCGGCGCAGGTGCGCTGTACCCTTACCGACGCAGAGGGGCGGACAGTGGCTCAGGGTGAGGATCTCATGACGGTGGCAAAACCCCATCTGTGGAATGGACAGGCAGATCCGTATCTTTATACGGTCACGGCAGAGCTTCTGGCAGGCGGCGAGACGGTGGACTCTGTCGCCATGACTGTGGGCTTCCGTTCTGCCTCGGTGGATCCGGACAAGGGATTTTTCCTTAACGGAGAGCACTTGAAGCTGCGCGGCGTGGCTAAGCATCAGGATACGGCCGGCGTATTCTGCGCAGCGGGACAGAAGCATTGGGAACAGGATATCAGTCTGATCGAGGAGATGGGCGCGAACGCCGTGCGTCTGTCGCATTATCCGCATCCGCAGCAGGTCTATGATCTCTGTGACCGCAGGGGCCTTGTGGTATGGGCGGAGATCCCGATGCTGATGATGAATGAGACCATGGAACTTTTGGACAATGCCAAACAACAGCTGACGGAGATGATCCTGCAGAACCTGCATCATCCCAGCATCTGCTTCTGGGGTATCCAGAATGAGATCGGCCTTATGGGCGAGAAGCCCTATATGACGGAGCGGCTGCATATCCTCAACGATCATGTTCATAAGCTGGATCCCAGCCGGTTTACGACCAGCGCCAATCCGAATTCCGTGGAGATAAGCAGTCCGTTTAACCAGGTAACGGACGTCACCTGCTATAATATTTATTACGGCTGGTATTACGGCGTTATGCCGGATCACGCCGCGTTCCTGGATGCCTTCCACGCCGCTCATCCGGCCATGCCTCTTGGTATCTCGGAGTATGGGGTGGATACCAATATCGCTTTCCACAGCGAGACGCCCAAGGTCAATGATTATACGGAGGAATATCAGGCTCTGTACCACGAGACGATCTATCCGTATATGGCCGAGCGCGATTTCGTATGGGGAAGCTTCGTCTGGAATATGTTCGACTTTGTCAGTCCCATTCGTCGTGCGGCCAATATCCAGTTCCGCAATCTAAAGGGACTTGTCACTCATGACCGCGCTACGCGCAAAGATAGTTTCTATTACTATAAAGCAATCTGGTCGAAAGAACCGTTTGTGCAGATCGCGGAGAAACGCTTCGCAAAGCGCGCATCAGAAACCATGACGGTTAAGGTATATACCAACCAGCCCAGCGTCAGGCTGGAGGCCGCCGGACATGTCTGGGTAGAGAAGACGGTAAACGGTACGGCGCGGTTTGCGTCGGTTCCGCTGGAGATGGGCGATAACGTGGTGACAGCTGCAGCGGGAGAGCTGACGGATACCGCCGTGTTTACCCGTGTGGCAGAGCCGGAGACCAGTTATGTTTACGTTGACAACAGCCCCGGCCTGCATGTGCGCGACTGGTTCGTCGACGCGGACGAGGAGGCGCGTATGTTCCCGAACAACGCTTATTCCCTGCGCGACAAGGTGGGAGACCTTATGGCCTGCCCGGAGGCGATGGAGGCGATAAATTCTATTCTTCCGAAACTGGGAGAGAAGATGCGGACAGGACCTGATACGTTCTCCCTGGAGAAATTTATCAGTTATCTCTATCCGGACTGTCCGGAGGAAGAGGCAAAACAACTGAATCAGGCGCTGAATGGGATTCCGAAATAACGGGATCTCTGAATCACGCTTCTGCGCGGAATTCATCCGCCGCCGGCAGCGGAGGGGATGGGATCCTGTTCATGTCGGCGGCGGAGCCGGAGACGATCCGGTTCCGGTATTCGGTCGGAGTAAGACCGGTATATTTTTTGAAAGTTTTAGAATAGTAATTCAGGTCAGGTATCCCGCAGTGCTGTGCGATGGTCTGAATCTGCAGGTTCGTGGAGTTTAAGAGGAAGATTCCGTATTCCACCCGCTTTCGGTTCACAAATTCGGTCAGTGAGGAGCCGGTTTCCTTCTTAAACACAGTGGACAGATAGCTGGCGCTGACATGAAGGTACGCAGCCTGGGTCTTCAGGCTCAGATCGGCGGTCAGATCGGAACCGATCCGTACCAGGACGTCACGCACAAGGGGGGAATATCCCTGCATGGAATAGTTTTTGACCAGCAGACAGTATTTGTGTGCCATGTCGCGCATCAGCCGGTAGATGTCTTCTTTGGAATTGGTGTTCTCAATCGAACAGGCGAACCGGGAGGAAAGACTGTCGATATGAAGCGGATGGACATGGCCTTGCTCTGCCGCTTTCCGAAGAAGTGTATTGGTGATGATGGCATAATTCTTGCAGTCCCGAAGGGTATCTACGGAGCGGCGCTCCACATGGGCGCGTGGAAATGCTCCCAGGAGCATCTCGGCTGTATGGGTATCCCCGCGGGCCACTGCGCGCAGAAGGGCGTTCTCGGATTCATATTGCTTTTCCAGCGCTTTCATGGACAGGAAGGCGTCCTCCGTTTCCTTGTTCTCCGGCCGCATAGCCATTGGCTCTGTGGTAGGGACGCAGTCGTCGTACACATCCTGAAGCGAGAACTGCTTCATCCCGCCCCACAGCAGCTGCCCCAGCGAATTTACAAGCACCAGCAGACCCGTTCCGTCCTCCACGATGGGAATGACTCGGAATATCTTTTCAAATCTGTTGGTCAGGAAATGGCGCAGGCCGTATCTTTCAGCAATATTCATCATGTCCTGAGTCGTGACTTCGGCTTCTGTGTATGGTCCAACGAGAACGAAGAAGTTTCCCGGACCCGGGATGCGGCTTAAGTAGTAGCGGCACAGGAAAGGGTCCCGGATGCGGTAGATAACGCCGGGTTCACATTGCCGGACAGCCCTGCGGAATTCCTCCCGGTAATCAAGCTGTGGAGCGATAATGCGGCGCAAACCAAAGTCATACGCTTCGACGGACGAGGCGTCGGACATGTTGACGATATAGCATGGAATATGTGAATTCTTAAGAATTTCCCTGAAAAAAAGCAACTCGGCTTCATGCTGCATCTTATGTAACCTCCCTTGTATTTCTTATAGCATAAGATGAAGTCTCTTTCTATTATCACTCATACACGAAAAAAAAGCAATCGAAAAACTATACGAAAAGAGAAAAATAATTTACTAACGGAGAATCCTATTTCTATGCTATGATTTTTAGTATAATTGCATAAATAAATTAGTGAATAAGAGGTGAATATTGTATGGATTTGGAACATTTTGCAAAGAGTAAGGAGTATCTGATCTGCGTTGATTCCGACGGCTGTGCGATGGATACGATGGACATCAAGCATTTTCGCTGCTTCGGACCGTGCATGGTGGAGGAATGGGGGCTTTCCCAGTGGAAGGAGCCCATCCTGGCGAGGTGGAACGACGTGAACCTCTACACCATGACGCGCGGGATCAACCGTTTCAAGGGGTTGGCCCAGGTGCTGGGCGAGATCGATCAGAAGTACACGCGGATCGAGGATATCGGCGTGCTGGCGGATTGGGCGGCCAATAGCCCGGAGCTCTCCAACGGCGCCCTTAAGAAAGCCATCGAAGGGAATGACAGCGTGATCCTTAAGAAGGCCCTTTCCTGGTCGGAGAAGGTCAACGCGGCGATCAACGCCCTGCCATTTGAAGAGAAGAAGCCCTTTGAAGGCGTGAAGGAGGCCCTGGCTTATGCTCACGAATACGCGGACATCGCCATCGTGTCATCGGCTAACCAGCAGGCGGTGGAGGAGGAATGGGATCTCTACGGACTGAGTCAGTACGTGGACATATTGATGTCGCAGAACGTGGGAAGCAAGGCATTCTGCATCCAGGAGCTTCTGAAGAAAGGCTACGACAGGACGAAGGTTCTGATGACCGGCGACGCGCCCGGCGATAAGGACGCGGCGGCGAAGAACGGGGTGAACTATTATCCGATCCTGGTTCGCCATGAGAAGGAGAGCTGGGAGGAATTCGTATCCGCGGCGGTTCCGAAGCTTCTTGACGGAAGCTACGGCGGAGAGTACCAGCAGCGGAAGGTGGAAGCATTTTTGAAAAATCTGGGAGAATAGAGAGGAGGATACATATGCGCAATGTTATCAACATCAACGAAGACTGGCGTTTCATTCAGGAAGACGCGGGCCTGCCGGAAAGCTTTCCGCAGGACTGGCCGAAGGTAGA
>CANQYC010000100.1 GCA_947627945.1 uncultured Clostridia bacterium
GTGTAACCCCCGCTACGCCCTGACATGCGGGGGTGCAACCCCCGCAAGATAGCCCCCTCCCCTTCAGGGGAGGGGGTCGGGGGGTGGGGCAAATGCCAAAAACTCCCCCTTTTCAAACATCCCCCAGTTTCCAAAATAATTTCAATGCATGGAAACCCCATAACACCGTATTGACTTAATTTTTTTGTTATGTTATAATATATTTTGGTCAAGGCGGACAGAAAATGCCCGGATCACAGGAGATGATTATTACGGAATTTGGTAAAAAGCTAAGCGAGATCATGCTCTCGCACAAGATGTCATCTGTCGAGTTATGCGAAAAGCTGGACATGAAAAAATCTCATTTCAGCAAGATCAAAAACGGTCGTCTGCTCTCGGCAAGCTATGACATGATCGAGGATATTTCACGGGTGATGTCCCTCTCCCCGGAGGAAAAGCTGGAACTTGCGGAAGCCTTTCAGTATGACCGCTCCACATCGGCAAGCAAGTTTGTCAGCCGGGCATTCACCAAGCTCTACTCCATCACATACCCGACCATACCGGAGGCATACCTCAAAGCATGCGCTCCGCAGCCGGGAAAGGGCATCTGCGGTTTTGAGGAACTGATCGCCGCCGCTGTCTGGCTTTGTCAGGAGGCAGGGTATGTGCGCCTTCTGGGCTCCCCCATCTATGCAAGGTCAGAGTTTGCAGAGTGCCTCTTTGCCTCACTCGGCGAGGACTGCACGGTCACATGGCTCGTACCGCTTGACAAAAATGATACCGGCATAAACTTCCTTTCGATCGCCAATGCCATCCCGGCACTGCTGATCCGGAACATTTCCCCGTGCGGTTTCGAGACGGATGTCAATAGTTTTATCGAGAGCAGTCAGTACTGCTTCCGGCTCATCACGGACAAGGGCATGATCCTGTTCGATAAGAAAGCGGAAAACGGCGTATTTCTGGATGAGGAGAGCTTTGTTGATGCCGAAAGACAGCATTTTGATGCCCTCATCGAAAGAACAGCACCGTTTATCAGTGTGTACAGCGATGCCGTTCCGTTTTTACAGGATATGATGACATCTGGGAAAGACATGATCACCGGCGGAGAACTGTATCTCATCAAGAAAACGCCGTGTTACCTGATGGAGACGAATGCCCGGTTTATCTATGAATATATCTCGGACATCGACAACAAGGAACTCATTGCGGAGAACTACATCCGCTTTTTGCAGCAGTATATCAATGACACGACCGTCACACATGATATCTTTTTTGAGGACGGGATGCAGATCGTCCTTGAAGGCAAGAAACTGCGTGAAATGCTGTCATTTTCCAAGGAGATCCCGCTGGAACTGCGGGAAAATTCGCTGCACAAGGCGGTCAGGCTGGCAAGGGAATGCGACCTGAACAGCTACAATGCCCTGCGCTTCCCGGCAATACGGATGTCGGACAACACGATCGTCAATATCAAAACAAACGGCATGATCCTGATCATGGTCGATTTTGGTGGAAAGTGCTATATTTCCGTGATCTATAACAAACGCATCACGGACATGTTTGTCGATTATCTTAAAAAGCTCGAAAAATGGGGCATCATCCGCTCCAAAGAGGACACGCTAAGGATGATGGAGAAAGAGCTGGGGATGTAGGGGGGACATTGCATCCCGCATTTTGCGGCGATCAGCTGCAATTTCAAGCATGTGTTACACCCTCGTCAGAGTCCTCTCCCAAGTCACCAAATGGGTCAGTCCTAAGTTTGCTGCCATGGACCTCAAAAAATATGCCCTCCATGCCGCTTGATGGAGGGCTTTTTTGACAGGCTGGATGCCCCTTCCCGTTGGTGGGAGGGGGCGTTGCGTTATTTTGTGATATCCCGGTGTACTTTCTGGACGTGGTAGCCCTTGTCACGCAGGGTATTGCCGATAAGCTCGGCAAATGTCACGCTGCGGTGCTTGCCGCCCGTGCAGCCGAAAGCGATCACCAGCCGGCTCTTGCCCTCGGAAATGTACAGCGGCAGCAGAAATTCCATCAGATCTGTTATTTTTTCGAGCATCGTCTTTGACTGCGGGAACTGCATCACATAGTCCCGTACACAGTCCTCGCAGCCGGTGTGTTTTTTCAGATCCGGGACGTAAAAGGGATTCGGCAGACAGCGGACATCGAAAACAATGTCGGATTCCGTGGAAACACCGTACTTATAGCCGAAAGACATCACCTTGATCATCAGGGAATCGTTCTGGTTGTCGAGGAACAGCTCCCGGATCTCCTCGCCGAGCTGTGCGGTACTCATGCGGGAAGTCTCGATGAAATAATCTGTCCTGCTCTGCAGACGGCGGAGCTGCTCACGCTCCAGTGCGATCGCCTCTGCAAGCGAGCTGCATTTGTCCTGGAGCGGATGCTTGCGGCGTGTCTCCTGATACCGCCGCAGCAGCACCTCATCCGTTGCCGCTGTGAAGATCACTTTCAGCTGCCCCTGCATCTGGGCTTTGAGCGTGATGAGTACCTGATCAATTTCCGAGAACATGTCTCTGGTGCGGGCATCGACGGCGATGGCGACCTTGTTCAGACTGCCCTCCGCCTGACCGCAGAGATCTACGATCTTCGGGATGAGCTGCGGCGGGAGATTGTCGATACAATAAAATCCGATGTCCTCCAGCACCCGCATAGCGGTGGATTTTCCCGAACCGGACATGCCGGTGATGATGACTAACTGCATGCGGTGTCACCTGCCTTTCCCAGTATGACCGGCTCCAGCTCTAAGGTATAGCCGGTCTGTTCTTTTACCGTCTGCCGGACTTTTTCACAGAGCGTCAGGACGTCCCGGCATGTTGCGCCCCCTGTGTTGATCACAAAGCCGGCGTGTTTTTCGCTCACCTGTGCGCCGCCGACACGCATGCCACGCAGCCCGCACTGGTCGATCAGCAGGGAGGCATAGCTTCCCGCCGGGCGTTTGAACGTACTGCCGGCACTCGGATATTGCAGCGGCTGTTTTTCACTGCGGCGGGCGAGCAGTTCCTGCATCGCCGCATGGATGCTGTCCTTGTCTCCCGGACGGAGCGTGAGCGTGACGGACGTGATGATGCCCGGCTGCTCCATGAACCGGCTATGGCGGTAGGACAGAGCCAGTGTCTCCGCCGGCAAAGTATGCAGACCGCCGGCATCATCCATATACTGACATTCCGTCACGATGTCTTTCATCTCATAGCCGTAGGCACCCGCATTCATATAGAGCGCACCGCCGATCGTTCCGGGAATGCCGCTCAGTCCCTCCATGCCTGTCAGACCAGCCTGTGCGGCGGTCTTTGCGGTCTTTGCCAGTGATGCGCCCGCTTCACACACTAATGTGTTCCCATGGAGAGAGACGGCGGAAAAGGCATCTCCGAGGTGCAGGATCATCCCTGTGTAGCCCTCATCGGCTGCCAGTACGTTGCTGCCCCTGCCCAGTACAAAATACGGCAGCCCGTAGCTGCGGCAGAGTTCCAGTGCGGCGGCAAGCATCGGTACACTGCTGATCTCCGCCCAGTAGGCAGCATTGCCGCCGATCCGGAAACTGGTATGCTCCGAAAGCGGGATCTTTGTCCGGAGCGTGAGACCATCTGTCTGTTCCGGTACGGAGCGTGATCCTTCCATCTGCTTTCCTCCCTGTATGTATTCAGAAATCAATATAATGCGTCATAATCCTTTACGGATTCCGTGGCATCCATGTCCATGCCGAGCCGGTCAAGCAGCTCTGTGGCGGCATTGTAGCCCATCTTCTTCTGGCGGTTGTTCATGGCAGCGACCTCGAGGATGACTGCCAAGTTTCTGCCGGGCTTGACGGGGATCGTCAGCGACGGCACCTTGACGCCGAGGATGGAGGCATACTGCGTATCGACGCCCATGCGGTCATAGATCTTCTCCGGGTTCCAGAGTTCCATTTCCACGAGCAGGTCGATCTTTTCCGTGACCTTGACGGCACCCATACCGAACAGGCGGCGGGCATTGATGATGCCGATACCACGCAGCTCCAGAAAGTGCCGGATGTTATCGGGTGAGGAGCCGACAAGGCTGATGTTGGAGACTTTGCGGATCTCCACGGCGTCATCTGCCACGAGGCGGTGTCCACGCTTGACCAGCTCGATGGCAGTTTCGCTCTTGCCGACACCGCTTTCACCAGTGAGGAACACACCCTCGCCGTAGATCTCGATCAGCACGCCATGCCGTGTGATGCGGGGTGCGAGGTTCAGGTTGAGGAAGGCGATCAGACCGGACATGAAGTTGGAGGTGCTGTCCTTGCTGCGCAGAAGCGGCACTTTGTATTTCTGTGCCAGCTCCAGCATTTCGGAAAAGTACGGCAGCTCCCGGGCAATGATGAGGGCGGGCAGCTTCTGGGAAAAGAGCAGCTCAAGCCGGTCACGCCGGGTCTTTTCATCAATGGTGGACAGGTAGGCGAACTCCATCTTGCCGATGATCTGGATGCGCTCGGGATTGAAGTACTCATAGAATCCCATCAGCTGCAGTCCGGGACGGTTGACATCGTTCTCGTCGATGAGCAGCTCGGCGGGATCCTTGGGGGTATAGATGACCTCCAGTTTGAATTCCGTGATGATCTTTTTCAGCGAGACAGTAAATTTTTCAGACATGTTGTTCACTCCTTATTCTGTATCCGGAGTCAGCTCCGGTCAGATGCTGTTATGATCCTGTGGCATCGGGTGCCGTGGTATCCGTGGGCGGCGTTTCCGTTGCCGGTTCCGTGGGCTCTGCCGCATCGAGGACATAGCTCTCCGCTCCCTCCGGGACCGTCTCTCCCTCCGGATAGCAGGGATGCGTCTGCGAAAGGGCAGTTCCCGTTCCGCCGCAGACGAGAATGCCGGCAAGCGTCCTGCTCTCTGCAGCGGCAAGTGCTTCGGTGTCGGCAGGAGAGAGCCGCACATACCATGCGGCATCCGGTGCTGCCTGCTGCATGGCATCGATCACGCTGCCAAGAGCTTCCGTGCGGTCTGTCGGGGCAAGGACAGTGCTTTCTGCCTCTGTGAAAGCGGGAAATCGCAGTCCGTCCACGACGATCACCGGGATGCCCGCACTGGCAGCCTCTGCGGCAAGGTTGGAAAGATAATCCAATGCCAGCGGGCTATAGGGGGAGAGCCAAGGGGTACTGCCGTCTTCCAGCCAGAGTGTCCCGTCGTTCATGCAGTAGGCAGAGGCGGGAAAGCTGCGGGAATAGCAGCTGTCTTCGAGCGCATTGAGGACGGCGGCAGGCTTCACGCCCTTTGCCGTGACGGCATCGCAGATGGAACGCAGCGGCATGGCAGCCTGTACGGCACCGGTACGCCGGGCATCCTCCAGCGATGTGGCATAGTAGAGTGACCCGCCCTGTACTTTCAGCGGCAGCAGGACATGGGTCGTCCCCGGCGGCATGGCATCGAGTGCTTCTTGCAGGGCATCTGTCGTATACAGTGCCGTGACGGGCAATGCATAGCCGTGCATCGTTTCTGCGGAAACGGGTGCCGTTTCTGTGGGCGGCGGTGTCGTCTCAGAGGTCTGGGCACCGGGCGTCGGCAGGATCTTTTCCTCCTGTAAAAAGCGCAGCACGGGTGCGCCGGCACTATAGCCGACAAAGACCAGCACACCTGCGCCGACCACGGTGAGGAGTACGGCACCGACCTTGTGCCGTGCGGCACGCATGCGTTCCGACCGGGACTTCTGCCGGTAGATCCTGCGCCCCTTTGGTTTGAGCTTCATAGCATTTGTTCCTCTCTTGTTCTTTTTCTTTAGGTTTTGTTGTCAGTTATGGTCTGTCACATGCTCCCGTCAATTGCGGGGCGTGACGATATTATCTGTAAAGATATGTCAAAAATAAATTGTCTCTCAGATCACGGCATAGACCGCCATGGAGAGCAGACCGATGCAGATCATGACGGCGGGAAATCCCCGGAAGGCTGCCGGTACGTCCGTGGAGTACAGTTTCGGGAGCAGTGCAGACAGCATCAGTGCGGCGATCAGAAAGCCAAGCCCCTCCTGTAATCCGAAAGCAGCCGCATGCAGCGGGGTGCTTCCGATGACGGCACCGTTCTCCGATGGGGTGAACGCCAGATACAGTGTGCCCATCACAGCGCAGTTGAATGCAGACAGATGGACATATTTTTTGCAGACGGCAAATTTCTGCCGGAACAGCAGATATAAAAGCAGCAGGGCAATACAATATATGACGGACGTGACAGCCGTATACACCAAAAGCAGCACGGGACTGCCCAGTCCCAAGGCACGCAGACCGGGGATGTACCGCAGCAGTCCGGTCAGCAGGCAGGCGATGGTGGAAAATCCCGTCATCAGTAGTGCCAGAAAGGGAAGACTGGAACGGTTTTTGGCGGCTGCGAGCAGTGTGCTGGTGCCCAGTGCCCTCGTAAAGATGAGATCTGTCATCAGCAGGGAAAATAATCCGGAGATGAGCTGCATCATGTATCCTCCTGTTTTCTTCTGAAAATGATCCGGTGAAGTGCGCAAAGCAGCCCAAGCACCAGAAATCCGCCCCACGGTGCGGCAAGTCCCTCCATCAGCAGCGGCATGTCTGCTGCATGTCCGAAGATGCTCCCATGTGCCAGCAGCTCCCGTACAAAGCCGACAGCACAAGCCGTCAGGCAGAAGCCTGCCACATGGAACACCACTGCACCGAGCATCACACGACGGCGCAGACGGTAGAAATACAGTTCAGAATGCAGCACGACGAAAGAATTGACCGACAGCAGCGGCAGAAAGAGCAGCATGGACTCCGGCAGCATGCCCGGAAGATTTGCGGATGCCATTGCCTGCCATGCATCTGGCAGAAGTGTCTGACAGAGGAGCGATGCCGGGAAGTACAGCAGTGCCGCCGTCAGGGCATACAGGATGATCCGCAGGGCATAGA
>CANQYC010000101.1 GCA_947627945.1 uncultured Clostridia bacterium
CCTGAATTGACTTTAGGGTTCCAGTTTTTCTTGCCTTCTCTTAGCATTGTTCACTTTTCAAGATGCAGTCACTGCCATAACCATCATTCTCTCCGGTGCGACAGCTTTATTATTATACCACACTCCCGCCTCTATTGTCAATATGGTAATGTCAACAAAGTTTCTTGCCGATTTTTTCTGTTCGTTGTGCAGGTTGCTGGATCAGGGTGTTTTTATTTGCAAAATTCGCTTTTTATATTTAAAAATGTTGGAATATGGAAAATTTTTATGCGAAAAAGATAGTTCTCTGGGCGTCGCCCCACCCCCCAACCCCCTCCCCGCAAGCGGGGAGGGGGCTATCTGTCGGGGGCTTCGCCCCCGGTACCCTCTTTTGTGGGGCTTCGCCCCCTTGCCCCCTACAATAGCAAACAAAAGCCCATCCCCCTTTTCGCCGTAAGGCGAATTGGGGGATAGGCGTTATACGAAGCAGAACGCGTGCTTTGACCGTTACAAAGCTTGAACACTATAGGATGCGAGCGGGTGCAGCGTCACGCTGCATGTTATGCATAACATCCAACATTAGATACCGAGGCAAACTTTCAGAATGTTGAGCGCATCCGTAGAGTCGATCATCTCATTCTGATCCACATCTGCGGCGAGGGTTCCTGCTGCGGTGAGGTCTGCGCCGCCGTTCAGGTGCTTGTTGAGGACGATCACGTCTGCGATGCTCACGCTGCCGTCAGTGTTCACATCACCGGTGAGAACGTCTGTCTCTGCGAAGTGTACGGTTGCCTGTGTCAGGGCATCGTTGTTGGCGTAAACCCATACGTTTGCCCATTCTTCCTCGGTGCCCTCGAAGTAGATGTCTGTCAGGCTGGTGCAGCCCTCAAATGCGTGTCTGCCAACAGTTTCCAGAGTTGCCGGAAGGGTGATCTCGGTCAGGCTCGTGCAGTTGCGGAATGCATATTCGTCGATCTTTGTCGTGCCGTCTGTCAGTACTGCGGATGTCAGGTCAGCGCACTCGAAGAACAGATAATCCTCTACGGTCTCCACGCCGGGAAGCTCCACGGATGTCAGTCCAGAGCCGGAAAATGCCCATGTGCCGATGGATGTAACGCTTGCCGGGATGGTCACGCTCTTCAGGTTGCGTGCGTTCACAAATGCGTCCTCTGCGATCGTCTCCACGCCTGCGGGGATGTCGTAGCTGGCATCTTTTCTGCCCTCAGGGAACAGGATCAGACTTGTGCCGGCTTTGTTCATGAACACGCCGTCCACGCTGCTGTACTTCTCATTTTTTGCCGAAACATGGATGTCATCGAGGTTCTCGCAGTCGGTGAAGATCCTGCCGACGAAGCTCACGCTTGCCGGGATCTCAATTGCCGGAAGGCTTGTGCAGCCGGAGAATGCCGCACTGCCGATGGAGCGGATGCTCTCAGGAAGTGTGATGTCATACAGAGCGGAGCAGCCGGAGAATGCGGAGTTGCCGATCTTCTTCAGATTGTCGGAAAGTGTCACACTCTCGAGTGCCGTGCAGCCTGCAAAGGCGGAGCTTTCAATCTCCTCCACGCTCTGCGGGAGTACGATGCTCTGCAAACTTGTGCAGTACCCGTAAGTACCCCATGCGACTTCCTCGGTACCCTCGGGGAGAGCGGCACGCTGCAGGCTTGTGCAGTAGAAGAAAGCGTCCTTGCCGACTTCGGTAGCAGTGGTGGGGAGTGTCACGCCGATGAGCGAGGAGCAGTATGCAAACGCCCAGTCGCCGACGGAAGTGACGCCCTCGGGGATGTTGACGAATGTCAGCAGCTCGCAGTCCTGAAATGCGGCATCGCCGATCTCGGTGACGGGCATGCCGTTGATCTCGGTGGGGATGGTGACCTCGGCTGCTGCGGTATCGCAGTCCGTGATTTCGATATGATCACTATGAAGAACATAAGTCATCGGACCATAGTTCAGAGTTGTTGTCTCAGCTTCAGCGGCAGATGCCGGAAGGATGGAGGTGGGCAGCACCAGAGCGGCTGCGAGAACGGCTGCAAATCTTGTAAAAGCTTTCATGAGTGGTTCCTCCTTAAGTTCTGTTTCTCTTTACCCTCATTGGGGTTTTGTGCCTTAATCGTTTTACTGATATTATCATATCACAATTTTTTCTATTTGTCAAGCCTATACAAGGCGTAATCAGGTAAACTTTTTATGTACGTCATATGAATATATTTTTAACGACAGCAGAAATGGCTTAAATACGTACTTTTCAAAAATCGGAGTTTTTCAGAAAAACAGACGCAAAGCACGCAGAAATGGCTATGCCATGCGGTTTTGAGCTTGTCAAGAGAAAATTTCAGATTTTTTCAGAAAAATTCCATTAATCGTTTTCAAAAGGCATGTGCCAGAACGTAAACTCAAAAAATATCTATACGAATTGTATATAAATAAACAAATAGTATAGAACTACATCGCTTTATACAGAATAGTATACAAATAGTTTGTGGGAATTTTATGGGAAATCGTGGTGTTATGGTGGATATTTGAGATTTTGGAGCAAAAACCGAATCGGAACAGGGCTTCCCCGGCGGGGCAGACCGCCGGGGCATGAGGGAGATGATGCAGGGGCATACCTTATTATAATAGGCGGGCGCATCGCCGGGATGCGATCCGGTCGGCACGGCTTTTGGCGGTGGATTTGACATATCAGATAAAATGTAGCATGTGTGTTGTAAAAAAATGCAGTACTATCACCAAATTCATGGGAATCTCCCCGGGATGTCTTGACTTATGCCGGAAAATGGAGTATAATGAATGTAGGTATCCTTAGTGCCTTCTGCCAATCGTCTGTGAAATTTTTCACAATCTTTGGCTTGCAGTACACCGGTACCGGTTCTATTTTGCAAATACATATTGGAGGTAATTACAATGGGCAGAGTTTACAATTTCAGCGCAGGACCGGCGGTTCTGCCGGAGGAAGTACTCCGTGAAGCCGCTGAGGAAATGCTTGATTACAGGGGCTGCGGCATGTCCGTCATGGAGATGTCCCACCGTTCTAAAATGTTCCAGCAGATCATCGACGAGGCAGAGCAGGATCTGCGTGACCTGATGCAGATCCCGGATAATTATAAGGTACTCTTTTTGCAGGGCGGTGCGTCCCAGCAGTTCGCTGCCGTGCCGATGAACCTGATGAAGAACGGCAAGGCTGCCTACATCATCACCGGTCAGTGGGCAAAGAAGGCATTCCAGGAGGCGAAGAAGTACGGCGAGGCTGTCGATGTGGCATCTTCCGCTGACAAGACATTCTCCTACATCCCGGACTGCTCCGATCTGCCGATCCCGGAGGATGCAGATTATGTCTATATCTGCCAGAATAACACGATCTACGGTACCGTCTTCAAGACCCTGCCCAACACCAAGGGCAAGGAGCTTGTCGCTGACGTGTCTTCCTGCTTCCTGAGTGAGCCGATCGATGTGACGAAGTACGGCGTGATCTACGGCGGTGTGCAGAAGAATATCGGTCCTGCCGGCGTTGTGATCGCCATCATCCGTGAGGATCTCATCCCTGAGGAGCCGCCGGTCAAGGATACGCCCACCATGCTCGCATGGAAGACACAGGCAGACGCCGGTTCCCTGTACAACACACCTCCCTGCTATGGCATCTACATCTGCGGCAAGGTGTTCAAGTGGATCAAGAAGCTCGGCGGTCTGGAGGCAATGAAGGCACTGAATGAGAAGAAGGCTGCCATCCTGTATGATTACCTCGACCAGAGCAAGCTGTTCAAGGGCACGGTGCGCAAGGAAGACCGTTCTCTGATGAATGTGCCGTTCATCACGGGCGATGCCGATCTCGATGCGAAATTTGTCGCAGAGGCAAAGGCTGCCGGTTTTGAGAACCTCAAGGGACACAGAACGGTCGGCGGCATGAGAGCTTCCATCTACAATGCGATGCCGATCGAGGGCGTGGAGAAGCTCGTTGCCTTCATGAAGAAGTTTGAGGAAGAAAACGCATAACGCTTGCAATAAGGAGGAAATTCCCCATGTACAACATTCTGACGCTCAACAAGATCGCCGCCTGCGGGACGGAGAAATTCGACAAGGCGAAGTATACCGTATCGGATGCGGTGACGGATCCGGCTGCCATCATGGTGCGTTCCGCTGTGATGCATGACATGGAGTTCGGTGCTGGTCTGCTTGCCATCGGCAGAGCGGGCGCAGGTACCAATAACATCCCGGTCGACAAGTGCGCAGAGCAGGGCATCGTCGTATTCAACACCCCCGGTGCGAATGCAAATGCCGTGAAAGAGCTGGTGCTTGCCGGTCTGTTCCTGTCCTCCCGTAAGGTGACAAAGGCTGTCGCATGGGCAAAGGATCTGAAAGATACCGAGGAAATGAACGTTGCCAAGCAGGTCGAAAAGGGCAAGAGCCAGTTTGCGGGTCCTGAGATCATGGGCAAGACGCTCGGCGTCATCGGTCTCGGTGCCATCGGTAAGAAGGTTGCCGAGGCTGCCGCTGCACTGGGCATGACGGTCATCGGTACGGATCCGTTCCTGAGCGAGGCTGCTGCCGCTGAGATGGCATCTTACTGCAAGGTCGTTGCCACGAAGGAAGAAGTCTATGCCGCTGCGGATTACATCACACTGCATGTACCGTGCAACAATGACACCAAGGGCTTCCTCAATGCCGCTGTCTTTGCACAGATGAAGGACGGCGCAAGGATCCTGAACTTTGCCCGTGGTGAGCTGGTGAACGATGCAGATATGGAGCAGGCACTGGCATCCGGCAAGATCGGCTGCTATGTGACGGACTTCCCGAATGCAAAGACCGTTGCCATGGAGGGCGTTGTTGCCATCCCGCATCTGGGTGCCTCTACGCCGGAGTCCGAGGACAACTGTGCCAAAATGGCAGCTGACGAGCTGATCGACTATATCGAGAACGGCAACATCAAGAACAGTGTGAACTTCCCGAATGTCTCCTGCGAGGCAGCGGGCAGGAAGGTCTGCGTGCTGTTCAAGGAAGGTGCCGATGTGACAGGTGCCGCTGCCTGTGCCGTCAAGAAGGGCTACGGCTATGCGATCTTCACCGGCGATGCCGATGCAGATGCGCTCGCCGCAAAGGATGGCGTGATCAAGGTCAGAGTCATTGGCTGAAAATACACCATACAGATATAAGAAAGCTCCCCATTCCGGGGAGCTTTTTTGCTATACGAACGTTGTCATCAGGATGCCGAGGATCAGCACTTCCAGTGCGTAGTAGAGCAGAATGCAGCCGGCGACATTCCAGAAACTGGTACCGCCCTCTACATGCAGCAGTACCTGCCGGAGCTGCGGGGTGGCAGCATGTTGGCGGATGTGTCCGACTTTTTTCAGGACATGGCGGTAGTACAGGTAATTGCCAAACAGGCACAGCACCGACCGCATGGCAATACATGCCAGATAGAGCGGCACGCTCAGGTCATTCAGGAATGCCTCTTTCGGCTGTAGGAATGTGAGCAGTGCCTGTAGTGTATCCTGCATGCCGGTACCGTAGAGCTGCACCAGCTGCTGCATCATATCGGGGTCGGAAAGTGTCGAGATCAGTCCGAGGAGCATGTAGGGCAGCCAGCAGATCAGGTCGAGCAGACAGCAGAGGATCGCCATGCCCCACATTTTGCGGAAGGCAAAGTAAAAATCGGGGAACAGCATGCAGCTGAAATTGAGTGACAGCTTCTTGCCCGTGTCCCGGAAACGGCGGAACAGGGGGATGTAATAGAGGGTGTTTGTCCGCACGAAGCCCGCCACATCGCCGAGGGTCTCGTTCTCCACGGGTTCATCGGGGGAGAGTCCGCAGCAGGGGTCTGTGGCGTCGAAATATGTCCCCGCACTGCCGGGTATGGGGGTGCCCTCCTCGCTGGTCAGTGTGGTGCCGCATTCGGAGCAATATTTCGCACCGGGCGCATTGACATAGCGGCATTTGGGGCAGACTGTCCCGCCGAGATGTCGATTTTTGTCTTGTCGTGCGGACTCGTAGCTGCCGCCCACGGCATGCAGATTCTGGTTGATGCAATGTCCCTGCGACAGGTAGCAGGCACGGTGGTAGGGCGTGCCGCAATCCGGGCACACCACGATATCGTCATCGTCATGGAAGGGCTCCTGACAGATCAGGCAGGTGTCTCCTGTGTACTTACCCATAACATCTCCTCGCTTTCTGTTTCTATATTTCTATTATACCACATTTTCAGGTATTTGCAAGACCCCAGTAGCATTTTTTCAGATAGTTTCAGGGGGGCTATAGTGGGGGCGGGATGTTGTCTCTGGAACACGCAGGGGATGTCAGGCGGTTGATTTGTTTTTTCACGCAGGGTAGTTCGGGAGACGCCAGCCGCCCTGCGGGGGCTGGCTATTGCCCCACCCCCGGCAGGCTGCCGGCTCCGGGACGCACAAGAACTGTCAAGCTGTTGTTTTGCTTCTGCCTGCGATGGTAGTTCGGGAAACGCTTCATCCCAACGCCTACGGCGAAGGGAGAAGCTATTGCCCCACCCCCAACCCCCTCCCCGCCAGCGGGGAGGGGGCTAACTATGCAGGGGCTGCGCCC
>CANQYC010000102.1 GCA_947627945.1 uncultured Clostridia bacterium
CCAGCCACCCTGCGGGGGCTGGCTATTGCCCCACCCCCAGCCCCCTCCCCGCCAGCGGGGAGGGGGCTTTTTTTTGCAGGGGGTTTCACCCCCTGCACTCCCTTTTTGGAGGACTTCGTTCTCTGCACCCCCTTTTTCGGGGACTTTGCCCTCTGCGCCCCCCCCTTTCCACCGGGAGACACAAGCCCCTGCGACCCCATCTTTACAAAACTTCTTCATTTTTTCCACCTATTCTGCATTTTCGAGGTTGCAAAAGCGGGTGTAACCTGTTAAAATAGATATAGGATACGGGGAAACCGGTGTGCGGATGATAAAGAGTACTGCCAGCATCTGTTGGCAAGCCTCTTTATCATCAGGACAACGGGGAACTATTAGTATTTCTTCATAAACCCTTTCTATTTGTTGGTCGGATGGCGGCATGTGCTGACGTCCGGCTCTTTTTTTGCCATGCCACAGGATAGCAGGTGTCAAATCGACGGAAACGGAGCATTTCCATGGCAACAAGTTGTGAAAAATCACGATTTTGGCGGGAACGATTTACAAAACCCGCCGCATATGGTATAATAAGAGTACATAAATTTATACACAGGAGGACAACAAAATGAATGCGATCAAAAAATATGTGGCAGAATGCATCGGTACGATGGTGCTGGTCATTCTCGGCTGCGGCACGGCAATGCTGGTCGGATGTGATGCTACTAAGGGGTGCGGCTATCTCCTCACGGCACTTGCTTTCGGACTGACGATCGTCGGCATGGCATACTGCATCGGCAACATCTCCGGATGCCATATCAACCCGGCGGTATCGCTCGGCGTCCTGCTGAGCGGCGGCATGAGTGTCACCGACTTCATCGGCTATGTCGTTTCGCAGTGCATCGGCGCACTCGCCGGTGCCGGCATCTTAGCAGCCATCTTCGGCTTTGGCGATGTCGCTGACATGACAGGCGGCTTCGGCTCCAACGGACTCGGCAACGTAAACAACAGCATCGTTGCCGGACTTCTGGTCGAGATCATCCTGACATTCATCTTCGTGCTGACCATTTTGGGCGTTACATCCAAGAAAGCCGGTCACGGTTCTTTTGGCGGTCTGGTCATCGGTCTGACGCTCACGCTGGTACACATTCTGGGCATCGGTCTGACGGGCACTTCTGTCAACCCTGCCAGAAGCCTCGGTCCGGCAGTGATCGCTGCCTGCACTGGCAACACTGCACCGATCCAAGTGGTCTGGGTATTTATCGTTGCGCCGCTCATCGGTGCCGCACTTGCCGCAGGATGCTATCTGTGGCTTGAAAGCACCAAAAAAGAGAGCAAGTAACACAGGGTCGACCCCTTTATGACGAAAACAGAAAGCGGCAGTTTTCACAGTGAAACTGCCGCTTTTTATCTGCTCACAACAGACTGTCCTCAACGATTGACAATATCGAAACATTGTGATATAATGATATATGGGAATTTTACGATCCATACAGGAGGAAATGCTATGGCAAAAAAACAAAGGAATATGGAAATAGAGCTGCTGCGCTTTGTGTTCGCTGTCATGGTCATGCTGTTTCATTACCAGAATATATTTGAGTTTGGGTATTTTCATAATGGTGCGATCGGTGTGGAATTCTTTTTTCTGACCTCGGGGCTGTTCATGGCACGTTCTGCGGAAAAATGTGCAGGGACGACACAGCTCGGCGAAACGACGCTGCATTTTATACTGGGAAAAGTCAAGGCATTTTATCCCTATTATCTTTTCGTGGTCGTGTTCCAGATCCTTGTGCTGCACATCGGGATCATGCACTATAATTTCTATGCGCTCAAGGATGCCGTCCTCTCATGGCTCCCGCAGCTTTTTCTGACGGATTCCCTCGGTGCATGGCAAAGCACCGATATCGACATCAGCGGCAAATGGAGATGGTATCTTTCCGCCATGGTCTGGGGAATGGTCATCCTGTTCCCGATCCTCGTGCGCTGGAATGAGTTTGCCAGAAAGATCCTGTTCCCGCTGATAGCACTGCTCGGTGTGGGCTACCTGCTGCGCAACTATCATGGACTGAAACAGAATTACAAATGGGACATCATCTGCAATCTCGGACTCATCCGTGGCATGAGCGAAATGGCAATGGGCGTAGTCTGCTATGATCTGGCACGGAAGCTGAAAGCTGTCTCCGGACGGCTCACCAAACTGGGGACGGCATCCCTCTTTCTGGTGAAGACTGGCTGCTATCTTGTCGTGATCCTGTACGGTGCCCACCTTATCAACATTCCGGCTTTTTTCATCGCACTGCTCCTCCTTGCGCTCGGGCTGACCATCTCCTACAGTGAGACCGGCGGTACGTTGCCCGCAAACCGGGTCTGTGCATTTTTAGGGAAGCTCAGTCTCCCCATCTACATGTGTCACCGGGTGCTGGAGACCATCCTCACCACGATCCTGGGCGTGGAGGGTGCCAAACCCTATGTGCCGTATCTGGTCATTGCCTCATTGCTCTTTGCCGTGATGATGGTCTATCTTGTGCCTTTCCTGTGCCGTCTGCTCAAACGCATCAGCAGGTGGTGGATCCGTCCGCAGCAGGACGCTGCGGCATAACAATACAGGCATGCCCCCTGCTCTATGCATATCGGAAAAGCCCTGATGCATAGAGTGTGTGGAAAGGGGGCTCTGCCCATGCTGCTCGAATTATTTGCCAATCTGATCCTCTGCATCCTGCATGCCGATACGCCGTTCCTGTTCCCGAAACCGCTTTCCGCCAAAGAGGAACTTGCCTGTTTCTCTGCCATGGAGCAGGGGGATGTCGAGGCGAAGCACCGTCTCATTGAACACAATCTCCGCCTGGTGGTGCATATCGTCAAAAAATACCGTGGCTCTGCCGAGGAACAGGAGGAACTGGTATCCATCGGCACCTTTGGGCTGATGAAGGCAGTGGATACCTTTGATCACCGTAAGGGGGCACGTTTTTCCACCTATGCGGCACGATGTGTGGAAAATGAGATCCTCATGCACTTCCGTGCGCAGAAAAAACACCTCAGCGACATCTCCATGAATGAACCGACCATGACGGATAAGGACGGCAACGCCCTGACGCTGATGGATACCCTTGAGGACGGGACAGATCTGGAGGAACAGGTCGATCTGTCCATCCATGCCAAGCTCCTGCATCGGTTCCTGAAAGAATGTCTCGATGCCCGGGAACTGGAGATCATCACGCTCCGCTATGGGCTTTACGGGCATCTTCCCCTGACCCAGAAAGAAGTGGCTGCCAGACTGCACATTTCCCGTTCCTATGTCTCCCGTCTGGAAAAGAAGGCACTCGGAAAACTGCGCAGCCGCTATGAGGAAACGCCGTTCTGATGCCATCAACAGGAGTAAAGGCACTGCGTCCCTCTCCCACGCATGGGAGAGGGACGCATATCTTATTCCTCCATCGCAGACCGCAGCTGTTCAAACAGTGCTTCCGTCTGTTCCCGGTCTGCCAGACTGCCGGTAAAGACACTGACACTCGCAGCGGCAACGCCAAACAGCAGTGCCGTCTGCGGGTCGTGATACCGTTCCCATCCGGCAAGAAAGCCCGCCAGCATCGAATCGCCGGCACCGGTGGTATTCACCGCCTTGCCCTGCAAGGCACGGCGGAAATAGGCTTTGCCATCCTCTGCAAGCAGCAGCGCACCACGGGCACCCATCGACACCAGCACATGCCGGGCACCCATGTCCTGCAGGCGTCTCGCATATCGCTCCGCCTCGCCGGGGGTATTCAGCCGCACGCCGAACAGCTCTCCCAATTCGAGATGATTCGGCTTGATCAGAAACGGATGCATCGCAATGGTCTGCCGCAGCAGCTCACCTGTCGCATCCACGGCAAAACGGACACGAGACCCGAGCCGTTCCATGATCTCCCGGTAGACCGTGTCCGGCAGCCCCGGCGGGAGGCTCCCGGCAAGAACAAGCGTGTCCCCCTCTGCCAATTGCTCCAGACGGTCATAGAGCTGCGCCATAGACGCCGGAGAGACCGCTGCACCGGCGGCATTCAGCTCTGTATCCTCCCGGGCATGGAGCTTGACATTCAGGCGGGAATTGCCCTCCGGCAAGGTGAGGAACTCCGCCGGGATGCCTGCCTGCGCTGTGAGTGCGGCAAGGATGTCCCCGGTAAACCCGGCAAGAAAGCCGAGTGCCGTGGTCGGGATACCCAGATGATGCAGCACGGTGGAAACATTCAGTCCCTTTCCCCCGGCAACAAACTGTGCGCCGTCCGTGCGGTTGACCTCACCGGGACGAAGGACATCTGTCCGGATATGGTAGTCCAGTGCAGGGTTGAGCGTCAGTGTATAGATCATGTGCATTCTCCTTTGTTCCTGTTCGTATCCTCTGCAAGCTTTGCCAGCGCATTGAATGCCTGCCGCAAAGAGCTGACGCCGAAGATGCGCAGCTTCTGCGAGCTTTTCGGCAGGGCGGTCAGTGCCTGTTTGGGCACGATGCATGCCTCGAATCCCATGCGCCTTGCCTCCTGCACCCGTCCCACAATGTGGGAAACATTCCGGATCTCTCCCGCCAGCCCGACCTCACCGATGGCGATGAGCTTGTCGGGCAGTGCCTTGTCGGTCAGGGAGGAATACAGTGCCAGTGCCACCGGCAGATCCCCCGCAGGCTCATCGAGACGGAACCCGCCGACAATGTTCAGGTACACATCCAGTGAACCATAATTCAGCCCGAACCGCTTTTCCAGCACCGCAAGCAGCAGGCTCATGCGGTTGTAGTCAAAGCCCGTGGCGGTGCGTCTAGGGGAGGCAAAACTGCTCCTGCTGACCAGTGCCTGCACCTCGGCAAGGATGGGGCGGCTCCCCTCCATCACACAGGCGATGCATGTGCCGGAAACGCCGACAGGCCGCCCGGCAAGGAGCATCTGGGAGGGATTTTCGACCTCCTGCAATCCCCTTTCCTGCATATCGAACACGCCGATCTCATTGGTAGATCCGAAACGGTTCTTGACGGCACGCAGCACACGGTAGCTCAGGTGGCGTTCCCCCTCAAAAAACAGCACCGTGTCCACGATATGTTCCATGACCTTGGGACCTGCGATCGCACCGTCCTTGTTGACATGTCCGACGATGAATGTCGGGATCTCAAGGCGTTTGGCGGTGTGCATGAACAGGTTGGTACATTCCCTGACCTGTGTCAGGCTGCCGGGCGCAGAGGGGAGCTGGGTGAGCTGCATGGTCTGGATGGAGTCGATGATGACCACATCGGGACGGGCAGAGGCGATGGTGTCACAGACTGCCTGCGCATCGGTCTCCGTCAGGATGTAGAGTGACCCGGCATCCACTTGCAGACGCTGTGCCCGCAGACCGATCTGCCGTGCGGATTCCTCTCCGGAGACATATAACACACGGTGCTGATTGCCAAGAAACTGACAGATCTGGAGCAGGAGGGTGGATTTGCCGATGCCCGGTTCACCGCCGAGCAGCACGATGGAACCTTTGACCAAGCCGCCGCCGAGTACCCTGTCAAGCTCCTTGCATCCGGTGCTGTAACGGATCTCGGTCTCACTGCCGACTTCAGAAATATTGCGGATGCGGTTTGAAAGATCAGTCAGGGGCTTCTGGCTGATGTCCGAGGAAAAACTTTCCTCAAGGGTATTCCATGTCCCGCAGCCGGGACAGCAGCCGTTCCATTTGGAGCTGACATAGCCACAGGCAGAACAGGTATATTGGATGCGTTCACGTTTTGCCATAATTCCCCTCCTGTTGGCATGATATAACAAAAGCCCCCGAAAATATAAATTCTCGGGGGGATCAACGCCACCTGTTGGACTCGAACCAACGACCCTGCGGTTAACAGCCGCATGCTCTACCGACTGAGCTAAGGAGGCAAATCAAAAATTTCCTTTCGCTCAGTCAGCCAAGCGGCTCGCTCACCTGACTGAGAAAAGAAAAGTATCGGCATCGATCTAATTTCCCGGGTCGTCACCAACCAAGTATTTTCGACGCAAAAGAGCTTAACTGCTGTGTTCGGAATGGGAACAGGTGGAACCTCTTTGCCATAGACACCGATTACATGACCCGTACCAGATTCGAACTGGTGATGCCGCCGTGAGAGGGCGGAGTCTTAACCACTTGACCAACGGGCCATAGAAATGCACCATCGGGGACTCGAACCCAGGACCCACTGATTAAGAGTCAGTTGCTCTACCAACTGAGCTAATGGTGCATATAAAGTACTCTATCATTATACCACAATCACTGGCACTTGTCAAGTACTTTCCGCAAATTTCAACAGAAAAGAAACAAAAGCTCCGAGAACACACACTGAACAAGAGGAAAAGTGTTCGACCGATTAGTATTCGCAGGCTGAACATGTCACCATGCTTACACCTTGAACCTATC
>CANQYC010000103.1 GCA_947627945.1 uncultured Clostridia bacterium
CATGGTGAAGCGTTCCCTGCCGGCATAGGAACGCATGCCCTTTCCAAGGCGTCTGATGGTCATGCGGCTGATGCCCCTGACCGCTCTGCGGATGCGCCCGGCGGTCAGCTCGGCAAGCTCCTCTGAGGCAAATTCTCCATAGATCCTGCAATACAACATACATTTCCTCCCGTGATCTGTTTCTGATAGTATGTCTTGTTTTCGGAAAAACATGCAGTCATGATCTCCGAAACCGTGATTTTTTCAGAAAAAGTCTTGCCTTTTTCTGAAAATTGTGCTATACTATTAACGTGAGTGCCCATGATGGAAAGGAACGGCTGCTTTATGGATGTCAGGATCAATGACAGACTGCAAATGAAAAAAACACATCCCTGCGGCTCCAGAGAAATGCTGGTGCTGCGCACCGGGATGGATTTCCGCCTGCGCTGTACAGGCTGCGGGAGAGAGTTCCTTGTCCCCCGGCTGAAGATTGAGAAGAACATCAAGAAAATCATACGTCAGGATGGTGAATGACCCATGCACGAAAAGCTGCTTGCCATGGCAGAGCATTTTGAGGAGATCAACCGTCGGCTTTCCGATCCGGATGTCATCAGTGACCGGGATGCCTATGCTGCGCTGATGAAAGAGCATAAGAATCTTGCGCCGATCATTGACGTGTTCCGGGCGTATCAGAATGCACAGGCAGAGCAGGAGGAGGCAAAGGCACTGCTCGGAGAGGGTGATGCAGAGCTGCGGGAAATGGCACAGCTCCAGCTCGAAGAAGCCCGTGATGCCATGGCAGCGCACGAACAGCAGCTCCGGCTGCTGCTGCTGCCGAAAGATCCCAATGACGAGAAAAACGTGATCGTGGAGATCCGTGGCGGTGCAGGTGGTGAGGAGGCATCCCTCTTTGCCAATTCCCTCTACCGGATGTATTCGATGTATGCCGAAGCACACCACTGGAAGCAGGAGGTGCTGAGTGCCTCTCCGACGGAGCTGGGCGGTTACAAGGAGATCAGCTTTTCGATCGAAGGGGCGGGTGCCTATTCCCGTCTGAAATACGAGAGCGGTGTCCACCGTGTGCAGCGGGTGCCGGAGACAGAATCTCAGGGCAGGATCCATACTTCGACCGTTACGGTCGCTGTCCTCCCGGAGGCGGACGAGGTCGAACTGGAGATCAATCCGACGGAGCTGAAGATAGATGTATTCCGTTCGAGCGGTGCCGGCGGGCAGCATATCAACAAAACAGAATCCGCTGTCCGCATCACGCATCTGCCCACCGGGATGGTGGTCGAGTGTCAGGATGAGCGGAGCCAGCATAAGAACAAGGACAAGGCTATGAAGGTACTGATGGCAAGACTGCTCGAAGTAAGGCAGCAGGAGCAGTCTGACAAGATCGCCTCTGAACGCAGGATGCAGGTCGGCACGGGAGATCGCTCCGAGCGCATCCGGACGTATAATTTTCCGCAGGGACGCATGACAGACCATCGCATCGGACTGACGCTCTATCGCCTCGAAGCCATTATGAACGGGGATCTGGATGAAGTGATCGATGCACTGGCGACGGCGGATCAGGCGGCAAAACTGGCGGGGCAGCCGACATGAAGACGCTGCGTTTACACGACACCCCAGCGGATATCGCCCTTGCCGCAAGGCTGCTGCGGGAGGGAGAAACGGTCGCTTTCCCCACGGAGACCGTCTACGGACTGGGTGCGGATGCCCGGCAGGAGGCGGCTGTCCGGCAAATCTTTGCGGCAAAGGGACGCCCTGCGGACAATCCCCTGATCGTTCACATCGCCGGGGTGGAGATGCTGCCGGAGATCGCTTCGGAGATCCCGGAGATCGCTGTGCGGCTGGCGGAGGTCTTTTTTCCGGGACCTCTCACAATGGTGCTGCCCAAGCGGCAGGATATCCCAGATGTGACATCCGGCGGGCTGGGCACGGTCGGCATCCGGATGCCGTCACATCCCGTGGCAAGGGCACTGCTCCGTGAGGCGGGCTGTCCGGTGGCAGCTCCCTCTGCCAACCGCTCCGGCAAGCCAAGTCCGACAACGGCTGCGCATGTCCTCGACGATATGGACGGCAGGATCGCCGCCGTGCTGGATGGCGGGAGCTGTGAAGGCGGTGTGGAATCCACCGTTATCCGCTTCATGGATGCGGAGACGATCCATATCCTGCGTCCGGGGCTGATCTCTGCGGAGATGCTGCGACCCTATGCAGCACGAGTCATCATTGACAAAGCCGTCTATGAACAGCTCCCTGACGGGGCAAGGGCAGCTTCTCCGGGCATGAAATATAAGCACTATGCCCCGCAGGCAAAACTGCTGCCGGTGGATGCACCGGATTTTGCGCAGTTTTCGGAATGGGTGCAGGCACATGCAGCGGCGGGAGACTGGTGCCTGCTGTTCGATGCCGACCCGGAAGTGACAGGCATCCCCTCCCTGCGGTACGGAGATACCGGCGAGGAACAGGCACATCTGCTGTTCCGGCGGTTCCGGGAACTGGATGAGGCAGGGGCTAAGACAGTATATGTACGCATGCCGCAGCGCAGCGGTGCGGCATTGTCCGTGTATAACCGGCTGATGCGTGCGGCAGGATTCGAGGTGATAACGCTATGAGCCATGGAAATGCAAAGGTCATCGGACTGACCGGGCAGACGGGTGCCGGAAAAAGTACGGTTTCCCGTGTTTTTGCAGAGAAGGGATTTGCCCTCATCGATGCGGACCGCATCTCCCGGGAAGTCACGCAAATGGGAAAGCCCTGTTTGCAGGAACTGTTTGATTTCTTCGGCGATGGCATCCGCTGTGCGGACGGGACACTTGACCGGAAGGCACTTGCCGGCATCGTCTTTACCGATTCGCAGAAACTCGAAAGTCTCAACAGCATCTGCCATCCGTTCATCACCGAGGAGATCGTTGCCCGCATCGAACAGCTCGCACAGGAGGGAGCCCGGCTGATTTTGCTCGATGCGCCTACCCTGTTCGAGAGCAAGGCTTCGGATTTCTGTGATCTCATCATCTCGGTGACGGCAGAGGAATCCCTGCGGCTCTCACGCATCATGGCACGGGACGGGCTGACGGAACAGGCAGCACTCGAACGGATGCATTCCCAGCTCCCTGAACATTTCTTTGCGGAACATTCGGATTATATCATCCGCAATAACGGCACCACGGCGCAGCTGTATGCGCTTGCGGGAGAGGTTGCGGATAAGGTCATCAGCTACTGTGGCAGCGGGGCAGCCTGCTGCGTGCAATAACAACATCATCTGAAAGGCGGTATTTGTTATGGAACAGGAAAAAAGTGAAGCACAGGTACTCCGGGAGCAGCTGCTCTCACAGAGAAAACACGCCGCACAGCGCATGTCTGCGCAGGAACAGCAGGACTGCAATGCTTTCTGCGAGACATACAAGGCATTTATGAATACCTGCAAAACGGAGCGTGAGGCAGTCCGCTTCTTCACGGAGCAGCTCACGGCACAGGGATATGTCCCTTTTACGCCGGGCATGACCTTGCATGCGGGAGATAAGGTATATCTCAACAACCGGGGCAAGTCGCTCATACTCGCCACCATCGGCACGGCACCTGTCACGGACGGCGTGCGGCTCTGTGCAGCGCACATCGACTCCCCCCGCCTCGATCTCAAGCAGCATCCGCTGTATGAGGACAACGAGATCGGGTTCTTCAAGACACATTACTATGGCGGCATCAAAAAATACCAGTGGACTGCGATCCCGCTTTCCCTGCACGGCGTTGTCATCCGCAAGGATGGCACGAGCGTGGAGATCCGCATCGGTGAGGAAGAAACCGATCCGGTATTCTGCATCACCGATCTGCTGCCGCATCTTGCCGGCGATCAGATGAAGCGCACACTGGCACAGGGGATCAAGGGGGAGGAACTGAATATCGTCATTGGTTCCCTGCCTTTCCCGGATGAAAAGGGCGGGAATGATCTGGTCAAGCTGCGCCTGATGCAGCTCCTGAACGAAAAATACGGCATCACGGAGGATGATCTGCTCTCTGCCGAGCTGGAGATCGTGCCTGCTTTTCGTGCCAAGGATGTGGGCATTGACAGGAGCATGATCGGTGCCTATGGGCATGACGACAGAGTCTGCGCCTACCCGGCATTTATGGCAACGCTCGGCACGGCAGAACCGGTGCATACCAGTGTTGTGATCCTCACGGACAAGGAGGAGACGGGCAGTGACGGTAACACAGGACTTTGCTCCTCCTATCTGAAATACTTCCTCTGCGATCTTGCCGAATGCTTCGGCGTCAGCGGCAGGGCGGTGATGCGTGCCTCCAAGTGCCTGTCGGCGGATGTGAACGCTGCCTTTGATCCGACATTCCCGGATGTTGTGGAGCGCAGCAACTGTGCGTATCTCAATCACGGTGTCTGCGTGACAAAGTTCACGGGCGCAAGAGGCAAGTCCGGCACTTCGGATGCCTCGGCGGAATATGTCGGAGAGATCCGCAGACTGCTTGATGCGGAAAATGTCATCTGGCAGACCGGTGAACTGGGCAAGGTGGACATGGGCGGCGGCGGCACGGTGGCTGCCTACATCGCCAACCTTGACATCGACACGATCGACATCGGCGTACCGGTGCTTTCTATGCATGCCCCCTATGAGCTGGTCGCAAAGACAGACGTATATGCCGCTTACCGGGCATTCAAGGTATTCCTGGAGTCCTGAAAGGAGCGGCTATGTACGGAAATTTTGAATGTACAGTCATTGTCATGGAGGATGAGACATGAAGCTGATCTCATGGAACGTCAACGGTTTCCGGGCATGTCTCAATAAGGGATTTGAGGAACAGTTCCGGAATTTTGATGCGGATCTGTTCTGCATCCAGGAAACCAAAATGCAGCCGGAGCAGGTCACGACTAAATTCGACGGCTGGGAACAGTATTTCAACAGTGCGGTCAAGAAGGGCTATTCCGGCACTGCCCTCTTTGCCAAAAAGGCACCGCAGCATATCACGTTCAATTTTGAAGGGCATACCGATGAGGGACGTGCCATCATCGCAGAGTACGAAAACTTCCGGCTGGTGGATCTCTATGTGCCGAATGCGCAGCGGGGACTGACACGCATTGCGTACCGGATGCAGTGGGAGGACGACCTGCGGGCATTTCTCACGGAGCTTGACAAGGAGAAACCCGTGATCGTCTGCGGCGATCTGAATGTGGCACATCAGGAAATTGATCTCAAAAATGCAAAGGCAAATATCGGCAATGCCGGATTTTCAGATGAGGAGCGGGGCAAATTCGGAGAGCTGCTTGCGGCAGGCTTTACGGATACGTTCCGCTATCTGCACCCTGACCAGCGGGATGCCTATTCTTGGTGGTCGTACATGGGACGTGCGAGGGAAAAGAACGTCGGCTGGCGTATTGATTACTTCCTTGTGTCGAACCGCATTGCGGATCGTATCACCAAGGCGGAGATCTTCCCGGAAGTGCTGGGGAGCGATCACTGCCCGGTGGGGCTGGAAATTGATCTGTGATCTGATACCGATCCGCTGATCCCGATGTCTGTCGGAGTTTCAGGGATCAGCACGAAAAAGCATGGAGATCCCATGCTTTTTCTGTAGGAGGAAGTTATGGGACTTGTCAACAGGCGCAAAGATCTTACACCATTTGCCATGGAAGAACCGCCCGTCCGGCAGCATCCGCTGCTCATGCCGCTGCTGTGGGGGGCGTCGTGGGTGCTGACGGCACGTTTCGGGATGCGGCTGGAGCGCAGCGGCATGCAGGGGCTGAAGCCGCCCTTTCTGGTGCTTGCCACACATCAGGGCTTTCTGGATTATTTTATCACGCCCCGTGCCCTGTTCCCGCTGCGGGCAAATTATGTTTCGGATATGGAGGGGTTTGCCAACTATGGCAAATGGCTCTACCGCCATGGCGGGTGCATCGGGAAACGCCGCTATACACCGGATGTCTCCGTGATGAACAACATCCGCTATGCCCTGTTCCGGCTCCGGCAGCCGGTGGTGCTTTTTCCAGAATCCCGGCACAGTGATGCCGGGATCACCGCTGCCCTGCCGCAGAACCTCGGTCGGCTGGTCAAGGTGCTTGGCGTGCCGGTGGTCATTCTTGCAGCACATGGGGTCTACCTTGCCAATCCGTTCTGGGATGAGGAACATACCCGCAAGACCCGGCTGTCTGCAAAGCTCTCACTGCTGTACACCAAGGAACAGGTGGCACAGCTCTCCCCTGCCGTGATGCAGGCGGAGATCGAACGGCAGCTCACCTATGACGAATATGCATGGCAGCTTACGGAGGGCATCCGGATCGAGGAGCCACGGCGTGCAAGGGGGCTGCA
>CANQYC010000104.1 GCA_947627945.1 uncultured Clostridia bacterium
GGCGGAATTGGCAGACGCGCTAGCTTCAGGTGCTAGTCGGGGCAACTCGGTGAAGGTTCAAGTCCTTTTATCCGCACTGCATACGGGTCATGGAGTTCCCCGTTTACCAAAGACTCCTTTTCTTTTTGCAAATGCGGATATGGCGGGGCTCCGCAGCCATCCGCAGGAGCAGCGTGATCTTACAGGTGCAAGGGGAAAATTCATGCCCAAGAAAGAATTTCAGGTGCAGCATTATTTTCTGAAGTGGATAGGTGCGCTTCCGCTTTTGCTTGCTGCATTGCTTATCGAGTATTTTATTTCCCAGCACACGGACAGCGATATTGTTTTTTATCTGGCGTGTGCAGTGACCATGATCGTACTTTTATCCGCTTACTACCTTATCGTTGCAAAACTGCATTTGTTTGAGGATAAGGGATATTTTTGGGAAGACGGCGAGGTCGTTGTCATCGAGATCGGGAAACGCAGATATGAGATAAGCGATGTAAGATGCTTAATAGGCGGAGAACCGAATATTTTTATGTATTGTTATGCGCATTTGCTGATCGAAATGCCGAAAAAGAAGATCAAAATATTCGGGCAGACGCTTCGTGGGGACATGGAATTCGGAGATTCCGATCTGTACCCGCTGTTTCAGCTGATCCTTGACAAAAACAGAGAATTAAAGCCGAAAAAGATGTTCAAAACAGAAGTTGACAATTGGTACGAAAAATAATGCTCCGGAGTTCTCTCCGGAGTTTTTGTTTTTGCCAGCAAATGGATCCTCTGCCAATTTGCCGGATGCTATTGACAGATGCCCGCATCTGTGGTACAATAAAACTATAGTTTTGGTCCTCCCCCTGTAGGTACGAAATCACCACGATCTGAATTCTGGAGGCTGATCTTTTGACAAGACGAAAAGCCGAGAAGCTGCGGAAGATGGAGGAAGGGCTCTGGATCCATGTGACCGGGAGCCGCAAGAACATCCGGCAGACGGAATTTTTCCCGCTTGTGGAAGTGCTGCTTGCTTCTGAGCAGGTGCGGGCACTTGGTCTGTACCGGCACCATGTCCATACCACCCGCTACCAGCATTGTCTGAATGTTGCGTATTATAATTACCGTGTCTGCCGCATGCTCCACTTGGATGCCGTCTCGGCGGCAAGGGCAGGGCTCCTGCATGACCTGTATCACTACGAGACCGCAGAATATACAAGCTCCTCCATGCCTCACAGCAGCTACCACCCGCTGGCAGCTCTTGAGGCAGCGGAAGAACTCATCACCATGAACGACCGGGAACGGGATATGATCGAGAAACATATGTGGCCGGTCACCCGCCACCGCCCCAAGTATGCGGAGAGCTATGTCCTGACGTTTGTGGATAAGTACTGTGCGGTACTGGAATTTTTGTCACGGTCTCACCGTGTGCTGTGAAAAGATCCCCCTTCGCTGTCGGCGTCGGGGGATCTGCTCTATTTTTTCTTTTTCTTCGGGTCTGTGCTGGTGCGGGCTTCTTTCTTTGCCGCTGCGGAATTCGGATGCAGATGCACCGGCTGGAGGGGCTTGAGCCGCTGGAGATAGACAATGTGCGAATGGATGCACAGGGCGATATAGATCGCACAGAGCAGCACACTGAACAGGATCGCCCTTGTCAGCCATTCCGTCTTTGGAAAATGGGCGATGAGTGCGCTGTAATACTTCGCCTTTGAAAGATCAACGGACGATGTCGCCACAAGGTCGATGGTGGCGATCTCCTGTCCAGAAAATTTCAGTGTGACCGTGCCGAGCTTGTCATTCTCCTTGATCGGTGCGGAAACGGGGTCTGTCTTGGTGATGACCTGTTCCACCGAGGCAATATCTGCCATATCATACCAGAGTGCCCGGTAGGCTTTCGCCGGCTTGATGAGTACATAATCCACCCGGTCGCCGTTGAGGACAGAGACCTGTCCCAGCTCGGTGGAATCGGACAGGATGGTCTCATAGCTGAAATGCGTGAATGCCCACTCAAACAGTGCCTTGGCATCGTCCATGTGATAGTATTGCAGCTCGCCCTCCCCGTCCTCAAACGGTGCGGCAAGCAAGATCACAAGATAATTGTTCCCGTCACGGGAAGCGGTCGTGATGATGTTGCGCCCCTGCGCTGTCAGGTTAGCAGTTTTGATCCCCTTGACATCCTCCATGTAATAGGTGCTGGACTCCTGTGTCATGAGGTTGGAATGTGTCCATATCCACTCGTCGCCCCAGTGCCGTTCCACATTGGGCGTCCCGACTTTTTTGGAAGTCGCAAGGGCGATCTCACGGAACTTGTCGATCGACAGGGCATGCAGTGTAATGCGCATCAGGTCATTGGCAGTGGTCTTCTGGGCAGCATCGTAAAGTCCCGTCACGTTGGTAAAGGTCGTCTGGGTGCAGCCAAGCTCCGCTGCACGGGTGTTCATGCTGTCCACAAAGCTCTGGATGCTGCCGTTCCCGAACTGGTTCGCCAGAACGGTCGCTGCCTCACAGGAGGAAGTCAGCAGCATGGCATAGAGAAGCTCCTCGACCGTCACCTGATCGCCGTCTTTGAAATCGGCTGTGCGGATGTCATCCGGGTACTCCGTCATCTCGGAAAGTCCGTTGTACAGAGAGGCATCCACTGTGAGGACCGTGCTGAGATCGAATGTGTTGACCGCAGGGTCGCTGCATTGTTCCAAGACGATCACGGCTGCCATGATCTGTACCAGAGAGCCGGGCATATACTGCGTATCGGCATTTTTGGCATACATGACCTCATACTCAAAGTACGGCGCATCTTCCGCAGTGACATCGTTATTATGCGAGTAATTGAGCATGAGACCGGCTGCGCTGTGGATCTCGAATCCGGGGGTAAAGGAAATGGCTTTTCCCGTCAGATCCACACAAAGACAGCAGACCGTCAGCAAGGAGAGTACTATGGAAAGGATTTTCTTCATGAAAAGACCTCCTGTCAGAACATCGCACCGCAAAATACGGATACCCTTTTATTATACCAAAAAGCAGGGCAGTTGCAAAGACTTTTCCTGAAATTTCATAAAAAATTAAAAAATTCCCCCTGATCGCATATGAATTTCTGTTGCTTTTGCTGGTAGTCTCCCTCTTGACACGTCCCCGCCCCGCATGCTATAATAAAACAGGATACAACAGAAAGGAGCAATGCTGATGGTTTATGTCACCGGTGATATGCACGGAGAGTGGGATCGTTTCCGTGCGAAAGAGCTGCGGAGGCTGCGGGAAGGCGACACCCTTCTGATCTGCGGGGATTTCGGATTTCTCTGGGATAACAGCCGACGGGAACGTGCCGTACTGAAACGCATGGCATCGCTGCCGTACACGGTCGCCTTTGTGGACGGCTGTCATGAAAATTTTGATCTGCTGCTCCGGTATCCGGTGAAACCATGGTGCGGCGGTTCGGTCCATCGTATCGCACCGAATGTCGTCCATCTGATGCGGGGACAGATCTACACCATCGAGAACCACACCTATTTCGCTTTCGGCGGCGGGCACAGCGAAGATGCAGAATTCCGCCGGGAGTCGCATGGCTGGTGGAAACAGGAGCATCCCACACAGGCGGAGATCCGGGATGCTGCGGAGAATCTTGCGGAATATGACAACAAGGTGGACTACATCATCACCCACGAGCCGCCGGCATCGCTGAAAGACTGCCTGCGGGTCGATGCGGCAGAACGCCTCGAGGTCAACGCCTTTTTCGAGGACATCATCCGCCACTGCATCTACCGGAAATGGTTTTTCGGGAAATGCCATCTGAACAAGTACATCCCGGTCAAATTCTACGCCGTGTTCGATGCGGTGCTGCCGGTCACTGTCAAGCATACGGATGTCAGATAAATAGAGATGAAAATACCCGGCAGTCCCCTGCCGGGTCAGTTTATCGCAGAAACAGGATCTTGCCCCGCTATCCTGCGATCTTGATCTTGGACTTCTTTTTGATATGCCATTCGAGCCAGAAATACATCACAAAGCAGAATACAAAGACCGCCGCCCACGTGAACATCCCGCATTCGAGCTTGCTGAACAGCACATGCTCTGTCGGTTTCTTCACATTATACGCCATGGAGAGCTGGTCGCCCTCCGAGGAAAAGAAAAAGGGGATCGCAATAAACAGGGTGGGCTTTGTGGAAACGGCAGAGTAGATCACACCGTTCTTCTCATCTGTGTATTCATATTCCAGCGTCGGTTCGACCTGCGTAATGACGGCACTTGTCGTATGCCACAGCATATGTCCCCGGAGCCACTGCACGGTGTCCAGACTCAGGGGCAGAAGCGAGAGGAACATGATAAACAAAAATGGCATTGTCCGTATCTTTCTGGACATATATGCCCGCATGATCCTCTTTTCATCAATGGACATTGGCATAGTGAAGCCCCCCTTTGCGTTTTCATTGTTAATTATAACATATTATTCATCAAATGTCAATAGTTTTTTTGCATTTTGCCTCCAAAATCTCAAAAAGTCCCCCTGCCGCAGCCTGACGGCATCTTGTGAGAGTGCCCGGAGGCACCAGTTTGCCCATGAAATTTTTGGGGAACGTATTGACAAAAAAACAGCAGTATGATATAATAAAGATGGTTAGTAATAACCCCATTATTATGCAGTGCTGCAAAGATCACCTGCAGCCTGTGAGGAAAGGAAGTTATACCCATGAGCTTTATGACAATCGTTGACGTGTATGGCAGAGAGATCCTCGACTCCAGAGGCAACCCCACCGTTGAGGCTGAGGTGACTCTTGAGGATGGCACTGTCGCAAGAGGTACTGCTCCTTCCGGTGCATCTACCGGTGAGTTTGAAGCACTCGAGCTGCGTGACGGCGACAAGTCCCGTTATCTCGGCAAAGGTGTACAGAAGGCTGTTGAAAACATCAACATGGCGATCAAGGATGCCATTGTTGGTCTGGACGCCTCCGATATCTATGCTGTAGACGCTGCTATGATCGCAGCAGACGGCACTGGTTCTGCCAAGTCCAAGCTGGGTGCCAATGCCATTCTGGCTGTTTCCATTGCAACGGCAAGAGCTGCTGCCACTTCTCTGGGCATCCCGCTGTATCGTTTTCTGGGCGGTCTGTCCGGCAACCGTCTGCCTGTTCCGATGATGAACATCCTCAACGGCGGCGCACATGCTACCAACACGGTAGATACACAGGAATTCATGATCATGCCGGTCGGTGCCCCCTCTTTCAAGGAAGCACTGAGATGGTGTGCTGAAGTGTTCCATGCACTGGCAAAGATCCTCAAGAGCAGAGGTCTGGCTACTTCTGTCGGCGATGAGGGCGGCTTTGCACCGAACCTGTCCTCTGACGAGGAGACCATCGAGACCATTCTCGAGGCTGTCAAGGCTGCCGGCTATGAGCCTGGCAAGGACTTCAAGATCGCTATGGACGCTGCTTCTTCCGAGTGGAAGGATACCGAAAAGGGCAAGGGCTTCTACAAGCAGCCGAAGTCCGGCAAGACCTTTACTTCTGAGGAGCTGATCGAGCATTGGGCTGCTCTGGTGGACAAGTATCCGATCGTTTCCATCGAGGATGCTCTGGACGAGGAGGACTGGGAAGGCTGGCAGAAGCTCACTGCTAAGCTCGGCAGCAAGGTACAGCTCGTCGGTGATGACCTGTTCGTTACCAACACCGAGAGACTTTCCAAGGGCATCAAGCTCGGCTGCGGCAACTCCATCCTGATCAAGCTCAACCAGATCGGTTCTGTTTCCGAGACACTCGAGGCGATCAAGATGGCACACAACGCAGGCTATACAGCAATTTCTTCTCATCGTTCCGGTGAGACAGCTGACACCACCATCGCTGACCTCGCAGTGGCTCTGAACACCTGCCAGATCAAGACCGGCGCACCGAGCCGTTCCGAGCGTGTGGCGAAGTACAACCAGCTGCTCCGGATCGAGGAAGAGCTTGGCGCATCCGCAGTATACCCGGGCATGGCTGCTTTCCACGTACAGCAGGACTGATCCCGATACACAGACAAAACCACCCGAAATGATTCGGGTGGTTTTTTTGTACCCTTTCTGCAAAATGGCGTGCAGAGGGCAAAACCTCTTAAGGGAGTGCAGGGGGCGAAGCCCCGCAATATAGCCCCTCTCTTTCAGGGAGGAAGATGGGAGGCAAGCCGCCGCCATATAGTTCCCTTTCCCTTAGGGAAGGCAGACGGGAGTGCAGGGGGCAAGCCCCGCAATATACCCCC
>CANQYC010000105.1 GCA_947627945.1 uncultured Clostridia bacterium
GAACACGGAAGTTAAGCTCTCTCACGTCTAAAATACTTGGTTGGCAACGACCTGGAAAATCGGATAGGTGCCGGTACGAAATAAAAGAGGCTGGAGTGATCCGGTCTCTTTTCCATATGGAACGGATAACGGTGACTTGTCTTTCCGTTCCAGACGGGCCATTAGCTCAGTTGGTCAGAGCGTCCGGCTCATAACCGGATGGTCCCGGGTTCGAATCCCTGATGGCCCATTGCAAATAGGGGAGATCTCTCCCGCCCCCAGCCCCCGATCCCCTACAGGGAAAGGGGGCTGTTTTGGAAGAATATGCCACGCTGATGACCTCTGGAGGAAGTGATGAAATGATCTCGATCCTGCTTGTTGAGGATGACCAGAATATTGTGAACAATCTGTCTGCGTTTCTGCGGACGGAAGGATTTTCGGTCTATGCCGTGCCGGGGCAGGAAAGTGCCATGAAGGCGATCCAGACAAAGCATTTTGATCTGGTGCTTCTCGATATCTCTTTATCAGACGGCAACGGTTTTTCGCTATGTTCCGCCATAAAATCGGAAAGTGATCTGCCCGTGATCTTTCTGACAGCCTCCTCGGATGAGTACAGCACCGTCACCGGCTTTGAGCTTGGTGCGGATGATTATATTGCCAAGCCCTTTCGTCCCCGGGAGCTTGTGTCCCGTATCCGGAACATTCTCCGGCTGACCTCTGGTGCCGGCGCAGTGATGCAGCTCGGGGATGTGCAGGTGGATACGGTGCGGGGGACTGTGACCCGGAACGGCACAGATCTTTGCCTGTCGGCACTGGAATACCGCCTGCTGCTCGTGTTTCTCAATAACAGGGGTGCTGTGCTGTCAAGGGCGATGCTGCTCGAATCCATATGGGATATTGCAGGCGAGTTTGTCAATGACAACACCCTGACGGTCTACATCAAGCGTCTGCGGGACAAGCTCGAGGATGACCCGCAGGATCCGCAGCTCATCCGGACTGTCCGGGGGCTGGGGTACCGGGTGGACTGATGCAGCGGCTCCTGCGCAACGGCGAGGTTGCACGTTCACTGGGGATATTTTTGGCGATCTGTCTGATCGGGATCGTGATCGGCTGGCTCCGTGGCTGGGAGGATGGGGTGCTTGTTTCCTGTCTCTGTGCGGCTCTGCTGCTGGTGCATTTTATCACGCTCTGGCGTCGTTATCGCCGTATTGCGGCGTTATCTGCCGACCTTGACCGCATTCTGCACGGCGATGATACACTGAAATTAGAGAGCTTTGCAGAGGGGGAGCTTGGCGTGCTGCAAAGCGAGATCAGCAAGATGCTCATTCGTCTGCGGGAGACAGCGGACAGTCTGCATCATGAGAGGAGCCGGCTGGCGGATTCACTGGCAGATATTTCTCATCAGCTCCGCACGCCGCTGACCTCCATCCATCTGCTGCTGACAATGCTGTCCGATCCGCAGCTCACAGAGGAACACCGGCTTTCGCTCATGCAGGAGCTTCACACGCTCGTTTCCCGGCTGGACTGGCTGGTGACTTCTCTGCTGAAACTGTCCAAACTCGATGCCGGGACGGTGCAGCTCCGGCGGGATACGATCCCGCTGCGGACACTGCTCGAACATGCGGGGATGTCGGTGCAGCTTCCGATGGAACTCCGGGAGCAGACGCTGACCATACAGGCGGAGGGCAATTTCTGCGGGGATGATGCATGGACGGCGGAGGCACTGGGCAACATCCTCAAAAACTGCATGGAGCATACGCCGCAGGGCGGATGCATTTCTGTGACGGCGGCGGAAAATCCACTGTATGCGGAAATCATCATCACGGACACGGGCAGCGGCATCCTGCCGGAAGATCTGCCGCATATTTTCGAGCGGTTTTATAAGGGCAAGTCCTCCGGCGAGAATGGCTTCGGCATCGGGCTTGCGCTGGCAAGGACGATCATTACCGCACAGAATGGCACGGTCAAAGCGGAAAACCGTCCCGGCGGCGGTTCGAGATTTGTCGTCAGATTTTATCGTGGAGCGGTGTAGGCATTGCCTTTGGGCAAGTGCGATACGAAACAAGGAGGATCATTATGCAGACAAAGATACATCAATTGCAGTCCATTCTTTCCGGGGCGCAGCGCATCGTCTTTTTCGGCGGTGCCGGCGTTTCGACAGAGAGCGGCATCCCGGATTTCCGCAGTGTAGACGGGTTGTATCATCAGAAATACGATGTACCCCCGGAGACCATTCTCAGCCATACGTATTTTGTGCATCATACGGAGGAATTCTACCGTTTCTACCGGGACAAGATGCTCTGTCTGGAGGCAAGACCCAATGCGGCGCATCGGAAGCTTGCCAAACTGGAACAGGCGGGCAGACTCGCTGCCGTTGTCACACAGAACATTGACGGACTGCACCAGATGGCAGGGAGCCGGACAGTTTACGAGCTGCATGGCAGTGTCCACCGGAACTATTGTCTGGGATGCGGACGGGAGTTTGATGCCGCATGGATGCTGCACAGTGAGGGCGTGCCGCATTGTCCGGACTGCGGCGGGCTGATCAAGCCGGATGTGGTGCTTTATGAGGAGGGACTGCCGGAACGGGAAGTGCAGGGCGCAGTCGATGCGATCCGCAGAGCCGATGTGCTGCTCGTCGGGGGAACATCGCTGAATGTGTATCCCGCTGCGGGTTTCCTGCGGTATTTCCGGGGGAAGCACCTGATCATCCTTAACCGTGATGCGACACCGGCAGATGATATGGCGGAGCTTTGCATCCGTGACAACATCGGAGAGGTGCTGGGGCAGATAGATGTGACGGACGTGAATAGATGAAACATGCAGGGGGCATTTGCTCCCTGCATGTTGTTTGATGCTATCGGTTGTCCACCTGCTCCGGGTACAGATCATGCTTTGTAAGCCGTTCCCATGCGACATCTTCCCATCGTGTGCCTGCTTTTCCGTAATTGCAGTAGGGGTCGATCGAGATGCCTCCACGAGGCAGAAATTTTCCCCATACTTCGATGTACAGCGGCTCCATCAGCCGGATGAGATCCTTCATGATCAGATTCACACAGTCCTCGTGAAATGCCCCATGGTTCCGGAAACTGAACAGATACAGCTTGAGCGACTTGCTCTCGACCATGCGCTCTGCCGGAACATAGGAGATGTAAAGCGTGGCAAAATCCGGCTGTCCCGTGATCGGGCAAAGGCTGGTAAACTCCGGGCAATTGAACTTGACAAAATAGGGTCGTCTCGGGTGTTTGTTCTCGAATGTCTCCAGCACTTCCGGGCAGTAATCGGCAGGGTAGTTTGTCTCACGGCTGCCGAGCTGCGTCAGGTGTTCCGTTTCTTTATTTCTCTCCATCATATCCTCCTGTCACAGCGGGATCCTCCACGCCGTTGGCAGCGAAAGCGGCCGCCCGGTCACGGCAGGTGCCGCAGCATCCGCAGGGCTTGTCCCCGCCCTCGTAGCAGCTCCATGTCAGGTGATAGGGGACGCCGAGGCGCAGCCCCTCTGCGACCACATCTGCCTTTGTCTTTTCCACGAACGGTGCTTCGATATGCAGCATGCCGCCCGTACCGAGGCGGATCGCCTCATCCATGGCACGGTGGAAGGCACTGCTGCAATCCGGGTAGGCATTGCCGGCAGCGTCATCGCTGTGGGCACCATAGAAAATGACCTCGCAGCCCGCTGACAATGCCACGCTTGCCGCCGCCGACAGAAACAGACCATTCCGGAAAGGCACATAGGTCGATACCGGTTTGCCGTCTGTTTTTGCAAGCTGCTCCGCATAGCTCTCTTTCGGGATGTCGCCCGCCTGTCCGAGCAGGGCGCAGTCCGACCCGGCGAACAGCTCCGCCAGATCAAGGTGCCGCAGGGACACACCATAATGGGCTGCCACCTGTTTTGCGGAAGTCAGCTCCTTTGTGTGACGCTGTCCGTAGGAGATCGCCAGTGCCATGACCTCCGTTGCGCCGTACCGTTCCACAGCCAGTGCCAGACAGGTGGTGCTGTCGATGCCGCCGCTGCTTAATACCAATGCTTTCATGTTATCACTCCACGATCAGATTTTGCAGGGAGACATCCTCCCGGAAAGCACCCCGCAGGGTCTGTGTGACCGTCCGTGCGGAACTGCTCCGGATGCCCCGTGCAGTCATGCAGCTATGCACGCCGGAGATGACCACACCGACATCCGGCGTACCGGCTGCCTCCATTAGAATATCGGCAATGTCCGAGCCGAGCCGTTCCTGTATCTGGAGCCGCTTGGCTGCCATGTCACAGATGCGGGCGATCTTGCTCAGACCAATGACTCTGCCATGCGGCAGATAGGCAACATTCACATGCATGTCATACATCAGTGCCAGGTGATGCTCACAATAGCTGAACACGCCGATGTCACGCACCACCACGGCGGGCGCATCCTCCGGTGCGGCAAAGGTCTTGCCAAACATCTGCGCCAGCTCGTGATTGGAATACCCGATCCCGGCAAAGACTTCCTCATACATTCTCGCCACACGTTCCGGCGTTTCCCGCAGCCCCTCCCGGTCGGGATCCTCCCCGATGGCGGTCAGAATGCCCCGGATGTGTGCTTCAATGGCTTCTTTATCGATCATGGCTATACCCCCCTTGTGTCCGGATGCCAGATATATTTATGCAGCTGGAGCTGTACCCGTACATGATCCATCCGGTGTTCCATCATGAACTGAACGATCTCCACCGGTTCGATGGAGCCGAACACCGGGCTGAAAAAGACATGGCACAGCTTGTCAAGTGAGAACTGCCGGAGGATCCTCCGGGCACGTTCGAGATCCTCCCGGCTGCCGCAGACAAATTTGACCGCATCCTGCGGCTGCAAATACCGGAAATTTTCCGTCAGCATGGCATGCTCCATGCCGCTGCCCGGGAGCTTGTAGTCCATCGTAAAGACGGGGCGGGGGACACATGCCGCAAAGGGCGCAAGCGGTACGCTGCCGTTGGTCTCGATCTCGACACGGTGTCCTTTTTCGCCGAGCTTTCCGATGAGCGTGCCGATCTCCGGCTGGAGCAGCGGTTCTCCGCCGGTCAGCAGAACATTGTGGATGCCGGTGCTTTCCGCCCAGTCAGCAAGCTCCTCCGCCGTGTACAGCGTGACAGGCACATCCGGTCGGTTTGCCCATGCGGTATCGCAGTAGCTGCATTGCAGATCACAGCCCGCAAACCGCAGAAAGACAGCCAGCTCCCCGGCGGCGGCACCCTCTCCGTTGATGCTCACAAAGCGTTCCACGACACGAAACATGCTCATCGTTCCACCTCGTAGGAAGCGCAGTTCTCCGGCGTTTCATACACCGTCACACGCAACACGGGAACCTCCTGCTCGGCAAGCAGCTCATAGAAATGTCGTGCCAGATGTTCCGCTGTCGGGCGGAACGGCACGGCGATGAGGCGGAATCCCTCCTCCCGGAGAGCCTTTTCCGTGACCGCCCGGAGAGAGCCGGTCTCATAGATCATTGCATGGTCATATGCCTCGGCAAGGTCACGGACGATCTTTTTCAGATCGCTGAAATCCATGACCATACCTCGTTTTTCACCGCCGGATTGCAGCATTTCCTTGCCCGCCTCCACGTTCAGCACCCATCGGTGCCCGTGGAGGTTGGCGCATTTTCCGTCATATCCCGCAAGGAAGTGCGCACTGTCGAAGGCGGCGGATGTACTGAGTCTGTACATAACTACCCCCTGTAAAAGAAAAAGTCCTCTTTTAGAGAACTTTCCGGAACGCATCCCGCCCGGAGATGCGTTTACACATATTGGAAAGCCCTGGTTTTATTTAATGACAGGATGGTGCAAGCGAACTGTCACATTATAGTATAACACATGTCCGGGATTTTGTCAAGTGGGGGGAGGGGGGTGGAAATGAGGCGGGGGATATTGTTGGGAAATTGGGGCATGGAAAAAGCGGACAGTGTTTCGTAGAAGTGAAGCATTGTCCGCTGTTTTTATGTATAAAATTGGATGTTGTATGTGTATCTTACTGATTCGGTATCATCTT
>CANQYC010000106.1 GCA_947627945.1 uncultured Clostridia bacterium
GGGGGTCGGGGGGTGGGGCAATTCCCATGAAACTACCCCTTTCGACAAAATAAGACTAACAGCCCCCTCGCCATCCATCACCACCCTATATTACCCATAAGGAGGACTTATCCATGACTGATCTACTGAACCTGCTGAGAGAAAATGCAAGGCTGACCAACCGGCAGCTTGCCGATATGCTCGGCATGCCCGAGGAAGCCGTGGCGGCAGAGATCGCCGCACTGGAACACCGTGGCGTGATCCGTGGCTACGCCGCCATCATCAACGAAGAACTGGCAGAAAGCACCGAAGTCGAAGCCCTTATCGAACTGCGTGTCACCCCGAAGCGGGACTTCGGCTTTGACGACATCGCCAAGACGATCATGATGTACGATGAGGTGGAGAGCATCTCTTTGATGTCGGGTGCCTATGATCTGGCACTGACCGTCAAGGCGGACAGCCTGAAAGATGTGGCAATGTTCGTATCACAGCGGCTCTCCGCCATGGAGGGCGTGCTGTCCACCGCCACACACTTCGTCCTGAAACGCTACAAAGACAAGGGCATTTTCATTGAGGACGAGGAACATGACGAAAGAAGCATGGTTTGTCCGTGAGGAATCATGAGATGAGGGACCTGACGAAAGGAGTATGATCTGTCCGTGATGAATTATAAAGAGATCCTGTCCCGGCGTGTGCAGGCGATGAAGCCGTCCGGCATCCGGCGTTTCTTCGATCTGGCTGCCACGATGGATGACGTCATCAGCCTTGGCGTGGGAGAGCCGGATTTTTCCACGCCGTGGAACATCCGCCGGGAGGCGATCGACGTGCTGGAGCGCAAAAAGATCGTCTATACCGCCAATGCCGGGCTCATGCAGCTCCGTGCGGCGATCTCCCGCTATCTGATGCGTTCCATCCATATGCTGTATGACCCGGAGCATGAGATCGTCGTGACGGTCGGCGGCTCGGAGGCGATCGACATCGCCATCCGGGGATTGGTAGACCCCGGCGATGAAGTGCTGATCGTGGAACCGTCCTTTGTGTGCTATGCGCCGATCGTGGAAATGGCGTGCGGCGTGCCGGTGCCCATCCCGACCAAGGCGGAGAACCGCTTCAAGCTCACGGCACAGGAGCTGCGGGAACATATCACGGACAAGACCAAGCTCCTTGTCCTGCCTTTCCCGAACAATCCGACCGGAGCCATCATGACAAGAGAAGACCTCGAAGCCATTGCAGAGGTGCTGCGGGGTACGGACATCATGGTGCTGTCGGATGAGATCTATGCCGAGCTGACCTATGGCGGAAAGCACTGCTCCATCGCAGAGATCGAGGGCATGTGGGAACGGACGGTGCTTGTCAACGGCTTTTCCAAGGCATATGCCATGACCGGCTGGCGGCTTGGCTATCTGTGTGCGCCCGCACCGGTCACGCAGGAGCTTGTCAAGATCCACCAGTACATCATCATGAGTTCCCCGACCGTCAGCCAGTATGCCGCCATCGAGGCACTGGAGCATGGGGATGAGGATGTGCGCCGCATGACGAAAGAGTACAACCTGCGCCGCCGCTATCTGGTGGAGGCGTTCAACCGCATTGGCATGACCTGTTTCAATCCGGAGGGCGCATTCTATGTCTTCCCGTCCATCCAGTGTACCGGCATGGACAGCGAGACTTTCTGTGAAAAACTCCTTGAGGAGGAACGTGTGGCGGTGGTGCCGGGCAATGCGTTCGGAGAGAGCGGCGAGGGGTTCGTGCGGGTGTCCTATGCCTATTCGCTCCGCCATCTGATGGAGGCTGTGGAGCGGATCACGCATTTTCTGGAACGTCACGGAGGCAGATCATGAAGCGGTGCCGGATCCGTTGCGCCGCCAAGCTCAACCTGTCCCTCGATGTGACAGGTAGGCGTGACAACGGCTATCACACACTCGAAAGCATATTCCAGAGCGTTTCTGTATATGATATCATAGACCTGTCCGTGGATACGGGGGACAGCATCCGGCTCACCTGCGATGTGCCGGGCATTCCCGTGGACGGGCAAAATCTGGCATACCGTGCGGCGGCGGCACTGCTCGCTGCGGCGGGAAAACAGGCAGCCGTGTCCATCCGTCTGCACAAGGAGATCCCCTCCGGTGCCGGCATGGGCGGCGGCAGTGCCGATGCGGCAGGTGTGCTGTGGGGACTAAACCGTCTGCTCGGCTGCGGTCTGACGGATGCACAGCTCCATGACATCGGCACAAAGCTGGGGGCAGATGTGCCCTTTCTCCTGCTGGGCGGAACGGCATATGCAGAGGGGATCGGGGAACTTCTCACGCCCCTGCCGCCGCTGCCGGCACTCCCGGTGGTGATCGTCAAGGGAACGGAGAGCATTTCCACGCCCGCTGCCTACCGTGCCATAGATACCCTGACAGCACCGGCGCATCCGGATACCGGGGCAATGCTGCAGGCGGTGCGCACCGGGGACATCACGCTCCTCTGCCGGAGCTGCGGCAATCTCTTTGAACAGGCAGTGGACTGCGCAGAAGTCTCCCGTGCCAGACAGCGGCTGCGGGAACAGGGAGCGCAGTGTGCCGTCATGACCGGGAGCGGGGCTGCGGTATTCGGCATCTTTGCGGATACGGCAGCAGCGGCAGCCTGTGCGGCAGCGTTGCAGGGAGAATTTTCCTTTGTCCGTGCCGCTGCGCTGACGGAGACGTCCCTCTGTGAGCTGCCATGTGAAGGAGCTGACATATGAGACGTCACACGGCTGCCGCACTGATCACGGCAATGGCATGCGCCTGTCTGCAAGATCTTCCGGCAGGGGCACTGTATGCGGCAGACGAGAAGCGTCCCGCACTGACGGCAGCGGCACCGGAGACCGATCTGCCCGAACGCTATGACCTGCGGGAGCAGGGACTTGTGACACGGGTACAGGATCAGGGCAGCTACGGGATGTGCTGGAGCTTTGCGGGGCTTGCCTCGCTCGAAAGCACGCTCCTGCCCCATGACCCGGCGGTGGATCTTTCCGAGTGGCATGCCGCATTCTATACTTACAGCCATATCTTTGAAAAAAGCGGCACACCCGAGGAACTGCTGGGCGAGGGAGGGAATTTCTACCTGCTCTCGGCACTGCTGACCAGCTGGTCGGCACCCGTATCGGAACGGCTCTTTCCCTTCGGGGATCTGTCGCTGCTCGACAGCAGCGTGACGACAGAGGAACTGCAAAAACAGGCGGAGCATCATGTCACGGATGCCGTGCTGCTCGGCTATGATCCGGAAGATCCGGACAGTCTCCGGAACGTGAAGCAGGCAGTACTTGCCGGACATGCCGTTTCGGCAAGCTATTACAATCTCAATTCCTGCTACCAGGCGCAGGACTATGCCTACTACAATGCCGCAGACCGCCGCACCGGCGGCGAATACCATGCCGTGACGCTCGTCGGATGGGATGATGCGTTCCCGGCAGAGAATTTCCGCACCGACCCCGGACAGGACGGTGCATGGCTGATGAAAAACAGCTGGGGGACGGACTGGGGCGACAACGGCTATTTCTGGATGTCCTATGCGGAGCCGTCCATCGTTGAGATGTCCTATTTCGGGAGCGAAGCCGTACAGACCCACAGCGGGCAGTACCGGCACGATGACTATGGCTTCTGGTCGGCATTTTCCGTCGAGGACGAGGACAGCAGTGCCTGCATGGCAAATGTCTTTACGGCAGAGGAAGATGCATGGCTGACGGATGTGATGTTCTGCACGGCGATGCCGCAGGAGAACTATGCGGTGCAGGTCTACACGGAGATCCCCGCCGGGGGTGATCCGGACAGCGGCACGGCACATGCCATCCGTGCCGGGAGCATGGCAGATGCGGGCTATCATACCGTCCCGCTCCCGCAGCCGGTCTACCTGCACAAGGGGGAGACCTTCTCCATCGTCATGGAGCTTGCCGGCAGCATGGGACAGCACATCGCCTGTGAAGCCTACCTCGAAAGCACCACGGAATATCCTGACGGCAGAGTGGAAGTCACTGACCCCATCGTGACTGAGGACATGATCATCGGCTCGCTGCATCCGGGGGAGAGCTACTACAGCACGGACGGGACGGCATGGTGTGATTTCTATGACGAACCGCCCGTCACGCAGACCGAAACAGACGAGGGCGTGGAGATCACGCTCAATGCCCGTGTCGGCAATGTGTGCATCCGTGGACTGACACAGCCGGTCGGTACCGTGATCTTTTCGGATTACGATGCTGCCGTGCCGGCAGGGACGGAGATCACCCTCTCCTGCCCGGGGGCAGATGAGATCCTGTACAGTACCGGCGGCGATTATCAGGTCTATGCGGATCCGATCGTCATCACCGACAGCACGACCCTCTCCGCCTACAGCGTCACGAATGGGGAAGCCTCTGCCGTCTGCACGCAGCAGTATGCGATCCGGGCGGCGCAGCTCTCCAGCCTGCTCGATACCGATACGGATGAATATGTGACATTCGAGGCGATCGGCGGGAATACCTATACGGCGACCCTTGCGGGGGATGTGTCCCATTCCCTGCTGCCGATCACAACGGGGGAGATCCTCTGTGATACGGCAGGGTTCACCTCCGGACATGTCACGGAGGTCACGGCTGATACGGCACTGGTCTTTTCCGTCTCCCAGGAGGGGATGCAGGAGAGCCGGTATGTGATCTACCTGAAAGATGACGTCCGGGGGGACATTGATCTTGACGGTACGGTGAATGCCTCGGACGCTGCCGAGGTGCTGCGCTATGCGGCGGACATCGGTGCGAACGGCGAGACGGCGGAAAACCAAAAAGATGCCGACTGGCTGCAGCGTGCAGACTATAACGGCAGCGGCAGGATCAATGCCGGCGATGCTGCCATCATCCTGCGCAAGGCGGCAGAACACGGCGCAGGCATTCAGTAAGGAGGAACTATGCTCATACAAATCTTGTGCGGCGACAGTGTGCCGCTGCGTGTGCTGTGCTGCGGTGCGGCAGCATTCCTGCTGACACTGGGGGCGATCGTCCTTTGCAGCCGCTTCCTGCCGAAAGACCATGGCAGGGAGTTTGCGGTCAACGGTGCCCTGTCCAAGGGAAAGGCACGGGGTGCGGGGCTGCTGCTGATACTCGCCCTGATCGCAGCGGCGGTGCTATGCATCCCGCTGTCGGTGGAATACATCATCTATCTTGCGGCACTCTTTATCGAGATGCTCAGCGGTTATCTGGACGATGCGGCGGAAAAGCCGTGGGGAGAGCTGAAAAAGGGCATCATTGATCTGGTGGTGGCAATTGCCGTTTCGGCGACGGTCTGCCTGTACAATGGCAGTACTGTCACGCTGCTGCCGGGGATGGCGGCATTTACGATCCCTGCGCCGCTGTACATCGTGCTTGGGGTCATCCTGATCTGGGCGAGCATCAATGTCACCAACTGTTCGGACGGCGTGGATGGTCTGTGTGCCAGTCTGAGCATGGTCACGCTGATGTCAGTGTTCCTGCTCCTGCGGAAGACTGCCGGGCTGGAGGCACCGATGTCGATGCTCGTCTGGATGGCGGTGCTGATGCTGCTTGCCTATCTCTGGTTCAACTGTTCCCCGAGCCGCATCCTGATGGGGGATGCCGGATCCCGGGCACTGGGGCTGCTCATTGCGGCGGCATTCATGGTGTCGGGGCTGCCGTTCCTGTTCATTCCCTGCGCACTGCTGCTCATCATCGACGGCGGCATGGGGCTGCTGAAACTGACGGTGCTGCGGGTGACGAAGTCGAAAACATTCATGAAAAACATCCGCACGCCCATCCATGACCATGCACGGAAGAACAAAGGCTGGAGCGATACCCAAGTCGTGACAAGGTTTACGATCCTCCAGTTGTTGCTTTCTGCTGTTACGATATTTTTAGCATCATAATATAACGTTCATCCCCAATTCGCCTTGCGGCGAAAAGGGGGTTACCCCACCCCCAACCCCCTCCCCGCTGGCGGGGAGGGGGTTGGGGGTGGGGCAATAGCCAGCCCCCGCAGGGCGGCT
>CANQYC010000107.1 GCA_947627945.1 uncultured Clostridia bacterium
GGGTCTTGAAAAAGGCGTCCAGCATTGGGGAGAAGGCGTCCCAGCGCTCCCCCTCCATGCGCTCGGCAAGATGGCGGGTGAAAATGCCGTAGGTATTCTTCTCACGGGAACCCATGATGTCCGTCAGCACCACCTTGTCTGCGAGGGACAATGCCTTGGCAAAGCTGTCCAGATGCTGTGCGGTACGGGAGAAGGTGAAGGGCTGGAACACTGCCCAAATGCGCTTGTAGGGCATTTCCTTTGCGGCTTTCAGCGTGGCAGTCAGCTCTGTGGGATGATGGGCATAGTCGTCTGCGATCGTAATGCCGTCCACGACGCCCCGGATCTCAAAACGCCGTCCGACGCCATGAAATCCTGCTATTTTCTCAGAAACAGTCTGCATATCCATGCCCAGCATATCGCAGACAGCCACCGCTGCGAGGGAGTTGAGGACATTGTGTTCGCCGGGGATCGCAAGCGTGATCTCGCCGAGCGGGACATGTTCCTTTTCCACGGTATAGGTCAGCCCTGCCGGCAGATGCCGGACATTGACGGCACGGTAGGTATTTCCCTCACCATAGCCGAAAGAGATCATCTGTCTGTCTCCGATCCCCTCCACGGCTTTCAGGGTATTGGCATCGTCCCCGTTATAGACGACCGCCCGGCTTGCCATGCCGCAGAATTTCCGGAACGAACGGATGATGTTCTCCACCGTTCCGAAATAATCCAGATGGTCGGCATCAATGTTCAGCACCACCGCAATATCCGGGAACAGCCGCAGGAACGTGTCCACAAATTCGCACGACTCACACACGAAGATGTCGCTCGTCCCCGCACAGCCGCTGCCGTGGATCAGCGGGAGCTTCCCGCCGATGAATGCAGAAATATCCATCCCCGCACTGATCAGGATGTGCGTCAGCAGTGCGGTCGTGGTGGTCTTGCCGTGCGTGCCGGCAACACAGACAGCGTTGTCATACCAGCTGCTGACAATGCCCAGCAGTTCGCTGCGCTCCAGCACCGGCACCCCGGATGCCTTTGCGGCGATCAGCTCCGGATTGTCTGCCATGATGGCTGCGGTGTGGACGATGAGATCGGCACCCGCAATGTTCTCGGCACGCTGTCCGAGCGTTACGGGGATCCCCATATTCCGGACTGCCTGCAGCGTATCGGTCTCATTGTTGTCGGATCCGGTCAGATAGTATCCCTTGGCATGGAGGATCTGTGCCAGAGGATACATTCCGGAGCCGCCGATGCCGATAAAATGGATGTGTTTCCTGCCGTCCAGAATCGATTTGTTCATAAAATACACCTGATTTCTTCTCATATTTGTCATAAAGATGGATTATACTAAGGATATACAGCTTATGCCCTTTTCTGTCAAAATGAAGGGCAGACAAGTAAAAGGAGGTCAAAGGATACAATGGAAATCACAGACATCAAGATCCGCAAGATCATCACTGAGGGACGGCTGCGTGCGGTGGTATCCATCACCGTGGATCACATGCTTGCCGTACACGACATCAAGATCGTACAGGGAGACGAGCGGCTTTTCATCGCCATGCCGAGCCGGAAAGATGAAAACGGCGTCTTCCGTGATATCGTTCATCCGATCCTGCCGGAAGGAAGACGGATGATCGAGCAGGGGATCCTCGATGCCTACCAGAAGCATCTCGCACTTGCGGAGGTCGAGGAACAGGAAAAAGCACAGCATGCCGCAGAGGCTGCACCGGCGGAAGCAGAAGCTCCCACGCTCTGAATCAATATCTTAATGTGTATCCGGGAACGGTCAGACCGTTCCCTTTTTTTGTCTCATCACGGCATATTTCAGAATGGCGATCTGTGTTTTCGCATCCGGGAGCGCATCGGCAAGTGCCAGATCCAGTGCCTCCCCAAACGGGATGCGCATCACATCGAGAAACTCATCGGTATCGAGAGACTGCGTGCCGAAATGAAGCCCCTTTGCAAGATACATATGAATCACCTCTGCATCATATGCCGGTGTGGGATACAGCCTGCCCAGCGGTGTGAAGCTGTCCGCCGTGCAGCCGCACTCCTCGAGCAGCTCCCGCCTGCCGCATGTCTCGACCTCCTCGCCGTATTCGAGTTTTCCGGCGGGGATCTCCATTGTCACCTGTGCATGGGGATAGCGGAACTGCCGCACAAACAGCACCTCATCCGCATCCGTCAGTGCCAAGATGCACACGCCGCCGGGATGGCGGATGACCTCCCGGATCGCCTCAGAGCCGTCCTCGAGACGGACGTCATCCCGTTCGAGCCGGAGTATTTTCCCGTCATACAGGACGGTCCTGTGCAGCATCGTCTCGTTCAGATGTGCTGTGTTCTGTTCCATGAGCCGTTTCTTCCTTTCCCTCTGTCTGCGCCCGCAGCGACTGCACATAGGCATCGGCAGCCCGCACGCCCCCGCTCGGCAGATAGTCATAATTGTGGATATAGGTGCGCCTGCCGCCGGTAAAGAGCGGCTTGGAAAGCAGCAGATACAATGCCAGCAGCACCAGTCCTGCGACCGTCAGATAACAGCCGTACCGCAGTCCGGGCACCTCATAGTGAAAGCGGATGGCATTGTCCCCCGCCTCGCAGCGGATCGCCATGAACCCGTTGCTGACACGCTCCACGGTCACGGGGCTGCCATTGACTTCGGCAGTCCAGCCGCTTTCGTAAGGCACGCTGAAAAATACCAGCTTCGGGGTGTCGAGCGTGATCGCTGCCGCAAAGCCATTGGCATCGTAGGTGAAATCATGGCAGGCTTCCTGTGCATGGTTCTCACATTCCCGGAGATAATCGTCTCTGGTCATGGCATAACTGCCAGCCGTATCCATATTTTGGAGAATATCACCGTAGCGGGCGATCTGTTCCTCATCCAGCACCAGCGCACGGATGAGCAGACGTTCTTTCGTCACCGTTGCCTTGGTGTCAAATACGCTCTGCGGCACATAGCAGTCATAGGTAAATCCCATCGGGATGAAGTAGTCATTCCGGTAGACACGGAAGCCGTTTTCCTCATCCATCAGCGTGAAGCCCGGCAATCCGGGATCTTCCTGCTCCCCGTCCTTGATCTTGTCAAAGTAATACTTGACCGAGAACAGACCCCGCAGCGTGTAGGAATCTGTATCCGCCCGGGAAGCGACATCCCGGGCAATGTCGATGCTGTCGTAGAATTCCATGATGGACGGATCCACCACGCTCTGGAAGCAGCGCATGGAGGAAAGTCCCCAGAACATCGGGTAATTGTCATAGTCCTCTGACATATCCACACGGAAATAATCCGCCTCATCCGTTTCATAGGAAACGGAAATATGCTCCTCTCCATGAATGGCTTCACGGCGGTAGTCCTCGCCGTTCTTGCCGATGCACTTGCCATACCAGACAATGGTCGCCGTACATGCCACACATGCCGCCGCCGTCAGGGCGACCGCCTGCCGCAGGATGGCTTTGCCCTCCCGCCGCTTGCCGAGCAGCCAGACCAGTCCCAGCCAGCAAAGCGCACTGACGCAGAGTACCACGATGAAGTAGGGGAAGTTTTTGGCAAAGGCAAACCACTTGACCTCGCCGTCCTTCCTGACCGGCAGCAGGGAGATGATCCCGAAGACCAGCAGTGCCGCACCGCAGGCTGTCACGCCGGGCTTCCAGCGCAGACGGGTGTCGTCAAGGCTATGGGCAGTCATCATTGCCATGATGAGCAATGGCATATAGAACCAGCGTGCATAATAGGCACCGTTGAACATATAAAAGGCACTGTTGAGGAACGGCACCATAGCACAGACGATGCAGATCCATGTGAGGATCGATGCCCAATGCTTTTTCTTCTCCCGCAGGAACGTGATGACGCCCGCCATCGAGAACAGCGGAAGATAGCCGCCGATGGATGCCCACTTGGCATTGCTCGTGTCGATCAGGTTCGGGCGTGCCGGCGGATCGGGGATCATGAAAAAGCTCTGGATGATGCGCAGGATGCGGGTCTTGTCGCTGTAGAGGATCATATCCTGTCCGTACAGTCCCGCAGAGACACGTTCATTGCCTAAGACTGCCATGGCTGCCGGCAGCAGGATGGCACAGGCGATGCACACGCCGATGACGGCTTCGAGGGCAATGGCAAGCAGTTTCTTGAGATCCACGGAAAAGTCACGGCAGTTGACCCTGACAAAAAAATAGATGACCACAAAAACGACCTGCCCGGCAAAGAAGAAATAGTTCAGTGCCGCCATCAATGCCACGCAGGCGGCGAACCATCCCCGCCGGTTCCGGTTGACCAGCTCTTCGAGCGATATGAGCAGCAGCGGGAAAAAGGCTGTCGCATCCTGAAAATGGTTAAAGAAGATGTTGAACGTCTGAAAGCCGGAGAACGCATATAACAGCCCGCCGATGACCGCTGCCTCCCGGCTCCGGACGAAACGCCGGATGTAGCCGTAAGCCGTCAATGCGGCAAGACCATGTTTGAGGCAGAGCAGCCACGGGATGGCATAGAGTACCCAGTTTTTCGGGAGCAGCGTACTCAACCAGAAAAACGGGCTGCCGAACAGATAAAAGGCATAGGAACCCAAAAAGCTGCTGCCAAGGTCGGTGTACCAGTCCCAGCCCAGTGCGCCGCCGCTGCGGACGACATCGTTGGCATGTTCATAAAAAGGGAGCTGCTGCGAGATAAAATCGCCGTAGTAGATGAAATAGCCCTTATCCAAGACCATCAGCGGCAGCAGTACGACCAGCAGTGAAAAGAAGCCGAGCAGGAACACCTGACCGTAACGTTCCCGGCTCCGGTGCAGTGACAATGTGTTTTGTGACATAGATAACTCCTCACGGGCAGCAACTTTCGGGGAGCTGCTGCATATAGTAAAACAGGGGGAAGCCTCAGAGCGTGGCAAGGTTCGGCAGGATGCCCTTTCCCGAGATGCTGATGAGTGCATAGCCGGGCGCACTGCCGTCTCTGGGACAGCCCAGACTGCCGGGATTGATCACATACAATCCATCCTCGTAGCGGCATTCCCGGACATGGGTATGCCCGTAGAGGACGATGTCCGCCTGTTCCTTCCTTGCCTCAAAGGCAATGCGGGCGGTGCCGTACTTGACCTGATAGGCATCGCCATGTGCCGCAAAAATACGGTGTCCCCACGGAAGCGGCAGCACCAGACGGGTATGGGTCGGCTGCACCAGTCTGCCGGTATCGCAGTTGCCTTTCAGATAGTACAGGCGTTCTGCCAGATCAGGCATCGTACTGCAAAGGCGGCTCATCTCCCGTTCTCCGTCACCAAGATGGATGAACAGATCGGCATCCGCATGCAGACACAGCACCCGCTCTGCGGCAGGCAGCACGCCGTGTGAATCGGACATGACAATGATCTTCATGGTGGGATCCCCCCAAAAAACTGTACTCTATTTTATTATATCATAAACTGACAGAAAATACAATAGGTAATTCACAAAAAAACGGCAAGAATTTTGGCAGGGGATACCGCCGCTGTTTGTCCGCTCCCTCCGGTCAACTCACTGTCATTCTCCAAGAAAGGGGTCATGATCATGAATGAGAAACAACTTTCCAGCCAGAATCTGGATGGTCTGCTCCATGCAGTCAGTCAGAAGCTCGGTGTGCCGCCGGATCAGCTGCGCCGTGAGCTGGAGGCAGGAAAATTCGACAATGCCATCCGGGGCATGAGTGCTTCGGATGCTGCGAAATTCCAGCAGGCTGTCAAAAACCCGCAGCTCGTGGAAAAGCTCATGAGTACGCCGCAGGCAAAGGCACTCTATCAGAAGCTGACAGGCGGCGGTAAATAATGGATGATACGTTGATGGGCAAAGTGCAGGAAATGCTCTCCGACCCGGAGAGCATGCAGCAGCTTTCCGAGCTGGCGCAGATGCTGCGGTCAGAACCGGAAACGGCACCTGCATCCCCCGCACCCGATTCATCACGGCGTAGTAGAACATTTGC
>CANQYC010000108.1 GCA_947627945.1 uncultured Clostridia bacterium
ACCCGCATCCTTTTCCGGGAAAATGACCGTCCCCATGCACTCGGTATCCTGACCGCACTTTCCTGCTCGGCGGCAGGCTTTGCGCTCGATCTGGTCTTTTACGGCGGAGGCGGAAAACTGCCGCTGTATCTCCTTGAGGCGATGCTCACGGGCATGGCGGCATACTTTATCGCAGATGCTGCCGAATGTCTCCGCAGACGCCGCCGCATCCCGCTCGGTGCGGGGAAAAACTTCACCTTTGCGCTGTGCTATCTGCTGCTGATCGCAGCATTGTGCGGGCTGGACACACCGGTCTGCAATCCGGGCAGGATCGCAGGGATCGCCGTTACTCTGCTCTGCGCCCGGCAGCTGCGGCAGAACGGCGGCACGCTCTGCGGCGCACTGACGGCATGCGGTGCCGTGCTTTGCAGCGTGCCGCTGGGGACACCGCTGCTGTTCCTGCCGGTGACGGCGATGCTGGCAGGATTTCTGTATGCACTGCCGAATGCCCTTTACATCCCGGTGTTCTTCCTGATGCAGATGATGAGCAGTGCCGTGCTGGACGGCAGTGTGGGGCTGCTCAAGGTCATGACGGAGCTGGCGGCAGCCTGCATGCTCTATGCACTGTGCAGCCGGGTCGATCTGCGCCGGTATCTGCTCACAGAACCGGAAGCCGTTCCCGGACAGAGCGACCTCGTGCAGCGGGAACAGTTTCTCGGCAATGCCCTGCTCGCCCTGCGGGAGGAGGCTTCGGCGGTCATGCGGCATCTGCCCGCCGCCTCCCCGGCGGAGATGACCAAGCAGATGGAGGCACAGCTATGCGCAGACTGCAAAAATCTCAGCTTCTGCCGCCGTCAGAAAACAGAAAAGGCATTCCGGGAGCTTCTGCATGAACCCCGGAAAAATCCCCTGCCGCCGCCGCTGGAGAGCTGCATCCGCCAGAGCCGGCTGCGGGAGACCGCTGCCGAGATCGCCCACCGGAATGCCCTGCACCAGATGCAGCGTGTCCATCTGATGCAGGACCGTGCCGTGACGATGGAATATCTGCATCTGCTGGAGGAGATGACCTCCGATGCCGCCGCAAGACGCAGCCGCTGCTGCGCCCCGGAGACACAGGCACTGCAGAGCATCCTGCGCCGCTGTGCCTGTGACGAGGCATCCTGCTTTGTCAGCCGTCTGCGCAGCGGGAGATATGCGGCGGAGATCTACACAAAACAGAGTGATTTTCCGCTTGCCGGTGTCGAAAAGCTCTTTTCCCGCCGTCTGGGCGTGCCGCTTTCCCACATGCTCGTGACGCAGAAAGAGGTGACACGCCTCTGCCTGTACGAAACGCCGCCCTACAGCCTCGAACATGCCGTACATAGTGTGAATGCCCCCAGCTATGAACGCTGCGGGGACTGCTCGGATGCTTTCACGGACGGAGAGGGGAACCGCTACCTCGTACTTTCGGACGGCATGGGCAGCGGCAGTACGGCATCACTTGCCTCCCGCATCGCCGTGCGGACGTTCCGGCAGATGGTGAGCTGCGCCATGCCGCCGGAGACGGCGATCCGCCTTGTGAACACCATGCTCTTGACGGAGACGAATACCGAGAATTTCGCCACGCTCGATGTCCTGATCCTGCATGCGGATTCCGGTGAGGTGACGCTCTATAAATCCGGTGCGGCTGCCACACTGCTCTACCGTGCCGGGCAGATGCAGTGCATCCATGCGAGCAGTTTTCCGGTCGGCATCGTGCCGGATGCCATGCCCGCCCGCAAGCACCTGACGGTCATGCCGGAAGACATTCTCGTGATGCTGTCGGACGGGATCAGCGAGGCAGAGTATCCCTACATCCGTCAGCTCCTCGGACAGGGCATGCCGCTGAAAGATGCGGCACTGGCAGTCTGCGACAAGGCGGCGATCTTCCACGGCGGGACTGCCCGGGATGATATGACGGTCATCGCTGCGAAAGTCTGCAGCAGGTACCCCGCCCGTGAGACAGTGCCCCTGCAGCATGCGGCGCAGCCTGAACCTGCGGCACAGGGTGTGATGGCACCGGAGATCTGAAGTCAAAACTTTGTATAAAATGCACAAAAACGATGGCGTCAAATTATGATACTCTATGAAATTTTGACACGGGACAGGAAAATGCTTGAAACACGGCGTCATTTCTGATAAAATAGAAGATAAGGGGGGGGTTAAGGCTATGAATGCAACAAACAGTAACCCAAACGATTTCCCGCTCTATCTATTTTATCAGGGAAAAAACAGCGAAGGCTACAAATTTTTCGGCGTACATCCCATCACAGAAAACGGCGTGAAAAAGCATCGTTTCCGGGTCTGGGCACCCAATGCCCGCAGTATCTCCGTCGTCGGCGATTTCAACGACTGGGATCGTGAAAGCAACCCGATGGAACGCATTGCGGATGGTGTCTGGGAGGCGGTCGTATCCGGTCTGGCACAGTTCGATATCTACAAATTCAGTATCGAAACACCGTCCGGCGAGATCCGGCTGAAAGCAGACCCGTACGGCAATCACTTTGAAACACGTCCGTCAACAGCCTCCAAGATCTTCGAGAGCAGCTATGAGTGGAAGGATGCGGCATGGCTTGCGGAAAAGAAGAAGCAGGTCGTCTACAAGCGTCCCATGAACATCTATGAGGTGCATCTCGATTCCTGGCGTCACTACGAGGACGGCTCCACGCTCGACTACACCGCATTTGCCAAAGAGATGGTCGTATACCTCAAGAAGATGTCCTACACGCATATCGAATTCATGCCCCTGACAGAGTACCCTTACGACGGTTCCTGGGGCTATCAGGTCACCGGCTATTTCGCACCTACCTCCCGTTACGGAACACCGGATCAGTTCCGGGAGATGATCGACATTTTCCATCAGGCAGGCATCGGTGTCATTCTTGACTGGGTACCGGCACACTTCCCCAAGGATGCCTCCGGTCTGTATGAGTTCGACGGCACCTGCTGCTATGAATACACCGACCCCAAGAAAATGGAACACAAGTCATGGGGAACACGTGTCTTTGACTATGGCAAGGGCGAGGTATGCTCTTTCCTGATCTCCAGTGCCTGCTACTGGCTCGATGAATTCCACCTTGACGGGCTTCGGGTGGATGCCGTAGCCTCGATGCTCTACCTTGATTATGACCGGAGAGACGGCGAATGGACGGCGAACATCAACGGCGGCAATGAGAACCTTGAGGCGGTGGAATTCTTCCGCCATCTCAACGAGGCAGTTTTTGCCAAGCATCCGGATGTCCTCATGATCGCAGAGGAATCCACGGCATGGCCGCTCGTGACCAAGCCGACCGACATCGGCGGTCTTGGCTTCAACTTCAAGTGGAACATGGGCTGGATGAACGACATGCTCATGTATATGTCGCTTGACCCGATCTATCGTGCTTTCAATCATGATAAGCTGACATTCTCTTTCTTCTACTGTTTCTCGGAGAATTATATCCTGCCGATCTCCCATGACGAGATCGTCTACGGCAAATGCTCCATGATCAACAAGATGCCGGGCTACGAGCAGGACAAGTTCGCATCCTACCGTGCATTCCTTGCGTATATGATGGCGCATCCCGGCAAGAAGATGCTGTTCATGGGACAGGAATTTGCACAGAAGAACGAGTGGAACTATCAGACAGAGCTTGACTGGGGACTGCTGAACGAGACGCCGCATAAGCAGACGCAGGACTTTGTGGCAAAGCTCAATGCCTTGTATCTGGCGACCCCCGCCCTCTGGGACAACGATGATTCATGGGGCGGCTTCAGCTGGATCTCCCACGACGATTACAAGCAGAGCGTCATTGCGTTCCGCCGTATCGCCGACGACGGGAGCGAGCTGATCGCCGTGTGCAATTTCGTCCCCGTTACGAGGGAGGATTACAAGATCGGCGTGCCTTTCGAGGGCAACTATGAGCTGGTGTTCAGCACCGATGCGGAGGAATTCGGCGGAAACGGACTTGCCAAGCCGTCCTATGAGACGATCGAATTCGGGATGCATGGCTTCGATCAGTGCATTTCCCTGACGCTGCCCGCACTGTCTGTCCTCTATCTGCGGTATGTGCCGTCAAAGAAGACCAGACAGCCGGCAAAGAAGGCATCCCTCAAATCGCTTGCGGAGGCATCCCGGAAGTCAGCGGCTGCCCGGGGACCCAAGGAAGAAGATGCGTAAATTCTGGAGTCTGCACCTGCTGTATGCAGGTGCGGAGCCTGATAAATATATCCAAGTTTTAGGAGGAGTATTATGAACGCTAAGAAAAAAGTCATTGCAATGCTGCTGGCAGGCGGTCAGGGAAGCAGACTGTATGCCCTGACGCAGAACGTTGCCAAGCCGGCAGTTCCCTATGGCGGCAAATACCGTATCATTGACTTTGCACTCTCCAACTGCACCAACTCCGGCATCGACACCGTCGGCGTGCTGACACAGTACCAGCCGCTTGTCCTGAATGAGTACATCGGCAACGGACAGCCGTGGGATCTCGACAGGATGTACGGCGGAGTGCATGTGCTGTCTCCTTTCGAGACCAAGGAAGGTGCTGACTGGTTCCAGGGCACGGCAAACGCCATCTACCAGAATGCACGCTTCATCGAGCGGTATGACCCTGAGTATGTGATCATCCTCGGCGGCGACCATATCTATAAAATGGACTATTCCAAGCTGGTGGAATTCCATGAGAAGAACAATGCTGACGGCACCATCGCCGTAATTGATGTACCGATGGAGGAGGCATCCCGCTTCGGTATCATGACCTGCGATGCGGAGAACCGTGTTGTCCGCTTCACGGAGAAGCCGAAGGAGCCGGAATCCACACTTGCCTCCATGGGCATCTACGTCTTTACATGGAAGAAGCTCAAGCAGTACCTGATCGAAAATGAGAACGCCAACACCGGCTCGAAGGACTTCGGCAAGGATATCATCCCCGCCATGCTCCAGAACAAGGAACGCCTGTTTGCCTATACCTTCGATGGCTACTGGAAGGATGTCGGCACGCTCGACAGCCTGTGGGAAGCCAATATGGATCTGCTCAGCCCGAGCGTACCGCTGGATCTCTACGATCCGTCATGGAAGGTCTATGCACGTCACAACAACATGCCCCCGCAGTACATCGGACCGTCTGCCCATGTGGAGAACTCCATGATCACAGAGGGTTCCAGCATTGACGGAAAGGTCGATTTCTCCGTCATTTTCTCCGGCGTGACCATCGAGGAGGGTGCGATCGTCAACTATTCCATCATCATGCCCGGCACGGTCGTCAAAGCCGGTGCAGTCGTGGAATATGCCATCGTGGGCGAGAACTGTGTGGTAGAATCCGGCGCAAAGATCGGTATCAGCCCCGAAAACATCGACAACCGGGATGACTGGGGCATCGCCGTGGTCGGACATAATGTCACCGTGTCCGGCAATGCGGTCGTTCGTCCCAAGGATATTATTTCTGAGAATGTGTAAGGAGGCTTTAGCATGGGCGTAAATTATAATGTACTCGGTCTGGTCTTTGCATCGCTGCATGATTCTACGGTCGTAGAACTGACCAAGAAACGCACAATGGGTTCCGTTCTGTTCGGCGGCAGATACCGCCTGATCGACTTCCCGCTTTCCAACATGGTCAACTCCGGCAT
>CANQYC010000109.1 GCA_947627945.1 uncultured Clostridia bacterium
CCGGAAAATCGAGATAAATTCAATCTTGTCATGCATTTTCTCGGTCTGCCAAATGACTGCACACTTGATGATTTTGCCGCTAAATACGGCGGGATTTCAAGGAAAGAATATGTTGAACTTATTGATAAACGCTCCAGATGAGATGGTATGTTTCAGCGTTCTTGGATCATTGGGGATGTGGGATGGAGGTGTTTCAAAAATAACGAAAGTCCGATTCAGTAAGCTATATGAACAGGCATTCCTCTTTTGGGGAGTGCTTGTCTTTCTTCTTTCAGAAAGAAAAGCAATGTAGAAATATTTTGCAAGATACAGCGATCGTATCGAATTATTTTCCAAACCCATCGCTTTCATGACGCCGCTTTCTTGAAATTCTTCTGCACATGAAATAATCTAAGGCAAATAAAACAGCTCCGAACCATGTCAGAGCCGTTATCTGTATTATTAGCCCCCAACGCATTGGCATCGTCCCTCACCCCGACATCTCCGTCAATGCCGCACGGAGCGTAACCCTCATCGTACTAATAAGATACTTAATAAACTTCCCCTTATCATACGGTTTCCTGTTGCGCAGCATTTCTATGATCTGTCCCTCTAAGGCATTGGTGAGGAAGTCGCACAGGAATTCCTTGTATTCCGCATCGGCGCATGCGCCGTACAGGTTCTCTGCCTCCTGGATCAGTCCCATGACCAGTGCGAAAATATCCTTTCTGAAAAACCGTCTCAGCTCGTCCCGCCCCATCGAATCATGCGCACATTCGAGCATATGCTGGTTCTGTTCCACATAATCCAGCACAAAGGCGATCACTGCCTCTGCATCTTTCACCAGATCAAACTGCTTTACAATTTCAATTGTCTCCTGCTCCAGCATCCATTTCAGAAGATCCTGTATGTCCTCAAAATGATAGTAAAATGTTTTCCGGTTGATGCCGCAGTCTGCGACGATCTCGCTGACTGTGATCCTGGAAAGCGGTTTGTGCATCATGAACTGCTTGAGCGATGCGGCGATCATTTTTTTTGTATTCAGGCTGGTGGCTCTCTGCTCCATACGATCATCTCCCTATGTTATTATACACCCGTCCGCCGCATTTTGCAAGTGGTTTCATACCACAATCTGCAACATCTGTCCGGTTTTTACCCATCTGTGTGAAAATGACCGTTGCAGGAGGCGGCGTTCTGGAATATAATAACTGACGTAAGGAGTGATGTGTATGAAACGAAACACGTCCGGCAGCCCCCTGCACAGGTTCTATGCGGCAGTTACAGCCGCCCCGAAATGCGTGCTGGCGGTATTTCTGCTGCTGACGGTCGTCTGCGCTGTGCTTGGCGGCATGGTCGCAGTCAATTATGACATCAATGACTATCTCCCGTCGGACAGTCCCTCGACCGTGGCACTGGATGTGATGGAGGAGGAATTTGACGGCGGGATCCCCAATGTGCGTGTCATGATACAGCATGTCTCCATTCCGGAAGCCCTCTCCTACAAGCAGCAGCTCCGGGATATCGAGGGCGTCACAGAGGTGACATGGCTGGACGACAGCGTGGAACTGACCGCACCGCTCGAGACTGCCGATCAGGAGACGGTGGAAAGCTATTATAAAAACGGTGCCGCCCTCTATTCCGTGACACTCGAAGAAGAACATATCCTCGATGGCGTGGAGGCGATCCGCAATACCATCGGCAAGACAAAGTCAAAAGAGGAATTCGCCCTGACGGGTTCGGCAGTGTCCACCGCCGCCGCCACGACCAATACCGTGGCAGAAGTCGCAAAAGTCGCCGCCTTTGCAGTGGCATTTGTCTTTCTGGTGCTGATCCTGACGACAAACGCATGGGCAGAACCGGTCATCGTCCTGCTCGGGCTTGGGGTCGCCATTCTGCTCAACCGGGGCACAAACCTCATCTTCGGCGAGATCTCCTTTGTCTCCAATGCCGCAGGTGCGATCTTGCAGCTTGCCGTTTCGCTGGACTATTCCGTCTTTCTGCTGCATCGGTTTGAAGAAAGCCGGGAGCATATTCCGGATGTGCGGGAGGCAATGGTGGATGCCCTCTGCAAATCGACCAGCTCCATTTTGTCGAGCGGTCTGACGACGGTCATCGGCTTTGCGGCACTCTGCCTGATGCGGTTCCGGATCGGTCCCGACTTGGGCATGGTACTGGCAAAGGGCGTGGCACTGAGCCTGCTCTGCGTCTTTGTCATGATGCCGAACCTGATCCTCTGCGTTTACAAACTGCTCGACAAAACACGTCACCGCAGCTTTGTGCCGGATTTTGGCAAGGCGGGCAAGGTGATCTCCCGGCTGATGATACCCTTTGCATGCGTACAGATATTGCTCATCGCCCCCTGCTATCTGGCATCGAATGCCAATTCCTACTATTACGGCGCATCCCATATTTTCGGGGAAAACACAGACATCGGCGCAGATACGGCACTGATCGAAGATACCTTCGGCAAGAGCGACACCTATGTCCTGCTCGTGCCGGAGGGCAATAAGGAAATGGAGCTTGCCCTGTCTGCGGAACTGCGGAAATTCCCCGAAGTGACGGACATCATCTCCTATGTGGATACGGTGGGCGCAGAGATCCCGGAAGCCTATCTCGATGAGGCGACGCTCTCAAAACTCTATTCCGGACACTACAGCCGTATGGTCATCCAGCTCGACACGGATTATGAGGGGGAAAGCACCTTTGCACTGGTGGAGAACATCCGCTCCACAGCACAGCGGTTCTGTGACGAATACCATCTTGCGGGCAATGGCGTTTCGTCCTACGACCTGATGGATACCGTCACCGCCGACATGGTGAAAGTGAATCTGATCGCCGTGGGAGCAGTCTTTCTTGTCCTGCTGCTGACGATGAAGTCCCTGACACTGCCGCTGATCTTGGTACTGAGCATCGAGACAGCCATCTGGCTGAATCTGTCCATCCCCTATTTTGCAGGGCAGACGATCTTCTACATCGCCTACCTCATCATCAGTTCCGTGCAGCTCGGCGCAACGGTGGACTACGCCATTTTGCTCACAGACCGCTATCTGGAGAACCGCAGGACCATGCACAAGCGGCAGGCGATCTCCTCGGCACTTGCCTCCTGTATGGTGTCCATCCTGACATCCGGCAGTGTCATGACGGTCGTGGGGTTCTTGCTGGGGAAATTCTCCACACACGGCTTGCTCGCACAGCTCGGCATGCTGCTCGGACGGGGTACGCTGTGTTCTCTGGCACTTGTCACACTGGCTCTGCCGGGGCTGTTGTATGTATTTGATGGACTGATCCGGGTCACCACGAAAGGAGCAGATTTTTATGAAGAAAGCATTCAGAAACGTCATTTCCGCCGCCGCCGCCATTCTGCTGACAGCCAACTCGGCTATGCCGGCTCTGGCAGCAAATAATACCCCCAAGGAAGAAGTGATCTATGTCATGACCGATGCCGCCGCAGCGGTCAGAGAGGTCTATGCCGTCAATATCTACAGCGGCACAGAGATCACTGACTACGGCACCTACTCCGATGTCAAACTGCTCAATGCGGAGGGGGATGTCCATGTGGACGGCGACACGATCACCTTTGCAAACACGGCAGACCGGGCATATTTGCAGGGGACGATGGAAGACTGCGAACTCCCGTGGCATATTTCTATCCGGTATTTTCTGGATGGGAAAGAACTGACAGCGCAGGAACTTGCCGGGAAAAGCGGCAGTCTTGTGATCCGTTTCCAAGTGACGGAGAACACCGCCTGCCGGGAGGGGTTCTATGAGAATTATGCACTACAGGCATCGTTCACGCTCGACACTGCGCTTTGTGACAATATCACGGCGGAACATGCCACACTGGCAAATGTAGGCAGCAACAAGCAGATCACCTATACCATCCTGCCGGGAAAGGGCATTGATGCCGAGATCAGCACAGAGGTACATGAGTTTGAAATGGATGCCGTTGCGATCAATGGCATCCGGATGGGACTGGATGTGGACATAGACCGCAGCGGACTGACAGATCAGATCGACGAGCTGACGGACGGCATCACCAAGCTGGATGACGGTGCGAAAGATCTGCAAAGCGGTGCAGAGACATTGCAGGACGGCGGCGACAGCCTGAAGACCGGCACGTCTGACCTGCATGAGGGGACAGTGGCACTGGATTCCGGCATCACTGCGCTGTCGGACGGTGCTGCCAAGCTCGAAACGGGGATGGAGACCCTGCAAAGCAAGTCCGGTGCGCTGACAGAGGGTTCGGCATCGGTAAAAGCTGCCCTGTCGCAGATGCAGACAGCCCTGTCCTCAGTCTCAGCGGATACCGAACGCCTGAAACAGCTCACGGATGCATCCAGTCAGCTCAGAACAGGCATTGCCGATCTGCAAACAGGGGCAGAGCAGCTGTACACGAGTACGGGTTACGATGCCTACAAAGCGTTGATGCAGCAGAACGGGCTGGATATTGATGTGCTGTCGCAGAACAATACAACGACCATTGAGAGCCTGACAGCGCAGATCGCCGACCTGAATGCCACGCTGGCGCAGATACAGGGCGTGCCCGGTTATGAAGCACAGGCAGCACAGCTCACGGCACAGATCACAAACCTCGAGGGCATTGTCCGTCTGCTGACCGGTAATAATGCGATGATCGACGGCACGAGGACATACCTTGACAGCCTCTCAGAGGGCGCAGGTGCGCTGTATACGGGCATCACGCAGCTGAATGACAGCTATGCGGAGTTTGACACCGCCGTCGGGGAGCTGGTCACCACGCTGTCCGGCATGCTGGTCGATATGGGAAAACTTTCCACGGCGATCACAACGTTGTCGGCGCAGTACGGGGCATTGGATGATGGCATTCAAGCCTATACAGACGGCGTGGCACAGGCGGTATCGGGGTATGAGACGCTTGTCAGCGGCATGGCACAGCTCACAAGCGGCAGCAAGGCACTGGTGGACGGTTCGGCATCGCTCGACAGCGGTGCGGCGGAGCTGCGTTCCGGGCTGGGGGAGCTGCTCGGCGGTTCGGCGAAATTGTCCGACGGCACGGGTGAGCTGAAAGAACAGACATCCGGCATGGATGGACAGGTAGAAGCCAAAATTGATGACATCCTTTCCGGCATCCAGGGGAATGACGGGGAAATATGCTCTTTCGTCTCCGAAAAGAATGACAATGTGACATCTGTGCAGTTCGTGATCAAGACGGATGCCATCGAAGTGCCGGAGGAGCCAGTAAACGCCGCAGAGCCGGAGGAACGGCTGAGTTTTTGGCAGAAGCTGCTGAGATTGTTCGGGATAGGTGTATGATCTGGGCGGTTTCTGTCCTGTATGCACGCCATGTACGCCGTGCTGTACGCCATGTGGATACACCAGTTTTGGCTATATATAGCCATGGATACGCCGATACGCCATTTTTGTGAGTTGGTATTATATATTATGCTATAGTCTACCCCCTTCCCTTTCAAGGGAGGGGATATTTGGGGAAACTGCGCCACGCAGGGGATGATAAGCTGTTGTTTTGTTCTTGCACGCAGGATAATTCGGGAAACGCCAGCCGCCTTGCAGGGGCTGGCTATTGCCCCACCCCCAGC
>CANQYC010000110.1 GCA_947627945.1 uncultured Clostridia bacterium
TGTGACCGGGGTGCCCTCCCCTGCCGCTGTCCAGAGACGCTTCTCCTTGCGGGCAGTGTTGTGGGCGATCACCGCATTGGCAACATCGAGAATGTTCTGGGTGGAGCGGTAATTCTCCTCCAGCCGGATGGTGGTGCAGCCCGGAAACTGCGCCTCGAATTGCAGGATATTCTCGATCGTGGCACCCCGGAAGCGGTAGATGCTCTGGTCGTCATCGCCGACAACGCACAGGTTCCGGTGTGACTGTGCGAGCAGGCTCACCAGACGGTACTGCGCATAGTTGGTATCCTGATACTCATCGACCAGAATATAGCGGTACCGGCGTTGATATTTTTCCAGCACATCCGGGTTTTCCTCAAAGATGCGCACGGTCAGGTAGATCAGGTCGTCAAAGTCCACGGCATTGGCGGTTTGCAGCCTTGCCTGATATGCCTCGTAGATGCGTGCGGTCGTGACACGGCGGTAGTCCTTGCCCGCCTCTGCGGCAAACTCCGCCGGGGAGATCATGCTGCTCTTGGCGGCACTGATGGCACCGAGAAGGCTCTTGGGCGGGAATTTCTGCTCGGAAAGCGTCAGCTCTTTCAGGACGGCTTTCAGGCAGCGCAGACTGTCATCTGTGTCGTAGATCGTAAAGCTGCGTTCATAACCGGCACGGTCGATGCAGCTCCGCAGGATCCGCACACAGGCAGAATGGAACGTTGCCGCATGGACATCCTGCGCCGTTTCGCCGAGGGTCTGTGCCAGACGCTCTTTCAGTTCTCCGGCAGCCTTGTTGGTGAAAGTGATGGCAAGGATCTGCCATGCGGGCACCGGAACGGCACCGAGGAGCTGCTGTAATTCTCCGAAAGTCAGTCCCCCGTGATCTGCATATGCCTGAAGCCGTGCCAGACCCTGTGCATCGGGCATGGGTGCCAGCGCATGGGCAGCATTGCCGAACAGCACTAAATTGGCGATGCGGTTGACGATGACGGTCGTCTTGCCGCTGCCGGCACCTGCAAGGACAAGGACGGGTCCCTCTGTCGCTGTGATGGCATCGAGCTGCCGGTCGTTCATCCGGGAAAAGCAGCGGCGCAGGGCTGCCTGCCTGAGAGAGAGAAATTCGGCTTCTGTCATGGTGTCTCCTTTCCGTGCGGCGGCGGGGCGATGCCCCCTTCCAGAAACGACCCCCTCCCCGGCGGGGAGGGGGCAAAGATCAGTCTGTCATCAGCGCACGCATGTCATACATGCCCGGCTGCTGCTTTGCCAGAAAGACTGCCGCATTGACCGCACCCACCGCAAAGACCTCCTTGGAGGCAGCACTGTGGGACAGGGTAATGACCTCGTCATGCCCGGCAAAAATAATATCATGCTCGCCGACGATCGTGCCGCCACGGATGGCATGCAGCCCGATCTCGGTCTTTTCACGCTTCTGCCGCTTGGAATGGCGGTCGTAGACATAGTGACAGGTGTTGTCCAGGCTCTCGTTGATGGCATCGGCAAGCATGAGTGCCGTGCCAGAGGGCGCATCGATCTTCTGGTTATGATGTTTTTCCACGATCTCGATGTCGAACTGTCCGCCCAGCACCGATGCGGCTTTCTTCGCAAGCTGCACGAGCAGGTTGATGCCGAGGGACATGTTGAACGAAAAGAACACGGGGATGCTGGCGGATGCCTTCCAGATGGCAGCGATCTGCGCCTCCTGATAGCCTGTTGTTGCCAGCACTGCCGGCACGCCGTTCACAAGGCAGTATTCCAGCAGATCATCCAGGATCGCCGGATCGGAGAAGTCGATGATGACATCCGGCTTCTCTTTCAGCTCCGAGAATGAACGGAAGATCGGGAAATCTCCGTATGGCTCCGTCCGGATATCGACCCCGGCGGAGACGGTACAGTCCTCACGCCCGGCAATGGCGGCTGCCACTGCATGACCCATTTTTCCGGATGCACCGGATATCAGAATTTTTACCTTTTCCATCGCCATGCTCCATCAGTCTACTACGGATACGGGCATACCGAGCTTCTGCATCGAGGCAAGCAGGCGTGCCAGATTGTCGGCACTCATCTTGGTCAGCGGCATCCTGCATGCGCCGGCAGCCATGCCGAGCTGGTTCATTGCCTCCTTGACCGGGATGGGGTTGACCTCGCAGAACAGGCTGTTGATGAGATCGAGATACTTGATCTGCAGCTCCCCTGCCTTGCGGAAGTCATTGTTCAGGCAGAGCTGTGTGATCTCGTGTGTCTCCTTGGGCAGGATGTTGGAGAGGACGGAAATGACGCCCTTGCCGCCGAGAGCCATGATCGGGACGATCATATCATCGTTGCCGCTGTACACGTCGATCAGATCGCCGCAGGCAGCCATGACCTGTGCAGTGTAGGCAATGTTGCCGGAGGCTTCCTTGACGGCAGCGATGTTCTTGTGATGTGCCAGCTTTTCAAGGGTCTCCACGGAGATATTCAGTCCCGTTCTGCCGGGGATGTTGTAGAGGATCATGGGGATATCCACGCTGTTGGCGATGATGGTGAAGTGATCGAACAGACCTGCCTGTGTGGTCTTGTTGTAGTAGGGCGTTACCACGAGCAGACCGTCTACGCCGAGCTTCTGTGCCTCAACGGACAGCTCGATGGCATAGCGGGTGTCGTTGCTGCCGGTACCAGCAATGACGGGAACTCTGTGGTTGGTATGCTTTACGGCGAACTCGATGCAGGCACGATGCTCCTCATCGGACATGGTGGAGGACTCTCCGGTCGTCCCGCAGATGACGATGGCATCGGTGCCGTTGTCGATCTGGTAGTCGATGTTGGTGCCGAGTCCCTCGAAGTTGACAGAACCGTCCAGATCGAACGGGGTGGTGATGGCAACTGCCGCACCGGTGAAAATGGTATGTTTCATAGCGTACTCCTTTCCGGATCAGTCAAAATAACCCTTGGCTGCCAGCAGCTCTGCCAGCAGGACACCGCCGCCGGCGGCACCTCGCAGGGTGTTATGTGACAGGCAAACGAACTTGTAATCATACTGGGTATCCTCACGCAGACGGCCGACGCTCACTGCCATGCCGCCCTCTAAGTTGCGGTCGAGGGCTGCCTGCGGACGGTTATCCTCTGCGAAATAATGGATGAACTGCTTCGGTGCGCTCGGCAGATCCAGCTCCTGCGGCACGCCTCGGAATTCCTTCCAGAGCTTCAGGATCTCCTCCTTCTCCGGCTTCCGTGCAAAGGACACGAACACCGCTGCCGTATGGCCGTCCGATACCGGCACACGCAGGCACTGCGTGGTGATGGAGGGCGTTGCTGCCTTTACGATCTCGCCGTCTTTGATCGTACCCCAGACTTTGAGCGGCTCCTGTTCGGATTTCTCCTCCTCGCCGCCGATGTACGGGATCAGGTTATCGAGCATCTCCGGCCATGTCTCAAAGGTCTTGCCGGCTCCGGAGATCGCCTGATAGGTGCAGGCAAGCACCTTGGTCAGCTCGAATTTCCGCAGCGGATGCAGTGCGGGCACATAGCTCTGGATGGAGCAGTTGGACTTCACGGCAATGAAGCCACGCTTCGTGCCGAGACGCTTTCTCTGTGCGGGGATGATCTCAAGATGCTCCGGGTTCAGCTCCGGCACGATCATGGGGACATCGGGGGTGAAGCGGTGTGCGGAGTTGTTGGAGATGACGGGGCATTCTGCCTTTGCATAGCGTTCCTCCAGCGCACGGATCTCATCCTTCTTCATATCCACGGCACAGAACACAAAGTCCACCTCTGCCGTGATGGCGTCGATGTCGGCATTCAGGTCACGGACGACCATGCCCCTGAGCTTCTCCGGCATCGGCACGGACATTGCCCATCTGCTGCCGACGGCTTCCTCGTAGGTCTTACCGGCAGAACGGGGCGATGCGGCAAGCACCTTTACATGGAACCACGGATGCTCTGCAAGCAGTGTTGCGAAACGCTGTCCGACCATGCCTGTTGCACCTAAAATGCCTACATTGTACTGTTTCATGTACATTTCTCCTTACCTCCGGCAGCCCATGCCGGAAAAAATTTTTGGGAATATTGAAAAAACCGGTTGAAAACCGGCTCATCATGCGTTATAATAGAATTACTGGCAGATGCCGATAGCTCTCCATCACACACGATGACAGTGCAGCACCTGTTCGGTACAACACCAGAGCAGAGGACATCCCGCTGCCCTGCCCTTCGGCGGCATTGCCTTTTACGGTCCATCATGGGGAACGGGATCCCTCCGGATCGTGACTCATCGCAGCCGCACCTCTATCCTACTTACTATAATAGCATTTCCCGGCGCATTTGTCAAGGGAAAAATGAAAAAATGGAGTTTTATATATGAAAAAAAGTGATTTTTTCTATCATCTGCCTGAACAGCTCATCGCACAGCATCCTGTGGAACCCCGTGACGCCTCCCGGATGCTGACGCTGGACAGGCGCACCGGTGCTGTCGGACACCGGCAATTCCGGGAGCTGGGGACGCTGCTGCGTCCGGGAGATCTGCTCGTGCTGAACGATTCCCGTGTGCTGCCCGCACGGCTCCTTGGCGAACGGGAGGGCACCGGCGGCTTCGTGGAGTTCCTGCTGCTCCGGCAGCACGGGGAAAAGCGTTGGGAGATCATCTGCCGTCCGGGCAGGAAATGCAAGCCCGGCGCACGCTTTGTCTTTGGCGGCGGGAAGCTGACGGCGGAGATCCTCGAAGTCATGGACGACGGCAACCGCATCGTGCAGTTCTTCTGCGAGGGAAGTTTCTATGCGGTGCTTGATGAGATCGGGCAGATGCCGCTGCCGCCGTACATCACGGAGAAACTCGCTGACCGGGAGCGTTACCAGACGGTCTATGCAAAAGAGCTGGGTTCTGCGGCAGCACCGACCGCAGGGCTGCATTTTACACAGGAGATGCTCACTGCGCTCCGGGCAAAGGGCATCGGGACGGCATATGTCACGCTGCATGTGGGGCTGGGGACATTCCGCCCGGTGAAGGAGGAAAATGTCTTAGAACATCGTATGCATTCCGAGCATTTCCTGCTCCCGGAGGACACGGCGGCACGCATCCGGGAGACGAAGGCAGCAGGTGGACGGGTGATCTGTGTGGGGACGACATCCTGCCGGACACTGGAGAGTGCGGCGCAGCGGTGCGGGGAGACGCTCTGCGCCTGTGAGGGCGAGACGGACATCTTCATCTATCCGGGCTACCAGTTCCGGATGATGGACGGGCTGATCACGAATTTCCATCTGCCGGAAAGCACGCTGATTATGCTGGTCTCCGCCTTTGCCGGGTACTGGAACACGATGTACGCCTACCGGGAGGCTGTCCGGGAGCAGTACCGGTTCTTCTCGTTCGGGGACTGCATGCTGATCCTGTAAAAGCACGGACGAAGTCACTTGTATGATAGCCCTTTTCCTTTCAACAGGGGACGAAATTCCCTGTACTATAGCCCCCGTCAACAGGGGTGCAGGGGACGAAGTCCCCTGCATATAGCCCCCTCCCCTTCAGGGGAGGGGGTTGGGGGTAGGG
>CANQYC010000111.1 GCA_947627945.1 uncultured Clostridia bacterium
TCCGAACACGGAAGTTAAGCTCTCTCACGTCTAAAATACTTGGTTGGCAACGACCTGGAAAATCGGATAGGTGCCGGCACAATATGTAAAAAAGGACAGACCCTCGTCTGTCCTTTTTATTTTGTTAAAAGCTATTGACATTTTGGGTGGGATGGTGTATAATATCGGTATAGCGAAGATGTAAGTAGCTTCCTATAAATCGGAATTTGCGGAGGGAAAATAAATGAAATGCAATAACTGCAATGAAGAAATGAAAATGGATTATAAGTTAAAAATTCATAGAGCATCATTATTAGCTTATATTTCGTTGAAAAAGGAAAACGAGGAGAAGCAAATCAAAGCAGCTATTTGTCCTAAGTGTGGCAAGATCGAGTTCTACACTGAATAATAAATTATGATCTACCATAACACAATGGGATGGTGTATAATATCGGTATAGCGAAGATGTGAGTAGCTTCCTATAAATCGGAATTTATAGGTGATAGTATGGAGGATAATATAATTGGAACATGTGCAGAATGCGGCAGTGAGTTTCTAAAATCAAAGTCTAAAATGGAAGAATTATGTCCAGAATGTGCTTATTGGTTATATGGATATGAAAATTGTAAGCATATTTTCAAAGACGGAAAATGCACAATATGTCTTTGGAACGGAAACAAAAGTGATTATATAAAATCTTTATCAGATAAATTCTGATTTATAAAAACGTCAGTATAACAAAATAAACCGGAATTTGTGAGGATAAGAATATGGCTTTTATCGGGTTTAACAAGTTGTTTGTGCTGTTTATCGCAGTTGTAATAGTTTTGATTATCGGAGTAGCTCCCATTATTGCCGGAACAGTCCTGTACAACAAGACAGAACATAAAAAAGCAGGAATTGTTCTCAGGATATTGGGGTACATAACTCTTATTCCCTCCGTTGTCATAGGTGTGTTGATGGCAATTGTTATGGCAACACCGCATAAATAGCGATGAGGAGTGAAAATATATGAACAGCATAATTTTAGAGCATATTAACGAATTGTTCGATTCAGGTGATTTGTTTGGGAAAGGCAGAGAAAAGATACTCACTTCAATTATAAAAAAATTTCCTGATTTATCAAAAGAAGAAATTCAAGAAACAGAAGATTATTTTGATTCACTTTTTGGGTATTGTGTGAAATATGCAGATTCATTAGCTGATAAATATAAAACACCATTTTTACCTAAAGGAAAAGAGGCTCAAAAGGAAATATCAGAATATGTGATGGAATGTCAAAAGCAATACCCTGAAATTGATACAAAACATATTGTAGATATTTTTTCTACTGTCTGCTGGTTATCAAACAGGTAAGAACTTGATCTATAAAAAAGAGGGCTGAAAAAATACTTGCCCAAACGTCAATATAACAGGATAAATCAGAATTTATCAGGAGGTATGATATGGAAATAGCATATAGAATTTATCCGCTTCCGAATGGAACTGTTTATACAGAAGAAGATGTAAAAACGCTTGACGATGTTGTGGAGATATTTGATTATTGTCAAATCATGGAGGCTATGATCTCTAAAAATGGTTGGGATCATCTTATTGAAAAGTTTGGCATAGAAGGACTATATGAAGCTGATAAAAAAAGTGGTTGGTTTGATAGTGGCAGTATCGAGATGTTTATTTGTGATATAGAATATGAAAAGAAACACGCCTATGATGATGCCGGAGACCATCAGGCAATTACGGATTTTTGTGAGTCAACACATTTTCCGGGAATATGAAGCTGTAAATTCTGATTTCCCATAACAGGCGTCTCGTACAAGCCCATTTCAGTATAGCAAAGATAAAACGGACACGATCCTAAAGGGAGGAACAACAATGAAAATTAGCAGCAACGAGGAACTTTTGGAAGTCATTGGCGAAGCATTTCTATGGGATGTTATCAGCGATCATGTGGAGCATGATCTCACGCATATAAAAGAAGCATTACACAAAATAGGATATATCGATCAAGAGATGGTTGAGCAGATCGCTTGGGCAGAGATCCAAGAATCTGATGAATTCCATGTCATCGGATTTCATGAGTACAATGGTGTGCTGCGGGTATCCTTTGAAATGCCTGCACTCATCAATACAAAAAACAGCAGCGGTGACTGGCTTTTCAGAATCACAACATTCTGTACTGGGACAGTCGAGATTCCTGATATAGATTCTTATGACTGGAACTCACTTGATCTTGATGATATGGATCGTCCTACGATCCTTTCCCATAAAGATCTTGCGAAGAATATCAACGTTGTCTATGAGGAGCAGGATACCGAGGCAGATGATCTGACGGTTTGACATTAAGAGCGAAACATAATACAGCAAAAAGAACCCGGCTTTCCGTTACCCACGGAAAGCCGGTCATGTTTGTCAGCCCTCTGCGCCGCCTGACTGTATCAGCGACAGGATGATGGGGATCACGATATTCATACAAATGATGACGACAAATGCAATGATACCCATGATCTTGGTGAGCTTTGCCAGAGCCGCTTCTCTGGTGTTGCCCTCGTTCTGTCCGTAGAAGGACTCGTTGAACCCGCCGCCAAGGGCTGCGGTCATGCTGTCCTGACTCTTGCTGTCCTGCATCAGGCAGAGAATAATGATGAGCAGAGACACCAGCAGTACGATCGCACCGCAGATGATCTCGTAGATCGGCATACTCATTTTGTACAGACACTCCTCACTTTTTAAGATACACTTCCATTATAGCATACTGCGCCGGGATTGTCAAGGGGAAATTACAATTTTTCACAGAAAACTGCCGCATTTTCCATGCCGCAGCATTGACAATCCGGGCGGGATGTGGTACAATAAATATCAAGATACCGATACAAGGAGGCATTTCATGAAACGTTTATCTGCCATGCTCCTGCTCCTGCTGCTCTGCACCGGATGTACCATGCCGGCGGACAGTGCAGCCGATGGGACAACTCCCGGCACGGCACCTGCCGCCCCGCTGCCCGATACCACGGCATCCGCCACAGAGCCGGATGCGCCCACTGCCCCTGCCGCCCCGGAGACGGCACCGGAAACGACCGCCGCCGTCACGGCATCCGCATGGAAAGACGCCTACCGTGCCCTGCTCAGGCAGAAGCAGACGGAAGGCGCAGAGTTTGCCCTGATCGCACTGGATGCGGACGATGTGCCGGAGCTTGTCATTCTGTCGGACACGGTGATGGAGCTATATTGTTTTGACGGGGAAACCGCCATACTGCTCTTGGAGGAGGGCTATAAAGATGCCGCCGCTGCGGGACAGAATGTCTGCTTTCAGCCGAAGAAAGGACTGTTTGCAACTGCCTTTTCGACCATGGGCGGCGGCAGCGGTTTTGTGATCTACGACTATGCCGAGATGGACGCCGTGCATGCAGACCGGTATTATTTCAACAATGCCGAAAACAAGGGCGGGGAACTCTCCTATAACGACATCTGGGACAGGGCGGAGACATTCGGCGTCATCGACGGCGGCTACCAGAATGTCACGCTCAGCGATGCATGGACACACATCGGCGAGGGCTATGGCGGCATGCAGAAGCTGACACGGGAGAATATCGACACCGCCGGAGAGGGCTGGTCGCCGGATCAGGTATTTTCTTCCGTCCCGGCAACAGAGCCGGATGCGACCGGCGACACCCAGACGACAGAGGACAGCACAGAGGAAACCACAGAGACGATCACAGAAGCCACGACAGAGACCACTGCACCCATTACTTGACACGTTTCCGCAGACGGATGCGGAGAAGGACGATGCATACGCAGAGGATGGTCACGCCCGTATCTGCAAAGACGGACAGCCACATATTGGCAAAGCCGAGCAGACCGAGCAGCAGGATCAGCCCTTTCACGATGAGAGCCAGTGCAATGCAGATCTTCGCCGTCCTGTCCACGAGTCCGGCAAGCTGCAAAGCCGTGAGGATGGACTGCGGGTCGGAACCGAGCAGCACCACATCCGCCGCCTCCATGGCGGCATCGGCACCGCTGCCCATCGCTGCGCCGACATCCGCACCGGACAGCACCGGGGCGTCATTGATGCCGTCACCCACGAACAGCACGCTGCCATGTGCGGCACGGACGCTCTCCATGTAGGTGGGTTTCTCTGTCGGGAGCAGCCCGGCATGCGTTTCTGCGACATGCAGAGCTTCAGCCACGGGGGCGGCATGTGCCGGGCTGTCCCCGGTCAGCATGACGGTATACAGCCCCCTGCGCTGCATTGCCTGTACGGTCTCTGCGGCACCGGGTTTGAGCGCATCCGACAGCAGCAGCGTACCGAGGTAGGCACCATCCGCTGCGACATGGATGCCCGCTGGGACGTTCTCCGGCAGTGGGATATTCTGTTCCGCCATGAGTTTTTCATTGCCGCAGGCAATGCGTTTCCCCTCCGCCATGCCGAGGATGCCCTTGCCTGCGATCTCGGTGATGTCCTGTGCAGGGGATGTGGAAAGCCCCCTCTCCTGCGCACAGCGCAGGATGCTCACGGCGATGGGATGTACAGACCCGCTCTCACAGGCGGCAGCATACCGCAGTACCTGTGCCGGGTCACCGTCCGTGCAGATGTCCGTCACGGAAAAGCTGCCCTGCGTCAGGGTGCCGGTCTTGTCCATGACCACGGCTTTCACCCGGGCGAGTGCTTCGAGGGACATGCCGTCCTTAAAGAGGGTGCCCTTGGCAGACCCGGCACCGATGCCGGCGAAGTACGACAGCGGCACGCTCAGCACCAATGCACATGGACAGCTGATCATCAGGAAATTCAGTGCCGTGTAGATCCAGTGGCTCCATTCTCCGGTGAACAGCGGCGGGACGACCGCCGTCAGGAGGGCAGCGGCAACGACAACGGGGGTATAGATCCTCGAAAACCGTGTGATGAAGCGGTCGAGCTTCGGTTTCCCGGCAGCGGCATTCTCCACGCTGTCAAGGATGCGCTGCACCATGGAATCTTTCAGTGCCGCTGTCGCCTCAAGCTCCAGCACGCCGGAGAGGTTCACGCAGCCGGACATCACGCTGTCCCCCGGCTGCACCTGTACCGGCTGCGATTCACCGGTCATGGCGGAGATGTCCACCGCACCGGAACCCTTGCGGAGAATGCCATCCACCGGGATACGGTCGCCGGCACGCACGAGCAGCAGATCCCCCGGCTGCACCTGTGCGGCGGGGATGGTCTCCGGTGTCTCACTGCCGTCACGCAGCCGCTGCACCGTTTCAGGGCGCAGGTCGATCGCATCCATCACGGACTTGCGGCTCCGCTCCACGGCGAGATGCTCAAACAGTTCCCCGATGCGGAAAAAGAGCATGACGCCCGCCGCCTCCTCCCAGCAGCCGATGCAGAGCGCACCGACCGTGGCAACGGTCATGAGAAAATTCTCATCAAAGAGCTGCCC
>CANQYC010000112.1 GCA_947627945.1 uncultured Clostridia bacterium
CACCATCCCGCCCGGCAGCACGCCCGCACAGACCACGCCCCCCGCTGACGTTCCAAGTGAGACCGTGCTGACTTCCGCCACAGGTCTCCTGCATGCCGATACCCCGCACATCTACATCCGCATCGGGCATGAAAAACCCGTTGCCATCACCTATGGCAACGGCGTTGACCGCACCGCCGTCACATGGCAGTCCGGAGACCCGCAGCTGCTGTCCGTCTCCCCGGATGGCAATATCACCGGACTGGCAAAAGGCGACTGCATGCTCACCGTCCGCTATGGGGAAGAATTTCTGGAGATCCCCGTCACCGTGCGGGAACTGCGCACCGAGGACGGCTGCACCTATGTGGATGATATCCTCATCGCCAACAAGACCTATAGTCTGCCCAGCACCTACGACCCCGGCATGCTCCCCGTGACACAGGAGGCATTCGATGCGCTTGCCGCCGCCGCAAAGGAGGAGGGGCTGGACATCTACATTGGCTCCGGCTATCGGGATTATGATTTTCAGGTCACCGTCTACCAGAGCATGGTCGATGGCTACAGCAAGGAATATGCCGATGCGGTGTCCGCACGTCCTGGTCATTCCGAACACCAGACCGGCTACACCGTGGACTGCAACACGATAGATGAGGCATTCGGCGAAACGGATGAGGGGAGATGGCTGGCAGCGCACTGTCATGAATACGGCTTTATCATCCGCTATCCCGCAGACAAGGTGGACATCACAGGTTATGACTATGAACCGTGGCATATCCGGTATATCGGGAAAGAGGCTGCCAAGGAAGTGTTTGAGCAGGATATTTCTCTTGAGGAGTATTTGGATGTTGATTCTGTGTATCAGGAATGAGCGGCAGGCTGCCGCCTCCGATTTGCCTCCCAATGCGGCTGCGCCGCAAAGGTCGGCACTGCACCCCACAACCCAAAAACCAGCGGCAGATCACCTCAATGATCCGCCGCTTTTCTCATCCCTTTTGAGAGGGCATTCACATTTCGACAAGCACGCCGCCGGCATCCATGCCCCGCAGGGCAATGACCGCTCCCCGGACACGATAGGCGACCGGGTCTGGTCCCTTTTGCAGACATGTGACCTCTGTTCCGGGGATCATGCCGACCTCCTGCAGCCGTTCCCGCAGCACGCCTGTCATGCATAGCTCCCGCACCCGGCAGCTCCTGCCCTCCGGGATCTTGTCAAGTGAGACGATCTGTTTCATGGCATCCTCCCCGCTGTCAGTCTATGCACAGCCTGCCGCATCCGTGCCTGCCAGCAGGGAAGTCCGTCACTCTGCAAACATCGGCGTGGACAAATACCGCTCCCCGGAATCCGGCAGGATCGCCACGATCGTCTTGCCCTTGTTCTCCGGACGTTTCGCAAGTTGCACCGATGCCCATACCGCCGCACCGGAAGAAATGCCCGTCAGCACGCCCTCACGCCTTGCGATCTCTCTCCCCAGCGCAAACGCATCCTCATTGGCGACCGTGAGGATCTCATCATAGATCTCCGTATTCAGCGTCTTCGGCACAAAGTTCGCCCCGATCCCTTGGATCTTGTGCGGTCCTGCATGCCCCTCGGACAGCAGCGGGGATGTCTTCGGCTCCACCGCCACGACCTGCACACCGGCATTCTTTGCTTTCAGATAGGCACCCACGCCGCTGAGCGTGCCGCCCGTCCCGACACCTGCCACAAAAATGTCCACCTTGCCGTCCGTATCCTCCCAGATCTCGACACCGGTCGTCTTTTCATGGATCGCCGGGTTGGCGGGATTGGTGAACTGCGACGGGATAAAGCTGTCCGGGATCTCCTTTGCGAGCGCATTTGCCTTATCCACTGCACCCTGCATCCCCTTGGCACCCTCGGTGAGGACAAGCTCCGCACCGTATGCCTTCATGAGGTTGCGCCGCTCCACGCTCATCGTCTCCGGCATGGCAATGATGATCCGGTACCCTCTCGCCGCTGCCACAGCCGCCAGCCCGATGCCCGTATTGCCGCTCGTCGGCTCAATGATGACACTGCCCGGCTTGAGTACGCCCCTCTCCTCGGCATCCTCGATCATCGCCTTGGCGATCCTGTCCTTGACCGACCCGGCGGGATTGAAGTATTCCAGTTTCCCGAGGATGGTCGCCTCAAGTCCGTATGCCTGTTCGATGCCCGTCAGCTCCAGCAGCGGCGTCCTCCCGATCAGCTCCGTAAAGCTCTTTGCAATTTTCATGTGAAAAACTCCCTTCTTATATTTGATTAGTTTGCCTATATGAATTGTATGATTATAGTATACCACAAGTTCCCCCGTTTGTCAAGTCTTTTTTTCAAAAAAACAAAAGACAATACCATCCGCCATAATGAACGGGTCTCCCATCCCCTTCCGAACACCACGCTATGATCCCGGCTGGTTTTCATATATCAATTCTACGTTTCTGAAAATTCCCCCATTCCGCCCACAGGCGGAATATTTTGTATTTTTTCGTCATATTCTTTAGACACAACCACTACAAAGGAGGCACCATCTATGCCGGAACTGTCCCGGGAGTACCGCATCGCCCTTGCGGGAAATCCCAATGTCGGCAAATCCACGGTCTTCAACGCCCTCACCGGAATGCACCAGCACACCGGCAACTGGGCAGGAAAAACGGTCACCGGTGCGGAGGGGACATTCTCCTGCGGCACCTTTTCCTGTCTGCTGACCGATCTGCCCGGCACCTATACACTGCGTGCCGGCTCCGCAGAAGAACAGGCAGCCAGAGATCACATCTGCTACACCCGCCCGGATGCCGTCATCGTCGTCTGCGATGCCTGCTGTCTCGAGCGAAATCTGAACCTCGTCCTGCAAACCATCGAGCTGACCACCCATGTGCTGGTCTGTGTCAATCTCCTCGATGAGGCACAGCATAAAGGCATCCACATCGACCTGCCGAAACTCGAAGAATGCCTCGGTGTCCCCGTCATCGGCATGACTGCACGCAACGGCGAGGGACTGGATGACCTGAAAGCCCGCCTTTCCGCACTGCTCTCCGGCGAGGAACATTGCCCCGGCACCACGATCCCCTACGGGGAACTTCTCGAGTCCCGCTTACAGGTGCTGACCGATCTGCTGTCGGAACAGCCGCTCACCGTCCCGCCCCGCTGGGCTGCCCTCCGGCTCCTCGAGCAGGATGCCGGTTTTACCGCCCATTTTCATCCGGATGCCGCCCCGCCGCATCTCTTTCTGCACATCACCGAACTTCGCACCAGTCTGGAACAGCTCGGCTGGGATGCCCGCACCATCTCCGACCACATCATCGCATGCACCGTGCAGCGTGCCGCAGAGCTTGCCGCCGCCTGTGTCCGTCTGCCCAAAGCCCCCGATGCCGCCGACCGCCGCCTTGACCGCTTCCTCATGGGACGCAAGACCGGCATCCCCGTCATGCTCCTGCTGCTGGCGGGCATCCTCTGGCTGACGATGATCGGTGCCAATTATCCATCCGAACTGCTCTCCCGCTGGCTTTTCTCGTTGGGAGAATTTCTGCGGGATGCCCTTTCTTCCTGCCATCTCCCCGCATGGACGGTGAGCCTCCTGATCGACGGCATGTACCGTGTGCTGGCATGGGTCGTCTCCGTCATGCTCCCCCCGATGGCAATTTTCTTCCCCCTGTTCACCCTCCTCGAAGATGCGGGCTATCTGCCACGGGTCGCCTTCCTCCTCGACAGCGGCTTTCGCAGGGCAGGTGCCTGCGGCAAGCAGGGACTGACCATGTGCATGGGACTTGGCTGCAATGCCTGCGGCGTGACCGGATGCCGCATCATCGACTCTCCCCGGGAACGCCTCATCGCCATCCTGACGAATGTATTCACGCCCTGCAACGGCAGATTCCCGCTGATGATCTCCCTCATCGGCATGTTCCTCACGGTGGGCGGCGCAGCGGGCACCATCTGGCAGGCTCTGGCACTTCTGCTCGTGATCGTCTGCGGCACGGGGATGACGCTCCTTGTCTCCCGCCTGCTGTCCCGCACATTGCTCCGGGGCATCCCCTCGTCCTTTCTCCTCGAACTGCCGCCATACCGTCCGCCGCAGGTGGGAAAAGTCCTGCTGCGCTCCTTGCTCGACCGGACAGTGTTCGTCCTCGGGCGTGCCTGTTCGGTAGCAGCACCGGCGGGGCTGCTCATCTGGCTGCTCTCCCACTGGGACATCGGCGGCACTTCCGTACTTCTCCATCTGGCACAGGCACTCGATCCCTTTGCGCAGTGGCTGGGGATGGACGGCAGCATCCTGCTCGCATTTTTCCTCGCCTTTCCGGCGAATGAGATCGTCCTGCCGCTGATCCTGATGACCTACCTGTCGCAGGGCGTCCTGACGGAAGTGCCCGATCTGGCGACACTGCACAGCGTCCTGACCGCCCACGGCTGGACATGGATGACCGCCGTCTGCACCATGACATTTTCCCTGCTGCACTTTCCCTGTTCCACCACCATGCTGACCATCTGGAAAGAGACAAAAAGTCTGCGCTGGACGCTGTTTGCGGCAGTGATGCCCACCGTCTGCGGCATCTGTGCCTGTTTTCTGCTGCATGGCATCCGTCTGCTCCTGTGACCTGCCCGCCGTTTTCTGCATAGACTGCACAGGAAGGAGATGGTCCCCATGTTCCGAGCCTGTCTGCTGTCGGCAGCCGTTTGCATGGATACATTTTTCGCAGCCATAGGATGCAGCATGAGCGGGATACATATCCCCAGACGCTGCGCCCTGCTCATCAGTGCCGTCGGCACGGCATTTCTGGCAGCATCCCTGTTGGGGGCAAGTCTGCTTGCCGGGTGGCTCCCGGAGTCTCTGCTGCGCTGCGGCGGATTTGTGCTGCTGCTCTGCATGGGGGTCGGCACGATCCTGAAAGAGCTGCTCCGTGCCGTCCTGCGTTCCCGCCGCCCGCACATCCGGCGGCATGCGCTCGGCATGGTGATCGACATCTGTTTTGATGAAACGCTGGCAGATGCCGATGGTTCCAAAGTCCTGAGTCCGAAAGAAGCCCTGACCTTTTCCGCCGTCATGTCCATGGATTCGCTGGCAAGCGGACTGGGGGCAGGGCTTACCGGCACAGAGATCCCGCTGTGTCTGGGGCTGACCTTGCTGCTTGGTTTTGTGCTGACAGCTGCCGGAAACCTCCTCGGCAGCCGCTGCCACAGCCGCTTCACATGGATCGGCGGCGTGATGCTGATCCTACTTGCCTTTTGCAGGCTGCAATGAGTACTGTAGAAAAAAGCCAATTGTTTCACGTGAAACAATTGGCTTGAGTGTTTCGCCGGGTGCATCGCCGACCTTTGCGGCGCAGCCGCATTGGGAGGCATCACGGGAGCGCAGACACTGCGCCGACCAGAGGACTCTGGTCGGCGCAGTGTCTG
>CANQYC010000113.1 GCA_947627945.1 uncultured Clostridia bacterium
CCGCATGGATTACAAGAGCTTCGGTATGGGAACGACCTGCGTGGCTGCCTTTGTGGAGCCGGGCTGGATCTCCCTTGTCAATGTCGGTGACAGCCGTGCCTACCTCATACAGGACGGCAGGATCCGCCTGCTGACAAGCGACCATACCGTGGTCAATATGTTGTTTCAGCAGGGAAAGCTCCGGCGGGAGGACATGGCACAGCATCCCCAGCGGAACATGCTCACAAGAGCCGTCGGGGTGGAGCGTGTCGTCAGACCGGACTACTTCCGCATCCCATATGAGGAGGGCTTCCGGCTGCTGCTGTGTTCGGACGGTCTGTCCGGCTATTGCAGCGAACGGGAGATCTTAGCTGTGATACAGCACTATCCGCCTGAGGATACACCGCAGGCACTGGTGAACCTCGCCCTTGAAAAGGGCGGCAGGGATAATATCTCGCTGGCGATCGTCACGGGCTGAATCCCGTGTATGGCGATCATTACGCAAAATAATGTTGGAGGGTAACATGGACAAGTACATTGGCAAAAAGCTGGAAGGCAGGTACGAGATCACCGAGCTGATCGGTGTCGGCGGTATGGCGGATGTCTACAAGGCGACCGACATCATCGACAACAAGGTCGTGGCTGTCAAGATCCTCAAAAAGGAATTCGCAGAGAACGAAGAATTCCTGCGCCGGTTCCGGAATGAATCCAAGGCGATCGCACTGCTGTCGCATCCGAACATCGTCAAGGTCTATGATGTGGGATTTTCCGATAAACTGCAGTTCATCGTGATGGAGTACATCGACGGCATCACGCTCAAGGAGTATATTGAAAATGAAAAAGTGCTGACATGGAAGGACTCTGTCCACTTTGTGATCCAGATCCTCCGTGCCCTGCAGCATGCCCATGACCGTGGGATCGTTCACCGTGACATCAAACCGCAGAACATCATGCTGTTCACGGACGGCACCATCAAGGTCATGGATTTCGGCATTGCCAAATTTGCCCGTGACGAGGGCGGCACCGCCACCGATCAGGCGATCGGCACCGTCCACTATATCAGCCCCGAACAGGCTCGTGGTGACGAGACAGACGAAAAGAGCGACATCTACTCTGTCGGCGTCATGCTCTACGAGATGCTCACCGGGCAGAAGCCCTTTGATACCGACAATCCCATCAGTGTCGCCGTGATGCACATGCAGGATGTCCCGGAGCGTCCCCGTGCCATCAATGCCGACATTCCCGCCGGACTTGAGGAGATCATCCTGCGTGCCATGGAGAAGGATCCTGAGAACCGCTACCAGACCGCTGCAGATATGATCCGGGATCTCGAGGCATTCAAAGCCAACACCGCCATCACCTTCGGCTACTATGTCGAGGAGGAGGAGGGGGAGGATGCCCCTGTAGAGGAGGACGATGCCCCGACACAGTATTTTTCCTCTGCCACTGCCCAGCAGGAGGCTGTCCGCCGTCAGCAGGAGAATGAGGATGACGGGGACTACGATGAGGACGACGACGAATACTATGATGATGACGACGAGGAGGAGGACGGCGAGGAGGAAGAAACGCAGCAGCGTTCGCTTTTCATCCCTGTCATGACCGCCGTGACCATCGCTTTCATCGTGGTCGCTGTGTTCTTCGTGATCTGGCTCGTCAAGGGCGTGATCACCGGCACCGGACAGTCCACCCGCTATGAGATGCCCGATCTGGTCGGCATGGACTACTACGAGGCAAAGGACGACTACCCCTACCTCGATCTCCAGATCGCCAAGACCGAATATTCTTCCTACGAGAAAGACATGATCTTCAATCAGGACATTGCAATGGGCGATGCCGTGACTGCCGGGCAGACGGTCTATGTAGATGTCAGTCTCGGCACGAGTCAGGTGGAAGTGCCCAAGACGGATGGATATGACTATAAGTATGCCGAAAAGATGCTGACCTCTGCCGGACTCAAGGCGGATGTGCAGTATGTCCTCAGCGACAGCGGCGTGGAAGTCAACAAAGTCATCAACACCGAGCCGGAAGCAGGTGAAATGGTAGACTCCGGTTCCACGATCATCGTTTACGTTTCCAAGGGCAGCAGTGCCGACGGCATCAAGGTAGAGAACCTCATCGGCATGACGCTCGACCGTGCCACAGAGCTTTGCAGATACAGCGGTCTCGAAGTCGAAGCCGTTCCGGAAGCCTCCCTCGAGGATGAAAACACCGTCATTGCCCAGAGCATCGAGGCAGGCGAACTGGTCGATGCCGGCACCGTCATCACACTGACCTATTCCAACGGCGAGGATCCCTCCGGTTCCGTTGCCTACAAGCTCCAGCTGCCCGCAGGCGTGACCGGACGCTTTGCCCTTGACTTCATCAAGGACGACGGCGGCACGACGCTTTCCAGCGCAACGATCAATGCCGGCTATTCCAACAGCATCACCGTCGATGTACAGGGCACCGGCAAGGAGAAGGTCATTGTCGTACTGACCAACTATGCAAACTCCGCAACAGCCCGTCTCGGCGAATATAACTTCGACTTCGTCAACGGGGAGTACACGCAGCTCAGTGCCGATATCGAGGGCGCATTCCAGTCCGTAGACGGTTTCCAGGCAGCCACGACAGAAGCACCGACGACCGAAGAAACACAGCCGCAGACCCAGCCCCAGACACAACCGCAGACGCAGCCGCAGACACAACCCCAGACACAGCCGCCGCAGACCCAGCCGCATACGCAGCCGCAGACCCAGCCCCAGACCCAGCCTCACACGCAGCCGCATACCCAGCCGCAGACTGAACCGCACACAGAGCCCCAGACCGAACCGCAGGAGGAACTGACGGATCCGCCTGCACCGGAGCCAGCGGAATGATGCGCACAGAACCTTTGATCATCCGTTCTGTCAGGGGACGCTACACCGTAGTGTCCCCTGACGGTGTCTCCGAATGTCCCGCAAGGGGCGTGCTGCGGAACAAGGGACAGGAGCCGCTGGTCGGAGACCGGGTGCGGCTCGAGGATGGCGTGATCACGGAGATCCTGCCCCGGAAAAATACCATCATCCGCCCGCCGCTCGCAAATCTTGACCAGCTTTGTTTTGTCGTATCCATGTGCGATCCGCAGCCGAATCTGCGGCTGCTCGACAAATTCCTTGCCGTATCGGCATACAAGGACATTTCGCCGCTGCTGCTGCTGACAAAGCTCGATCTGGCAGACGGCACGGATCTCTATGAATTATACCATGCTGTCGGTGTGCCGGTGCTGCGGGTGGACTATCATGATCCCGCATCGCTCAATGCCGTACAGGATGCGCTCCGGGGGAAGATCAGTGCCCTGACAGGCAATTCCGGTGCCGGCAAGTCCACGCTGCTCAATGCGCTCGACAGCACGCTCTCCATCCCCACCGGAGAGATCAGCCGGAAGCTCGGCAGGGGCAGACACACCACACGCCATGCCAGTCTGTACCCCATCGGGGACGGCGGATATATCGCAGATACACCGGGATTTTCCACCTTTGAGACCACACGCTATGCGGTCATCCGCAAGGAGGAGCTTGCGGGGTGTTTTATCGAATTTGCCCCCTACCGGGACAAGTGCCGGTTCCATGACTGTGCGCATCTCTGCGAAAAGGGATGTGCCGTGATCGAAGCGGTACAGGCGGGGAAGATCGCCGCATCCCGGCACAGGAGCTATTGTGAGATGTACGAAGAAGCCAGACAGATCAGGGAGTGGGAGCTATGACGACATTGCGTACCGCCATCATCCTCGCCGGGGGAGAGGTGCGGGAGGAGATACAGGTGCCGCCCGGTGCGGCGGTGATCTGTGCGGACTGCGGCTACCGGCATGCACTGGCACAGGGCATCGTCCCGGATGCGGTGGTCGGTGATCTGGATTCATGGACACAGCCCCTCCCGGCACATGTGACAGTCTTACAGCATCCGCCGGAGAAAGACGACACCGATACCTGGCTCGCCATCCTGCACGGCAGGGAACTTGGCTGCCGGCATTTTGTGATCTACGGCGCATTCGGCGGCGCACGCATCGACCATGCGGTGGCGAATGTGCAGCTCCTGCGGCGGATGGCAGAGACAGGACTGCACGGCGAACTGGTCTACGGGGAACAGCGGGTATTTCTCTGGACGCCGGGGGATGGTGTCCTGCGGCTCCGGGACTGCGGGATGTTCTCGCTCTTTTCGCTGACGGAGACGTGTACGGGCGTCTCTGTCCGGGGGGCAAAATACCCGCTGAAAAATGCGATGCTGCGGCAGAGCTATCCGATCGGGGTGAGCAATGAACGCACGGAAGATCCTGCGGAGATCACATTGCAGAGCGGCGTGCTGCTGGTAGTGACGGATGCACAAAAATCCGGATGACGCATATATTGCAGTATACCAAACATAGGAGGGATATGCATGAAGATCGTTGTCATCCGGAGCCCGAAACTGTTGTCCGGGGTGTTCCGCCTGATTTTCCACATCAGGAAGGACAGCACGGAATGACCCCCGCCGCACCCCCGACCCGGAAGGGAAGGGGGCGTTTTTTGTTGCCTAAAAAAATAACACCTCCGGCATTTCCGGAGGTGTTGCTTGTTGTTTTCAGACGATCCGAAACCGCTTGCTCACCAGTGCATAATTGGTCTGCGATGCATTGGACGCAATGACGGCATAGGTGTACGTCCCTGCGGGGAGTTTGTTGAATTCCACATAGGCATCGAGCTTGCTCAGATCATAGCTCTTTGCGGATGGATCAATTGTCTTGCCCGTCACAAATTTCCCGTTGCTGTCGTACACACCGACCGTCAGTGCCTTCATGGCAGACGTCTGCGACGTCACAACACCTTTCACAGTAAGACATTTCCCGACAGCCATAGATGCGGGTACCTGTGTACCGCCTGTGATGGTGAGTTTGTCCGATGCGGCAGTGCTGCTGCTGCCTACCGTGAATTTCTTGCTCACCAGTGCATAATTCGTCTGTGACGCATTGGATGCAATGACGGCGTAGGTATATGTCCCTGCGGGGAGTTTGTTGAATTCCACATACGCATCGAGCTTGCTCAGATCATAGCTCTTTGCGGATGGGTTTATTGTCTTGCCCGTGACGAATTTCCCGTTGCTGTCGTACACACCGACCGTCAGTGCCTTCATGGCAGACGTCTGCGACGTCACAACACCTTTCACAGTAAGACATTTCCCGACAGCCATAGATGCGGGTACCTGTGTACCGCCTGTGATGGTGAGTTTGTCCGATGCGGCAGTGCTGCTGCTGCCTACCGTGAATTTCTTGCT
>CANQYC010000114.1 GCA_947627945.1 uncultured Clostridia bacterium
GTTCTGCGCCCGGTACGGCTTGCAGCCGGAACCGCTGACCGATGCTGCCATGCGGGCGGCGGCGGGATCATTGCGCAAAATTTCCGTGGAGCGCATTTTTACGGAGCTTTGCGGGATGCTCACGGGGGAACATATCACCGGGGTGCTGCTTGCCTATCCGCATGTGCTGACGGTCTGGATACCGGAAATTGCGCCATGTATCGGGTTTTCTCAGCATAGCCGGTACCATGATTTTCCCGTCTGGGAGCATATTGCACGGTCTGTGGGGTGTGCGGAAAGGGATCTCACTGTCCGGATGACGATGCTGCTGCATGATCTTGCGAAGCCGAAGGTGTATCATCAGGATGGACGGGGCGGACATTTTCCGGCGCATGCGCCCCGTGGTGCGGCGATGGCGGATCAGATCCTGAAACGGCTGCGGTGCGACAACAGGATGCGGGCGGAGGTCTGTCGGCTGGTCGCCCTGCACCGGGACATTCCCGGTTCCATGCCCGCTGTCCGGCGGCTGCTCGGTCAGCTCGGGGAGGAGACATTCCGGCGGCTGTTGGCGGTGCAGGATGCAGACCGTCTCTCGAAACGGCGGGACACGCCCGACAGCCGGGCGCAGATCGACCGGGCGGAGGCGATGCTGACGGAATGCCTGTCGCAGGGGCTTTGCTGCACCTTGCGGGAGCTGGCGGTGAACGGGAAAGACGTCATGGCGGCAGGATTCTCCGGCGAGCAGATCGGCAGCGTGCTGCATGCGCTGTTGGATGAGGTGACGGCGGGGACGGTGGAAAATGAGAGGGATGTGTTGTTGCGGTATATTGAAAAAATGCAGTGCAGGGGCAATATGTGAATACACTCTCCCCATAACCCAAAAGCTACCCCCCCTTTTCGCCGTGAGGCGAATTGGGGGGGTAGCGTTATACGAAGTCCAGCGCAAGCTTTGACCGTTACAAAGCTTGAACACTATAGGATGCGCACGGGTGCAGCGTCACGCTGCCCCTCCCCGCTGGCGGGGAGGGGGTTGGGGGTGGGGTTCCTTTTCACATTAGATACCAAGGCAAGCCTTGAGGATATTCAGTGCATCCGTAGAATCGATCATCTCATTCTGATCCACATCTGCGGCAAGAGTGCCTGCTGCGGTGAGGTCTGCGCCGCCGTTCAGGTGCTTGTTGAGAACGATCACATCTGCGATGCTCACGGTGCCGTCAGTGTTCACGTCGCCAGTAAGGACTTCTGCATCTTCTGCGAAGTGTACAGTTGCCTGTGTCAGGGCATCGTTGTTGGCATATACCCAAACTTCTGCCCATTCTTCCTCGGTGCCATCGAAGTAGATGTCTGTCAGGCTCGTGCAGCCCTCAAATGCGTGTCTGCCAACAGTTTCCAGAGTTGCCGGGAGGGTGATCTCGGTCAGGCTTGTGCAGTTGCGGAATGCATATTCGTCGATTTTTGTCGTGCCGTCGCTGAGTACCACGGACTCGAGGTCAGCGCACTCGAAGAACAGATAATCCTCTACGGTCTCCACGCCCGGAAGCTCCACGGATGTCAGTCCAGAGCCGGAAAATGCCCATGTGCCGATGGATGTAACGCTTGCCGGGATGGTCACGCTCTTCAGGTTGCGTGCGTTCACAAATGCGTCCTCTGCGATCGTCTCCACGCCTGCGGGGATGTCGTAGCTGGCATCTTTTCTGCCCTCAGGGAACAGGATCAGACTTGTGCCGGCTTTGTTCATGAACACGCCGTCCACGCTGCTGTACTTCTCATTTTTTGCCGAAACATGGATGTCATCGAGGTTCTCGCAGTCGGTGAAGATCCTGCCGACGAAGCTCACGCTTGCCGGGATCTCAATTGCCGGAAGGCTTGTGCAGCCGGAGAATGCCGCACTGCCGATGGAGCGGATGCTCTCAGGAAGTGTGATGTCATACAGAGCGGAGCAGCCGGAGAATGCGGAGTTGCCGATCTTCTTCAGATTGTCGGAAAGTGTCACACTCTCGAGTGCCGTGCAGCCTGCAAAGGCGGAGCTTTCAATCTCCTCCACGCTCTGCGGGAGTACGATGCTCTGCAAACTTGTGCAGTACCCGTAAGTACCCCATGCGACTTCCTCGGTACCCTCGGGGAGAGCGGCACGCTGCAGGCTTGTGCAGTAGAAGAAAGCGTCCTTGCCGACTTCGGTAGCAGTGGTGGGGAGTGTCACGCCGATGAGCGAGGAGCAGTATGCAAACGCCCAGTCGCCGACGGAAGTGACGCCCTCGGGGATGTTGACGAATGTCAGCAGCTCGCAGTCCTGAAATGCGGCATCGCCGATCTCGGTGACGGGCATGCCGTTGATCTCGGTGGGGATGGTGACCTCGGCTGCTGCGGTATCGCAGTCCGTGATTTCGATATGATCACTATGAAGAACATAAGTCATCGGACCATAGTTCAGAGTTGTTGTCTCAGCTTCAGCGGCAGATGCCGGAAGGATGGAGGTGGGCAGCACCAGAGCGGCTGCGAGAACGGCTGCAAATCTTGTAAAAGCTTTCATGAGTGGTTCCTCCTTAAGTTCTGTTTCTCTTTACCCTCATTGGGGTTTTGTGCCTTAATCGTTTTACTGATATTATCATATCACAATTTTTTCTATTTGTCAAGCCTATACAAGGCGTAATCAGGTAAACTTTTTATGTACGTCATATGAACGTATTTTGAACGACGAAGAAAATGGCTTACCTGCGTGCCTTTGAAAAATCGGAGTTTTTCAGAAAAACAGATGCAAAACATGTAAAAATGGCTATACTATGCGGTTTTACGCTTGTCAAGAGAAAATTTCAGATTTTTTCAAAGAATTTGCATTAATCGTTTTCAAAAGGCATGTGCCAGAACGTAAACTCAGAAAATATCTATACGAATTGTATATAAATAAACAAATAGTATAGAACTACATCGTTTTATACAGAATAGTATACAAATAGTTTGTGGGAATTTTATGGGAAATCGGGGTGTTATGGTGAATATTTGAGATTTTGCGGAATGAGGGATGATTTTTTCGGTCAGATGCGGCGGGCGTGGGGATACTTATTATAAAGGGGGTGTCTGCGGTGAGAAAAAAAGAAATGCCCACCCCTCTTTTGCATGCAGCAAAGGAGAGGTGGGCGATGGGGAGATATTTTATGCCTGAATGGCACGGGCTTCCATGTAGTAGCGTTTGTCCTCCGCATGTCCCATGGAGAACGTCTTGCGGGGCAGTGCGCCGTCTTTCTGGACGCTTGGGAACAGATCCCGCTTGTCCATGTCCGGGAGCAGGAAGCCCACGGCATCGGGCATCCGGGACAGGCGTTCGACGGTCTGTGCGCCGTGGATGTAGTCGATCTTGCCGGGATTTGCCGAAAAATAGGCATCGAGCGCATTCTGGAGACTGCCCACGGCAAGCTGTGAGGTGGGCTTGTGGATGTACATGAGGCGGCATTCCCCGTCCCGGACAACGGTCAGGGGCTGCTCGGACGGCTCCTCGGAAAGCCCCAGGATCCTTGCCAGCGTCAGCATGAGCTGTCCGGGGTCTACCCTTGTCACGATGCGGTGGATCGCCTCGAACTGGAGCGCATCGCTGTGCAGGTTGACCAGCTCCACGAGAGCGTAGCGGGCGGGGTGGCCGCTCAGATCCTTGCCGGGGTTGGCGGCTTTGTATTTTTCATAGCATGCTTTCGCCGTGGCGAGGGAATGGTTGCCGTCGCCCATGGCGAATTGCAGTTCGCCCGCCTGTGCGAGCAGGGCATCGAGACGCTCCATAAAGACACGCTGCTGTGCCTCTGACATGAGATAGCCGTCGATGTTGCCGCCGCCGTTCATCAGCCCGGTGCTGTACAGGCGGCGCATCTCGTCACGGGCGGCGGTGCAGCTGCCGATCACGCTGTCGGTGGGGTCGTCAATGAGGATCATGATGTGGGGCAGCTCAAGCGGTGCCTGCATCCGCACACGGATGCGGGGCGGGATGCGTTCCAGCACGGTCGCTTCTGTGGCACGCACGGGGGAATGGCTGCCGGCACGGTAATCATAGGCCTCGAGGTCGATCTTGCCGATGACGCCCGCACGGAGGATGCCGTTTGCCTGCATGCGCTCGGTGTAGATCATGGCATTCTCGTAGCAGCGGAACAGTCCGTCCGACAGGTACTGCTGCATGGTGTGGTGGATGGCGTGGATCCGGTCGAGAACGTTTGTTTCTTCCAGATAGACCTCCGGGAGGATGAGTCTGAGGGTGGAGGGGGCATCGCCGACGATCTGCGCTGTTTTTTCCCAGTAATCGGGATCTCCGGTGAACTGGTCGCAGGCGATGACGCTCCACTTATAGGCATGGGTCTTCTCGAAATCCGGCAGCAGGATATCTGCCGGCAGAAAGATATTCTGCATGATCTGCACTCCTTCGGAAATACTTGCACCGACCGCCGGGAGGGTGCCAGTCATATTATAACATATTTCAGGAAAAAATGCAAGATGCGGGAGGGGATTTTTGGGGTCGTCAGCACTTGGTGCAATGGGTAAGGGTGATCAGGCTTCTTTGCGGTGAGCTTCTTTCTCGGCGGCGTCCTCTTTCTGTGCATCGGAGAGCTGCCCGATGAACAGCTCGGCTTTTCCCTTGTTGCGTTCGGACAGCTGCCGGAACTGGCTGAGCAGCCGGATCTCGTCCTCTGTCAGTGAGGTGTCGGATCGGATCTGCTTGACATTGGTCCTGCCGGCAAGATAGTCAAGGCTGACGCTGTAGTAGTCTGCAAGCTGTATGGCTCTTGTGAACGGGATCTCCCGTTCGCCTTTTTCATATTTGCCGTAATACTGCGCAGTTGTTCCCAGATAGTCTGCAATTTCCGTCTGTGTTTTATCCGCATCTTCTCTCAGATCCCTGATCCGCTGGTAACGTGGCATGGAACCCCTCCTTTTTATTTCATTGTATCACAAATGATTAAAAAGGCTTGACAAAATAGTCGGAATGGGTTATAAAAGAAGCATGAACAACCACATTAGGTTATTTAAGTGCATGTAAAATACAGAGCATCGGGACAGGTGCAGAGTTACGCTGCTCAGGGGTGCGGGGGGCGAAGCCACTGTAAAAAAGCCCCCTTCCCTTTAGGAGAGGCGGGCTATAGTGCAGGCAGGCGAAAGCCTGCCGCAAAAAGGGGGTAGAGGGGGCGAAGCCCCCTCAAACATAGCCC
>CANQYC010000115.1 GCA_947627945.1 uncultured Clostridia bacterium
CTGTGGCTGTGTGAGCTGTATCAGAAGCGGCTGAAACCACGAATTACGGGGCGTTGATGGGGGTTGCCCCACCCCCCGACCCCCTCCCCTGAGGGGAGGGGGCTTATTGCAGGGGGCTTCGCCCCCTGCACCCCCTGTCATTTCCTGCTCTATCGAGCAGATGAGGGGGAGACCTCTGCACCCCATGCCAAGATTTTTACCACAAAGTCCCCTGCTCTACCGAGCAGGGGACTTCTCAATACAAATGGGGGATAGGGGGCGAAGCCCCCTATAATATGCCCCCTCCCCTTTAGGGGAGGGGGTCGGGGGGGTAGGGCAAACGCCCAAAAACTACCCCATTTTTTTAATCTTCAAAATGCTTCGCTTCCCGGAAATCCGCCGCACCGGAAAAAGGCACGAACCGGATATCCTGATTATCCGCCGTATAGACCAGATAGGTGTTTTTATAGAACAGCGGGATGAACGCATGCGTGTCGAGCATCGCTTTCTCTGCCTCACCGCAGCGTGCCACACGCTGCGCTGCGTCCTCGGTACCCAGATCCCGGAACGTGTCCCGCAGTGCCAGCCCATCGATCCCAAACAGCTCTCCCAGCTCCGTGAACTGCTCCAGCACTGCCCCGCAGCAGTTGCTGTCCGGGGAAAAACAATACAGGGCAATGCTGTATTCCCCCGCCGACAGCCGCCTCTCATATTCCTCCGGGGAGACCGTCTCGATGCCGATGTAGTAGGAAAACAGATCCTGCCATTCCTGACACACCGCCAGCATGGCATCCGTGTCTTTCAGGGTACTCGGCACCATGATCCGGATCGAGTTCATCGAAGTCAGTCCCAGTGCTTCGGATGCCTCCGCAAAACAACTGCGTGCCTGTTCCGGGTCATGCGGCAGTGCCAGCGTTTCATCTGCCAAAAGCTCCCGGTAGGAACGCCCCAGCATCACCGCCGCCGGGGGGATCACCCCATAGGCAGGCGTCACATCCTCACTCACGAGCGGCAGCAGGGCATTGCGGTCGATCCCATAGGCAAGTGCCTGCCGCAGGGCATCGTTTTTCACCAGATCTTTCTCCGGGTTGAAGATCAGCCCCATCGTCTGACAGGCACTCGCCTGTACGGTGTATTTCTTGTTGTGCAGATAGGCAGCCGGGACGACTTCTGTCAGCATCACATCCGCTTCCCCGCTCTCAAATGCCTTGTCCGCCTCCTCACGGGACGGAAGAATATCAAATTGCAGGCTGCTCGGCGAGACCTCATCCGCCGCATAGTACAGGCTGTTTTTGCGCATGGTCAGGAAATTTCCCGTGCTGTAGCGGTCATAATTCCACTTCGTCAGATAGAATGCGCCATTGCAGAGCAGCATGTCCTCGGTCAGTCCATAGCGGCCGTTCGTGCTGCGGAAAAATGCCTCATTGCACGGCACGGCGCAGTAGCGTGTCAGCAGGAGCGGCAGATCCGGCTCCGGCGTATCCAGCTCGATGAGTACCGTGTTGGGATCCGGTGCCGACACCCCAAGCTCATTGACAGCCTTGACACCTGCCAGCACGGGGATGGCATTCTTGATGCAGGTGAAATCCTGCGCATGGGGCGATCTTGTCGCCGGGTCGAGCAGCCGCCGGAACGCAAAGACATAATCCTCCGCCGTGACATGATCCGGGTGATCCTTGTCGCCGTTGGGGTCGTACCAGTAGCAGTCGGTACGCAGATCGAACAGGTAACTTCTGCCATCATCGGAAACGGAATAGCTCTCTGCGCCCGCAGGCACCGGAACGCCCTGCGCATCGAGACGCAGCAAGCCCTCCATGAGATTCGTGATCACGGTGGCAGCGTTGGCATCGTCGGTGAACTGTGGGTCAAGGCAGCCCGGATCCCCCGACAGTGCAGTGGTAAACAGGTAGCCCCCGCCCGTTTCCTGATGTCTGCTGAAACAGCCGGTCATCGTACAGGTCAGCAGCAGGAGTGCGAGGAGCATTCTGATTGGTCTGTGCATGGTATCTCCTTTACAAGAGGATCGGTGAAAATGGCAATATCAGCCATGCCGGAAACGGACAGACCGCCCCGGCATGCACTCTACCTTCTATTATACCACCCGCAGCCCGGCTTGGCAACTGTTTTTTAAATGATTTTTTTATAAAAAAACTATTGACATTTTGTGAATGTTGTGCTATAATGGTAGGAAAGAAAGTATCAGAAGAAGAGGGGGACTCCCCGTCAGGGGGGAAAGGAGCGTATTATGAAAAAGCGCATAAAGGGTTTTACATTGGTGGAACTGATCGTGGTCATTGCCATCATTGGCGTACTGGCTGCCATTCTCGTGCCGTCCATGCTCGGATATGTACAAAAGGCAAAGCTGTCAAGCATGAATTCTTCTGCCAAGTCGCTGTACAGTGCCAGCATGACTGCCTGCCGTGAGAACGATGTCATCAAACCCATTCCAGAGGGAACGTATGGCAATGTCACTGGGGTGACATATTCAGAAAGCGACACAGATCCGTTTTTCAAGTATGTGTATGAATACTTCAACGATGCCGGAAAGGTCAAGTGGGCGGTCGAGATCAGCGGTGACGTGCCGGTGGCAGTGGCGATCTGCAAAAATGAGACCGGTCCTTACATTGGCACCTATCCCACGGTAAACAACGAGAAAAGGGAACTTGCTGGCTGGGGTGACTGGAGCAAGGCGATCACATTTGCGAAGACCGGAAAATGGCAGTAATGCATTTTAACTAAATTCACCCGTTGATTTTTGTTGAATATGTCTGAATGAAATTTTGCAGAAGCGGTTGACTTTTGCATCAGAAAATGGTATACTGTAAAGTAGAAGGATCCCACATCCTACGAGGAATGAGAGAGGTGTTCGTGATATGAATCAAAAGAACAAGCTAAAGGGTTTCACCCTGATCGAACTGATCGTTGTCATTGCGATCATCGGTATCCTGGCAGGGATCCTTGCGCCTGCCATGGCGACCTACTACTGGAAGTCCCGTGTCAAGGCTGCCAATGCGGACGCCAAGATGGTGTACAACGCTGCACAGACGGAGGTGCAGAAGTATCTTACCAAAGACCGGAGTCTGTCCTTGGATAGTGGACTGGGTGGTTATGTGGTTCTGCGGTGGTCGCCGGCTACCAATAAAGTGAGTGCCTCTACTGCGGCGACTAATCCACCGGCAGAATTGGATTCTACACTGTTAGATGACCCCAACTCACCTGAATCAGAACATTATCACGAGAAGTCCTTGCTGAAGATCGCCAACCGTGTCAATCGGCTCGTTTCCGGTGCAGAAGACGTGGAATGGGCGATCACTGTGAGAAATTACGTTGTGACTGCTGCCGTATCTGCCGAGAGCCTGTCTACCAAAAATGTCGGGCGTTACTCTGCGGTGACGCTTCCTGTGGAGCAGCAGACTCAAGCCTATTCCGAAGGGTATATCGGGGTCTTGAATGATTTAGACACAAAGTACAATGGTGCGACGCCCGCTGTTCCGACAGAGGCTCCGGAGGCACCTGAGACCCCGTGACGTTCGTGGGGCTATACAGTTGATCATTTAGAAAATGTTCAGAAAAAGCCGGTGTGCTGACCGGCTTTTTCTGCATTTATAAAAACAAAAGAGGAGAATCACCATGCGCAAAACACTCGCAGCCCTGCTGGCGTTTAGTTTTGTGATGCTGTCCGCATGCGGCAGCACCCCGGAGCAGCCCGCAGAGACACCGCAGGAGACCACGGCGATGACAACGGCGCAGACAGAGACAACGACCGCCGCTGCCACCACGACCACCTCCATCACCACAACTGCCGTGACGACCACGGCGACCACCGCCCAGACCACGCTGACGACAACAGGAACCACCCAGACGACCCAGCCGCAGCCCCAGCCGATACAGACGCAAGTACAAACACAGGCACCGACACAAGCACACACACAGGCTCCGGCGACCGCACCGCCTGCACCGGCTACCAAGCCCGCCGTACAGACGACCGGAAAGCCGGCGACCATCCCCACCGGCACGGGCACTGTCCCGACAGACGGGAAAGTGAACATCGTCAACGGCATTATGGTCGTCAACAGCGGCACCGATCATCCCCGGGCACTGGAGCTTTTTTCCAATAGTCAGAAGAATGCCACACGCTATGCACAGGCACTGAACAAATATAAAAGCTCCCTCGGAAAGGGCGTCAATGTCTACTGCATGGTCGTGCCCACCTCACAGGCATTCTACATGCCCGCCGAATATGCCTCGAAATACGGCAGCCAGAAGAAACAGGCGGAGATGATCGCCGCCGACCTGAAAGGCGTGAAATCCGTGCAGGTATTTGACACACTGGATGCCCACAAGACGGAGCCGATCTATTCCCGCACGGACTACCACTGGCAGCCGCTCGCCGCCTACTATGCGGCGGAGGAGTTCGCTTCGGCGGCAGGGGTCGACTATGCACCGCTGTCGACATACACCTCCGTAACGAGAAACGGCTACATCGGCGCATTCTACCGGGTGAACAAGGTCAATGAGCTGGCGAATGCCCCGGAACCGTTCACCTATTACAAACCTGCCAACCTCGACAAGATACAGTGTACTTACTACAATTCCGGTTTCGGCAATGCCCGCAAGGGTTCCCTGTTCTATGAAAACAACAGCATCAATGCGAGCTATACGGTCTTTGTCGGGACGGATGACTGCATCCTCCAGACGGATACGAACGTAAAGAACGACAGAGTGCTTGTCATTTTCAAGGACAGTTTCGGCAATGCACTGGTGCCGTTCCTGACGCAGTCTTTCTCCCGGATCTATCTGTGTGACTTCCGGTATTTTGACCAGAATGCCATCAGCTTCATCAAGAACGTCGGTGCGACAGATCTGCTCTTTGCGCTGTCCACCACATCCTGCACCACCTCCGGCAAGATCGCAAAGGTGGAGGGCAACCTCACAAAATAAACACAGCCCCTGTTCCCTCCCACGGAACAGGGGCTTATCCTTACCAGATCGTATACGGCGGTGTCACACGATAGAGCAGCTTGCTCTCACGCAGCGGCTCCAGACTGGTGTCCTTTTCGATGGCTTCGCTGATGGCATGGAAATGCGGGCTGATGGCGAGGATCTGCATGATCTCCTCATCGGTCGGCTGCTGCTTGCGCAGGAACTGCTCCACCGCATCG
>CANQYC010000116.1 GCA_947627945.1 uncultured Clostridia bacterium
CCCCTCTACCCCCTTTTTGCGGCAGGCTTTCGCCTGCCAGCAACGAGAGAAATTTTCCCTTTTAGCGCAAAAGCCCGTCTCCCCTGAAAGGGGAGGGGGTTGGGGGAGGGGTCAACAAAAGCCCGCCGCCCTTTGCACGCAGTGCATTGGGCGGCGAGCGTTATACGAAGTAGAACGCAAGTCTTGACCTTCACAAATCTTGAACACTACGCAATGCGCACGGGTGCAGCGTCACGCTGCAACAAAAGCCCATCCCCCTTTTCGCCGCAAGGCGAATTGGGGAATAGGCGTTACCCACAGTTCAGCGCAAGCCTTGACCGTCACAAATCTTGAACACCACGCAATGCGCACGGGTGCAGCGTCACGCTGCCCGCCTCCCCTGAAAGGGGAGGGCAGGGAGGGGTTAGCAAAAGCCCGCCGCAGGCAGTGCGCTGCAAAAGGGAGGGGCATCTCCCCAAAAAAGAAAATGCAGGGAGCAAACCCCAAAAAGGGAATGCAGAAGGCGAAGCCCAAAAAGAGGGCATAGACGACAAATCCCCAAAAGGGGGTGCAGAGGGAGAAAAGTCTCCAAAAATGCGGGGTCAGAGGGGGCGCAGCCCCCTCTACTATAGCCCCCTCCCCGCTGGCGGGGAGGGGGTTGGGGGTGGGGCAATAGCCAGCCCCCGCAGGGTGGCTGGCGTCTCCCGAACTAACATGCGTGCAAAAACAAAACAACAGCCTTTCACTCCCTGCGTGAAAAAATTTTATAATCCCTCTTGACAAACCCCTCAATGTATGATATACTATAACTGTACTATCACAAATAGTACAGAACATACAGTCCATGATGTCTTATCTGAAACGGAAGGAGGAACTTCCTATGTTCGACATCGACCTGATGAGCCGTGTGCCCATCTATGAGCAGCTCTACCGCAGGATCTTAGAACTGGTGCTGAGCGGCGTCCTGCATGAACAGGACAAGCTGCCCTCTGTGCGCAGTCTTGCCACGGAACTTGGCGTCAATCCCAATACCATCGCTAAGGCATATGCCCTGCTCGAACGTGACGGGATCACCTTCTCCCTCGCTGGACGTGGCAGCTTCATCGCTGCACCCGATATCCGGCTCGCACAGGGACAGATCCTCACAGAATTCGACGAGGTCACATGCCGTGCCTTGGATGCCGGTATTCTGGCGGAGGATCTGAAAGAACACGTCACGACGCTTGCCGCCGCCCCACAGACCGCAGAAGGAGGGCAGGCATGAACCGGGATATGCGTTTTCCTGCGCTGCGGCATACCTGCCCGGCGGTCATGAGCAGAATTGACAAAAGGAGTCAGATGAAAGGAGAGAACTTAACATGATGCAGCTTCAGAAAACCGTCAAGCGGTTTGACGATTTCACAGCACTCGATGCCGTGGATCTGGAGATCCCCACCGGGACTGCCTTCGGACTGCTCGGCTCCAATGGTGCCGGAAAGTCCACCATTCTCCGCTTGTTCAGCGGTATCTACCAGCCGGAGGCAGGGCAGGTGCTGATCGACGGTGCGCCTGTGTATGACAATGTCGAGGCGAAACAGAAGGTATTTTTTATCAATGATGAGACCATCCAGTTTTCTGGTTTCACCCTCACGCAGCTCAAAAATTTTTACAAGCAGTTTTATCCGGCATTCTCAGAGGAGATCTTCGGAAAGCTCGAATCCGCCATCCAGCTGCCGATGAACCGGCGTATCAGCACCTTTTCCAAGGGCATGAAGCGTCAGGCGATCGTCATCACGGGCATTGCCTGCTGCACGCCCTATCTGCTGCTTGACGAGGCGTTTGACGGACTTGACCCGACCATGCGCATCATCGTCAGACGGATGCTTGTCGATGCCATGTGCGAACGGCAGCTCACGGTCGTCATTTCCTCCCATAATCTCAAGGAGATCGGTGAGATGTGCGACACGGCGGCACTGCTCCACCACGGGAAGATCATCTTCGACCGTCAGATCGACAGCATGAAAGGCACTGTCCACAAGATACAGGTCGCATTCGCCGACCGGGAACGGGAATATACCGCTGCCGATTTTCCGGGCGTGGAGATCCTGCATTTCTCAAGGACAGAGAGCATCTATCATATCATCGCCAAGGGCGACGAGGAGACACTGCGTGCGGCACTTGCACCGCATTCGCCGGTCGTTTCGGATCTCATCCCCCTGTCGCTGGAGGAGATATTTATTTATGAACTGGAGGGATTGGGCTATGACAGCAACGTTTTCGCGTAACCTGCCGATGCGCAACCTGTGGCGGGTCGTGCGGCAGAACAATAAAATGGCGATCGTTATCGCTATCCTGAGCATTCTGAGCATCCCGCTCATCATGGGTGCCATTATGGGCGAGTTGATCGTGGAATCCATACCGAGGGAGCCGGGGCAGGACTACAGCAGCCTCAGCGTACTCAGCGGCACGAGCATGATGATGTATGCGATGATCGGTTTTGCGTTCCTCTCTGCGACGGTCTTTATGGGCATGTTCTGCGCCATCAACTGTTTCACAGAGCTGCACGGAAAATCCCGTGTGGATATGCTCTATTCCCTGCCCCTGACCGGGCGGCAGCGTTTCTTCTCCCATGCCGCCGGCGGTGCGGTGATGTACCTCCTGCCGTATGTGATCTCTGTGATCCTCGGCTGGATCATGCTGTTCGGCATGTGTCCGTTCGTCCACTTTGAGGAACTGGATATGACAAGAGCGGAATTCCTCGGAGAGGCATGCCACTACTACGGGCTTCTCAGCTTCGGGCTGTTCGCACTGATGATGCTCTACTACGCCATGAGCGTGCTGGTGACGGTCTGCTGCGGCACACTGCTCGAGAGCATCTACACGAATATCCTGCTCAATATGCTGATCCCCGGTTGTCTGGCAGCGGTCATCGGTATCGTGACGGATGCCATATCCCTGAGCTTCAGTGCTTCGTGGGACATCATCGGCTTCACAAGTCCGATCGGCGGTCTGATCTATCTGATCCTGCTGGTATCGCAGGTACCGGACACGATCAGTGATTGGCTCTACCGTGGTATAAACACCGCAGCTGCCACGCAGACAGCAAGCCATGCCGTGCTGCCGAGCTTCTTCCGCTGGATCGCCGTCATTGTCATCCTGTCCGTGCTGGTACTGCTCGCCGCATGGCAGCTCTATGTCCGCCGCAAGGCAGAGTGGGTCGGCAAGCCCTTTGTATGGCTGGGTGCCTATTTCGTGATGCTCGTGCTGCTGACAGTGACCATGCTCTGCATGATGTACAGCGGCATCATCGGACCGGTACTGCTCATCTCGGCGGTGGTATACTGTGTTTCTGAGATCGTCCGCAAGCGTGGTTTCCGGCGGTTCTGGCTGACGGCGGTCAGCTATGTGACAACGGTCGTGGTCGCTGTGAGCCTGTTCGGTGCGGTCACCCTTACCGATGGCTTCGGCAGGGTATTTTATGTACCCGCAGCCGGTGCAGTCAGCTCCGTGAACATCAGCATCCCCATACAGAGGGGATACGGGGACGAAACCAAGTATGAACTTGAGTACACCGACCGGGATGTCATTGAGGCAGTGGTCGGGCTGCACCGTGATCTGCTCCGGGAGACCCGTTCACTTCAGAGCAGGGAGGACGCCATCAACAAGAGCCTGCGGGATCAGGATATGTGCGTCCTGTACTATAATTATAGTTACTACGATGACACGGATATGAAACCGGGCTACTCCACAGAGAGACCGTGGGAAGTAGGCAAGGACGATGACGACTTCGACTATTTTGAAGAGGATGGTGCCATATATAGGAGACCGGATCAACCGGCACCGCAGACAGAGGAATTTGTGCCCGATTACGCATCGGTATATGAAGTCGGACTGACGTATTATACCTATACCGGTTCCAAGATCTACCGGGAATTTTATGTGACGGCGGATGAATATGTCCGCTTTGTGGACATCATCTGCGGGACGGATCTGTTTGCCGAGGCGAGTGCGGATCTTTTGCGCAGGAACCTGTCGTCCATGTACGGGTCATCTTACCGTACTGCCACCGGCATCGGAGAGGAGTATCCGGAGACGATAGACGATTTTTGCCTGTACTGGATCAGCAGCGGCGCAGTAACAGCAACAGGCGGCACACATGCCATCAAGGATGGTAAAAATGCAATGGCAAGTCTGGTCGAGGCATATCGGAAAGATATGGCGGCACTGACGCCGGAGGAAATGTATACCGGGCATCTGTACGGATTCCTGTGCCATGACATACCGGTATGGGACAGTTGTGAGGAGACCGTGGCTCTGCTGAAGAGCTGGAACATCGAGGAAGTCCCCATGATGGTGAGATACGGTCATGACGATGATGAGGAAGCGGGCTACTACAGCGGAAGCCAGTATGACACGATCCGGGTGTATGCGCCGGGCACCTATGCCGCCGGGGCAATGGAGTACACCAGCTCCTCGGTATTCGGGAGAATGTATGTCAAGGAAGACTCTGACAGCGTACCGGTTTTCGAGGATATCTACACGTATTCCACATATGGGTCGCTGGGCGATCTCTACCCGCAGATGACGGCGGTACTGGAGGCAGCGGAGGAGGTGTATATCTCGAAGGAAGCATGCTATCTGATCGAGGTGAACGGGGATCCCTATATCCTTCCGCCGGAAGACAGCCATCTCGCAGAAGAACTCATCGCACTCGGTTCACAGTACTTCGCAAGCGGTAAAGCTTTTGAAGCGGCAGCAGCAGCGTGACGGCAGCGTGACGCTGCACCCGCGCGCATTGCGTAGTGTTCAAGATTTGTGAAGGTCAAAGCTTGCGCTGGACTTCGTATAACGCTCGCCGCCCAATGCACTGCGTGCAAAGGGCGGCGGGCTTTTGCTAACCCCTCCCCCAAGCAGCGTGACGTTGCATCCGTGCGCATTCCGTGGTGTTCAAGGTTTGTGACAGTCAAGGCTTGCGTTGAACTTCGTATAACGCCTATCCCCCAATTCGCCTTGCGGCGAAAAGGGGGATGGGCTTTTGTTGACCCCTCCCTGCCCTCCCCTTTCAGGGGAGGCGGGCTTTTGCGCTAAAAGGGAAAATTTCTCTCGTTGCTGGCAGGCGAAAGCCTGCCGCAAAAAGGGGGTAGAGGGG
>CANQYC010000117.1 GCA_947627945.1 uncultured Clostridia bacterium
GGCGTTCTGGTCGTCGCCGCCGCACGGAAGGGCATCCCGGTACATGAGTACACCCCCTTGCAGGTCAAGCAGGCAGTCGTCGGCTACGGCAAGGCAGAGAAGCACCAGATCATGGACATGACAAGGCGCATCCTCCGGCTCGAACAGACCCCCAAGCCGGATGATGCCGCCGATGCGCTCGCACTGGCGATCTGCCACGGACACAGCAGCAGGGGCATGTCTGCGCTGAAACACTGAAAGAGGAGAGACAGATGATCTATTGTGTAACTGGAAAGCTCATCCATACCGAACCATCCCTTGCCGTTGTGGAATGCGGCGGTGTGGGATATGCCTGCCGGACAACGCAGACCACGCTTGCGGCGATCGGCAGTGTGGGCAGTGAGGTGCGGCTGTACACCATGCTGAGCGTGCGGGAGGATGCCGTCGAGCTGTTCGGCTTCTCTGACAGGGACGAGCTGAATTGTTTTCAGATGCTCCTGACCGTTTCGGGCATCGGTCCCAAGGCAGCACTTGCCATTCTTTCTGACCTGACGCCGAACCGCTTTGCCCTGCTTGTCGCCTCCGGCGACAGCTCTGCACTGACAAAGGTCAAGGGCGTCGGCAAGAAGTCAGCGGAACGGATCGTGGTCGATCTCAAGGATAAGCTGACCAAGAGCAATCCGGACATCCGTGAGTTCTCCCCGTCGCCCGGCGCAGCCGGTACAGACCCGCTGTCGGATGCACTGGCAGCACTGCTCGTGCTTGGCTACCGGCAGGAGGAAGTCATGCCGGTACTGGTAAAACAGGAAGAAACTGCCACTGCCGAAGAACTGATACGCCTGACGCTGCGTGAGCTTGGCAGGCGCAGGGATTAAATCGTTCACTATGTATCATATATATCATCGTCCGAGGAGGAAACTGTTATGAATCTCGATGAATTACTGAAAGCTGCTATCAATGACCCCACGAAGCGCAGTGTCTTTTTGCAGACGCTCATCCGCAGCGATGTGTATGTCATCTGCCGCAACCCGGTCAAGACCGGCAGCAAGGGAGAGGGCGTGCAGATGGATCTCATCACCATCCAGAACCCGGAGGGTGCGCTGTTTATCCCGTTTTTCACCAGCCACCGTGCATTGGAGCAGTTTGCAAAGCGGTATGTGGAGTGCTACAAGCTCAATTGCCTGCGTCTGTTTGACCTGATACAGAATGTCTCTGCCGTCCTCAATCCCAATTCCTACGGCAAGGAATTCAGCTCCCAGGAGATCAAGAGCATCCTGATGATCGCACGCAACCTGCATATCAAGGCGATCTCCTACAATGAGACGGAGACCATCAGCTACCGGCAGCCGCAGCGTTCCCTGTCGCACATCACCCGTGCCGCCTCCAAATTCTTTGCCGAGCAGCCGAATGTGGATCGTGCGTTTATCTTAGAGATGACACGGGGCAGCGAAAAGCCACAGATCCTGATCATCGTGGACATGATCGGCAATACCCGCAAGCTCTTTGTGCCGCTTGCACGGACGCTTTCCAAATCCTCCAAGAGCGGTGACCACCTCTGCTTCCTCAGCTATGAGCAGAGCATTGCCAAAAAGGCAGCAGACGGCATCACACCTTTCTATGTCCGCAAGAAACGATTCTTTGAGAAATAAACAGGAGCCTGCACTATGATCGAGACCGGTGATTTTACCATCGACAACCGCATTGTCACCAGCGAAGCCATCGAGGAGGATGCTGCCCTCGACAAGGGTCTGCGTCCCCAGACGCTTTCGGAATATATCGGACAGGACAAGGTCAAGGAAAATCTGGCGATCTATATAGAAGCCGCCCGCCGCAGGGATGGCGCACTTGACCATGTCCTGCTGTATGGCCCTCCGGGACTCGGAAAGACGACACTGTCTGCCATCATTGCCCGGGAAATGGGCGTGAACCTGCGCATCACCACGGGACCTGCCATCGAACGCCCCGGAGATCTGGCAGCCATCCTGACAAATCTGTCGCCGGGAGATGTCCTGTTTATTGATGAGATACATCGCCTGAGCCGTGCCGTGGAGGAGATCCTCTACCCGGCACTGGAGGATCATGCCATTGATATCATTGTCGGGAAAGGACCCTCAGCACGTTCTCTGCGGGTCGATCTGCCGGAATTCACACTGGTCGGTGCCACCACAAGGGCTGGTCAGTTGTCGGCACCCCTGCGTGACAGATTTGGCATTGTCCAGCGGCTGGAGCTGTATACACCGGAGCAGCTGTCCGATATCATCCGGCGGAGCAGCCAGATCCTCGGGATCCCCTGTACACTGGACGGGGCACTCGAACTGGCAAAACGCTCCCGTGGCACGCCCCGCATTGCCAACCGTCTGCTGAAGCGTGTGCGGGATTTTGCCGATGTGCTTGGAGATGGTGAGATCACGGAGGTCATTGCCAGAACGGCACTTGACCGTCTTGAGATCGACAGGCTGGGACTCGACAGCAATGACAGGCGGATGCTGGACATGATCATCAGGAGCTATGGCGGCGGTCCTGTGGGACTGGAGACACTGGCAGCGGCACTGGGTGAGGAAGCTGTGACGCTCGAAGATGTCTGTGAGCCGTTCCTGATGCAGCTCGGATTTCTGGCACGCACGCCACGAGGCAGATGCGCCACACAGCTTGCGTATGCACACCTTGGCTACCCGCCGCCGCAGTCGCCGGGAATGCTGCCGGAACAGATGGAACTTGGGACAGAGTAAACGATAAGGAGCAGAACAATGGGCAGATTATTTGGTACCGACGGCGTCAGGGGCATAGCCATCACGGAGCTGACCTGTGAGCTTGTCATGCAGATCGGCAAGGCACTCGCTTTCCGTCTCAGGGGCGAGGGGCGTCCGGCGATCTACGTGGGGAAGGATACACGAAATTCTTCCGATGTGCTGGAGGCTGCACTGTGTGCGGGGATCTGTTCGGCTGGCGGGGATGTGTACTGTCTCGGCGTTGTCCCCACACCGGCAGTGGCATACATCGTGCAGCGGAGCCATGGCACGGCGGGCGTGATGATCTCCGCATCCCATAACAGTGCGGAATTCAACGGTATCAAGCTCTTTGACAGGAACGGCTATAAGATGTCCGATGATGCGGAGGCAGAGATCGAGGCACTGATCCTGGACTATCCTGACCGGATGGAGCTGAGCGGGGAAGTGGGCAGCATCCTGTCCTACCGGAATGCGGTAGAGGAGTACCTGAACCATATCGTGAGTCTGATCTCGGTGCGGCTCGACGGGCTGAAGATCGCCATTGACTGTGCCAACGGGTGTGCCTCCTATACGGCAAAACCGCTCTTTACACGCCTTGGCGCAGAGGTGACGCTGCTGCATGCGGAGCCGGACGGCACCAATATCAACATGGACTGCGGCTCGTCCCATATACAGGATCTAATGGATCATGTATCCGAGGGGGACTATGATGCCGGGCTTGCCTTTGACGGCGATGCGGACAGATGCCTTGCCGTGGACGAGACCGGAGAACTGGTGGACGGGGACAAGCTCATCGCCATCGTGGCAAAGGACTGCCATGCAAAGGGCACGCTGAAACAGGATGCCGTTGTGGTCACGGTCATGTCCAATCTCGGATTTACCTACTTTGCAAAAGAACACGGTATCCGGCGCATCACTGCGAATGTCGGCGACCGGTATGTGCTGGAGAAGATGATCGACGGTGGATACAACATCGGCGGGGAACAGAACGGACACCTGTTCTTTCTGGACGATGCCACCACCGGTGACGGTCAGCTTTCAGGTGCCAAGGTGCTTGAGATCCTCAAACGGGAGGAAAAGCGCATGAGCGAGCTTGCCAGCGTGATGAAACGCTTCCCGCAGGTGATGATCAATGTCAGGATCCCGCATTATCAGCGTGAAAACTGGAAAAATGATGAGGAGATCACTGCACTGATCGACGCCCGTGAGGAGGAGCTGGGAGATGCCGGACGCATCCTTGTGCGTGAGAGCGGGACGGAACCGCTGATCCGGGTCATGATCGAGGGGAAGGATTTCAACAGGATCAATGCCATAGCGATGGAAATTTCCGGAAAGATCCGGGAGCGTGTCGGCAGATAGGAGAGAAGTGCGTGCGAGCAGCAAAAAACTGGGAGGCATACCGTCTGGTGGACGCCTCCGACGGCGAAAAGCTGGAGATGTGGAACGGGGTGAGCCTGATCCGCCCCGATCCGCAGGTGCTTTGGAAAACGCCGAGAACATCACGCCTGTGGACGCAGGCGGATGCCCATTATCACCGCAGCAGCTCCGGCGGCGGCAGTTGGGAATTCCATGCCCGTCTGCCCGATCAGTGGGAGCTTCCCTATGGCGGGCTGACGTTCGGCATCCGTCCCACGGGCTTCAAGCATACGGGGCTGTTCCCCGAACAGGCGGTCAACTGGGACTTCATGCAGGGACTGCTGAGGCATGCGGGCAGACAGGTCAGCGTGCTGAATCTGTTTGCCTATACCGGCGGCGCAACGCTTGCCTGTGCGCAGGCAGGCGCATCGGTGTGTCATGTGGATGCCTCCAAAGGCATGGTGCAGTGGGCAAGGAACAATGCCGCCCTGTCAGGGCTGACGGAAAAGCCGATACGATGGATCGTAGATGACTGCGAGAAATTTACACAGCGGGAGATCCGCCGAGATCGCCGCTATGATGCCATCATCATGGATCCGCCGAGCTATGGCAGAGGTCCCGGCGGGGAGGTCTGGAAGCTCGAAAACTGCATCTATGACCTCGTCAGCAGCTGTGCGCAGGTACTGAGCGACCGCCCGCTGTTCTTCCTCATCAACAGCTACACGACCGGGCTTTCGCCATCAGTGATGGGCTATATCCTGGGGAGCGTTCTGGTGAGACGCTTCGGCGGACATGTCTATGCGGATGAGATCGGTCTGCCGGTCGAGGAAAGCGGCATGTGTCTGCCCTGCGGCTCGACGGCTGTCTGGTGTCAGGATGAGGCGGGAGATGCTTTCTATGCCTGAGATGATCGACGCCAGACATATCACGTTCCGGTACACAGGAGAGAACGGCACCCCCGCACTGCGGGATGTGTCCCTCAGACTGCAAAAGGGCAGCTTCACCGCCATACTCGGACACAACGGC
>CANQYC010000118.1 GCA_947627945.1 uncultured Clostridia bacterium
CGTTCCGAGTAGAGTTTCGCTTTTTTTGCCCCTCCCGGATGAGGGCAGCGGTCGCCATTCTTGTCACGGGGGCTTCGTCCCGGTCACGGTATACGGTCTTTGGATTCTCACCGAGGGCAAATTTCATCCCGCAGGCGGCGATCTTCATTTCATCGGTGCATCTGCCGCTGGTTTTCATGAGCAGCATCTCCCCGCCGCAGGCATTGGCACTGCCGGGAGAGACCATGACCGAGGTGATGCCCTGCGCCCTTGCTTCTGCAAAGCAGCGGTCGTAGGGATTGATGCCGTCAAGTGCCCGCAGCTGCGGGGTAAAGGGGTCGGAGATCTCGTTGCAGTCATCTCCCTCGAAGTCGATGCTGTCCTCGATGATGCCCAGATGGGTATGGGCGTCGATAAAGCCCGGCAGGAGCTGTCCGCCGCCGGCGTCGATATCCCCGTCGGCGATGGTTTCCGGTCTGCCCTGTTCCACGGCGGTGATCTTGCCGTCACGGATCTCGACGTAGCCGTAGAAGTGCATATCTTCTGTCATGGAATAGATCTCTGCATTATAAATGATCATAGCATTGTATCCTCGTTATATAGATATAGAGAGCTGCGGGGGAATAGAGGGTTTTGGCAGTTTATTGAAAAAGGGTTGTTTTCTGGCATTTGCCCTACCCCCGACCCCCTCCCCTGAAGGGGAGGGGGCTATATGGCAGGGGGTTCCACCCCCTGCAACCCCGCTTCGCATCTAAAGATGCGGGGACTAAACCGCAGTTTATTGAAAAGGGTCTGTTTTCTGGTATTTGCCCTACCCCCTGTACCCCGCTGCGGGTTCATCCCCTGCTGTTCCCGTCTGTGCTGGTATTTTGTGCAAGGGCATCGAGTACTGCCTGTGCGACGGCGGCGGGGGTGCCGGACGCCTCTACCCGCAAATTGCTGTGACGCCGGTACTGTCCCCTGCGGCTGCGGTAGAGCTGGTACAGCTCCTGTCTGGTGCTGCGGCGGACAATGGGACGGTCTGTCCCGGAAATGCGCTGATAACATATCCGGAACGGCACATCAAGGAACAGCACGGTGCCGCTTTCCTGTGCGATCTTTGCATTGATCTCCCGCAGCATGGCACCGCCGCCGCAGGCGATGATGCCCTCCCTGCCGGCAAGCTCCCGGACTGCCTGCGTCTCCAGATCACGGAAATGCGGTTCGCCGTATTTCTCGAAGATCTCCGGGATCTTCATGCCCGCCTGCTGTTCGATGTAGGTGTCCATATCTGTAAAGGGACAGCCCAGTTTCCGGGCGAGCCGCATGCCGATGGTGCTTTTGCCGCAGCCCATGAAGCCGCACAGAAAGACCGTCATTTCGCTGCCTCCCCTGCCGGGAACAGACGGTCGACTTCCTGCTCCATGTCCCGGATGATGACGGCAATGTCCTGCGGGTCATAGCTGTCGCCGTCCCAGATCTCATGCGCCCGGACTGCCTGCCAGACCAGCATCGCCGCACCGCCGACTGCCGGGATGCCGAAGCGTTTCGCCGTTTGCAGGAGCTTTGTCTCGGTCGGATTGTAGATCACATCAAAGACCGCCGCACTGCGGCGGATCACTGCCTCGTCCACGGGGCAGGCATTTGTTTTCGGGTACATGCCCACGGGGCTGGCATTCATGAGCAGATCAAACGGCTCCTCCGGTGCCTGCTCCCGCACACGCACGCTGCCGCCCAGACGGGTCAGCTCCTGTGCCAGTGCCTCTGCACGGGGGATGTCCTTTTCCACGATGGTCAGCTCTGCGCCGTGCAGGACAGCTTCCGTCGCCATCATCCTCCCGACGCCGCCGCTGCCGATGAGCAGCACTTTGCCGCCGAGCTGCATGCCCTCCACGCTGCGGAGAAAGCCCGTGCAGTCGGTGTTATAGCCGACCGCCTTTCCGTCCGCATTCCGGACGCAGTTGACGGACTGGTAGCGTTCGGCAGTCTCGTCCAGTGCATCTAAGAGCGGGATGATGTCCACCTTGTGGGGGATGGTGATGTTGAAACCTTTCATCCGCCGCAGTTCCGGCATCTTGGCGGCAAGCTCCGGGGTGGGGATCTCCGTGAGCGTATAGTCTGCCGTCTTACCGGAGAGGCGGAACAGGCGTGCATGGATCCATGGAGACATGGAGTGCCCGAGCGGGCAGCCGATCAGGGTATACATAGGGAAAGCCTCCTTGTGACAGTGTTCTATTACTATCATAGCATATTTTGCGGAAAAACACAATGCTTTTTTGAGGATTTTTTGCTGATTTATTGTATTATCGCAGTCAGTTTCTACGCTGAGTAGACGCATCCGGCATATTGCACAAAAGTATGTCAGCGGGTATCCGAAAATTTGGCATCCGGACTATTGACGTCAGCGTATTTTTTTATTATACTATAGTTAAAAACGCAAACGGCATCCTGCGCCGCAGGATCCTGCTCATACTGAATAGATAGAGAGAGGTAGCATACATGGATTTTGAAACACTTACCGCCATTCTGGCAGATCAGTTCGATGTGGATGCGGATTCGATCACGGAGGATACCGATATTCTTGAGGATCTTGGCTGCACCTCGATGGACGCCGTAGAGCTGATCGTGGCACTGGAGAGTGCCATAGACATCCACATCCCCGATGAAGCAGTGGACAGCATCCGCACTGTCGGAGAGCTGATGAATTACCTGACGGAACATGCCGAGCAGGAGGAGGAATGAGGGCATTTCTCCCATGCCGGAACTGTGTATCCCCTGCCTGATGCGCTGCAAAGGGCAGGGGTTTTTGATGGGGATGCCGGAATGCCTGAAACGTTTCTTAAAAAAATTATACTTGCAATCTGCCGGGAAGTGTGGTATACTAATACTATGATCAGAAACAACACACCGCATCAGAAAGGAAGAAGCGTATGAAACATAAATTTTCCATTGCCATAGCGGCGGCAGCGTTGGCTGCGTGCTGCATGGGCATGTCCGTTTCCGCATATACACCGGACGATGTCGCAGCCAAGGCAAGAGCTGCCGGCTGGCCGGAAAATCTCATCCAGATGGGATATAATGAATGGGCATCCGGACAGTATACACAGGAAGATCTCGATGCTGCCTACAATGCCGTCTATGAGTACGATGGCAAGGCGAACGAGGTCATCAAGGATGCACTCACCAGTCCCACGGAGGCTGCCACCGATCCGGCGGTCAGCGACCCCGCCACGGAACCTGCCACGGAGGCGACTGCCGGGACAGACGCACCGGCAACAGAGACAGCAGCGACAGAAGCCGCCACACAGGCATCGACAGAGGTGACGAAAGAGGACTTCGTCAGCATGACGCTCGATGAGAAGATCGACTATATGGGGACGCTCTCCGCAGACGAGCAGCAGGAACTGCTCGACAGTCTGACTGCCGACGAGCGCAACAGCATCATCAAGCAACTCCCCATCAAGGACAAGACGACGCTGATGCAGAGCTACATCGACACCGCCGAGACGATGGGACTGCATGTCAGTGTGGATAATATCACCAATTCCGACCTTTCTCTGACCGTGCGTGACGATGCGGGTACGGTCGTAGACAAGACCGCCATGGGCATGACGATCGAAAATACCGGCATTTCCTATACCCAGAAACTCCTGATCGCCGCAGCGGGGATCCTTGTTTCGCTGCTCGGTTTCGGGCTGCTGTACCGGTATCTGCACAAAACGGAGGAGTGAAGGGGAGCAAATTGGAGACCAAGAAGAAAAAAGCACATCTGTTCCCGGTCTGTCTGCTGACGGGCATCTTTCTCCTGCTGCTGTGTACGGCGGTCAGTGCGGCATTGGTGATGATCCCGCATGACAAGGTGAAGGGATATCTCAATATCATCTTCATGGATCAGATGAAGATCGACCCGTCTTTGGGGACACAGGGGCTTGTCATCAAGGACAATTCGGACATCCCCACAGATCTGCCGTCGGGTGCGATGTCGGATACGGGGGAGATCATCCGCCCCTCTTTCGGGGAACAGTATGCCGTGCTGCAATGCGAGGCGGCATCCATCAGCGTGCCTGTCTACTGGGGTTCCGGGGAGGAACTGCTCGAACGGGGTGCCTGTCAGTCGACGGCATCCAAGGTGATCGGAGAAACCGGGAATGTGGTCATTGATGCGCATGTGAACACGTATTTTGCCAACCTCAGCAATATCCGGGAGGGAGACGAGGTCGTGCTGTTTACGAAATACGGCATCTTTACCTACACGGCATCGGAGCTTGTGACATTCCAGAATACGGACAAGCAGTATGTCCTGCCCACCGAGGAGGACAGGCTGACGCTCTATACCTGCGAACCGCAGGTGCTGGGCACTTCCACGATCCGGAGAGGCGTGCTGTGTACGCTGAAAAGCAAGCAATTCTATTAAGGTGATCAAGTCATGAAGAAACTATCGGAAGCCGTGCAGGTGTGCAGACATAGCGGCGGGGAGGTGCGGTCATGAAACGGATACGCTGTTATCTGCCGAATGTCCTGCTGAGCTTTCTGCTCGTGTTCTGTCTGATGGGCACGGAGGGGCTGCTGCTGGTGAAGTATGCCGCCCTGCGCCCGCAGACATTTGCCGCCGTGGCACAGCAGCAGGCACTTGCCGACAAGGCATATGCGACGCTGACAAAGGAATTCAACACCCGCTCGAACAGCACCGGCATCCCTGCGGAGGTGTATCTCGATGCGATCGGGACGGACATGCTGAGCAAGGGCATCACCGACAGCACGGCAGGGGCACTGGCATACCTGAACGGGGAGACGGACAGCTATCAGTTCACGATGGACTTTTCTGCGCTCGAAGCGTCTGTCACTGCTTTTTTTGAGCAGTATGCCGAGGAAAACGGCTATGAAAAAGATGCCGTCTATGAGGCAAAAGTCGCCTCTGCCATTGAGGAGGCAGAGGCGGAGATCCTGTTTGTCGCAGATACGTTCAAGCTCTCTGTGATACAGAAAAATGGCTGGCTGGAAAAAGCAAGGCATTACATGGGATGGCTCGACAAGGGGCTGCTGCTCTGTGCGTCCTCGAGAAATTTCACGTATGAGTCCGAGCCGGTGAGCTCGTT
>CANQYC010000119.1 GCA_947627945.1 uncultured Clostridia bacterium
AGACCGCCCAACCCCCAAACCCCCTTCCCTGAAGGGAAGGGGGCTATGTTGCGGGGGCTTCGCCCCCGCACCCCCCGCTGTGACGGGGGATCTTACAGAGGCACCTCCGTACCGGAATAGTGACAGGGGCATCCGCATGCCCCATAAAAAACTTGCCCCCTGCCAATATGACAGGGGGCTTTTGCATGTAAAACTGCATTCAGGTACCGAAAGAAATGCCGAGATCCTTGGCAGTCTGTACTTCCTGTCCCTCCGGATCCACAAGCTTCTTCTTGCCGGCAATATCGGCAAGCTTGTTGGAGGTGATCTTGCCGTCTACCGAAGCGACAGTCCTGCCGTATTTTTCCTCTGCGATGAGCTTGGCGGCATGGACGCCGAACTGGGTCGCCAGCATCCGGTCGTAGGCACTCGGTGTGCCGCCCCGGAGCATATGCCCGGGAACGCAGACCCTCGCCTCAATGCCGGTGTTCTTCTCGATCTGCTGTGCAATGCGGTTGGTGTCGTTGCCGTTCTCTGCACGGTACTTTTCCCGTGCCTTCTTTTTGAGTGCGGCAGTGCTGATGTCATTCACGCCCTCGGCAACCGCCAGAATGGAGAATGCCTTTCCTTTCTGCGCACGCTTGACAACGGCTTCACAAACCTTGTCGATGTCATAGGGGATCTCCGGCAGAAGGATGATGTCCGCACCGCCTGCAATGCCGGCATACAGGGTGAGCCAGCCTGCACGGTTGCCCATGATCTCGCAGACGATGATGCGGGAATGGCTTGCAGCGGTCGTATGCAGGCGATCAAGCGCATCCGTGGCAATGTCCACCGCCGTGTGGAAGCCGAACGTCACATCCGTGCCGTAGAGGTCGTTGTCGATCGTTTTCGGCAGACCGATGACATTCAGTCCCTCATCCGACAGGAGCCGGGAGGTCTTGTGGGTGCCGTTGCCGCCGAGGGTCAGCAGACAATCAAGACGCTCTTTCTTGTAGGTTTCCTTCATGTTGCGCACCTTATCGACATTGTCCTCACCGATGACGGTCATCATCTTGAACGGCTGACGCTTGGTGCCGAGGATGGTGCCGCCCTGTGTGAGGATGCCGGAGAACTCCGAGGGCTGCATTGTCCGGCAAAGCCCGTGGATCAGCCCATAATAGCCGTTGGAGATGCCGACGATCTCCACATTGTCCTCTCCCATGCGCTCATAGCATGCCTTTGCTACGCCACGGATGGTGGCATTCAGACCGGGGCAGTCGCCGCCGCTTGTCAGGATGCCGATGCGTTTTTTCTTCATATGGAAAACCTCCTCATGTTGTTTGGTATGATATCAGCCTCTCGGAAAGCCGATGGCATAGAATACGGAGAACCAGTGCAGCACGCTGCCGCAGACCACGAACAGATGCCACACGGAATGGAAATACCGGACATTTTTCTTCGCATAGAAGATCACGCCCAGCGAATACAGTACACCGCCCAGCACCAGCATGATCAGGCTGAACTGCGGCATGCCCTCTTTCAGGGGCTTGATCGCAAAAATGATGCCCCAGCCCATGAGGATGTAGCAGAGGGTGGAGATCTTCCGGAATTTTTCCAGACTGATGGAGCTGAGTACGATGCCCAGCACCGCTGCACCCCAGATGCAGCCGAAGATCGTCCAGCCGAGCCACATCGGACGGATGCAGCACAGGGTATACGGTGTATAGGTGCCTGCGATCAGCAGGAAGATGGTATTGTGGTCGAGGATCTGGAAAACGTGTTTTGCCGTCCGGTTGGTGATGGCATGGTACAGGGTGGACATCATGTAGAGGATGATGAGCGATGCGCCGAAGATCGAGCCGGACACGACTTCCATCGCCCCCCGGTTGATGGCGGCGAATACGATCAGCAGCACTGTGCCCGCAATGGAGAGCAGTGCGCCGATGCCGTGCGTGACGGAGTTGAAAATTTCCTCCCCGGTCGTGTACAGCTTCTTTGGTTTGAACGGGGATGCAGCAGTTTTGGTCATCATGTTCCAAGCTCCTTTCCATAGGTGTTGATCTCCAGACGCTTCTGGAAATCTCTTGCCGTCATGGGTTTGCCGTAGAGGTAGCCCTGAATGTAGTCGCAGCCCATCCGTTTCAGGATCTCGGACTGTGCCTCATATTCCACGCCCTCTGCGATGGTCTCGATATGCATGGATTTTGCGATCTTGATCACGGCGGAGACGATCTCCTGCGCCACCATATCCGTTTCGATCTCGATGATGAAAGATCTGTCGAGTTTCAGCAGCGTAAGCGGCAGCAGCTGGATATAGCTCAGGGAGGAGTAGCCCGTCCCGAAGTCATCCATCGCCAGCAGGATGCCCATATCCCGCAGCGCATTCATCTGCTGTACCGTGTAATTGACATCGCCTAAAGCCAGACGTTCGGTCAGCTCGAGTTCCAGCCACTTCGGCTGCAAGCCGACCTTGTACAGCTCGTCCTTGACGACCTCACAGACATTTGCCTGATAGAAGTCACCGGAGGCGAAATTGATGGACATGACGATCGGCGTGAGCCGCATCTGCTGCCAGAGGGCATTCTGTTCGCATGCCTCATGCAGCACAAAACGGCTGATATCGGAGATCATGCCGGTCTTTTCGGCGATCGGGATAAACACATTCGGGGAGATCATCGTGCCGTCCGGCTTGATCCAGCGGATGAGTGCCTCGGCACCCATGATCTTCTTGGTCTTGAGGTCGACCTTTGGCTGATAATACAGCTGGAGATGGTGCTTCTCGATGGCTTCGGCAAGCTCTTTCTCCATTTCGCTCTGGCTGACCATTTCCCGGTGCATGTTGACGTCATAGCCCATGACATAGGACAGCTCACCCTTTCCCATTGCGAGTGCGAATTCCGCATGCTCCAGCACTTCATGGAAACTGTCGCCGTCAGAGGGGATGCGGGCAAAGCCGGCAGAGCAGGTCAGTGACAGCGTCGTCATTTCCTCCGTGGTCAGTCCTGCCATATCCGAGCGGATGTGTTCGAGGGTACGTCCGGGAAGTTCCTCATCGCCGTAGTCGGTATAGTCATGCAGCACGAGTACAAAGTTATCGGCACTCACCCTTGCGGCAAAGCCGCCGGCTGCCGTGTATTTGCAGAGGATGTGCGCAAAGTTTTTCAGGATCTTGTCGCCAGTTTCATAGCCGTAGGAATCGTTGACGATATGGAACCGGTCGATGTCCAGCACCATGATCCAGCAGCAGGTACCCATCGTCTTGCAGATGCGGTAGGTCTCCGCACCGTCATGCATGAGCTTGTTGCGGTTGGCGATCTCCGTGGTCTCATCAAGAAAGGCGAGACGTTCGATCCGGGCATCCTTTGCCTTTTCGCCGGTGATGTCGATGAGCGCACCGCCGATGATGGGCGAGCCGTTGGAGGCAGTCAGATTTTCATGATAATGGTAGGCATACCAGATATAGGGCGCACCCGCATGCGCACGGATCCGCAGTTCGAGCGTACTCGGATAGCTGGTCGTGACCTCGGAGGGTCTTGTGTGACGGATCCTGTTGAGGTAGTCATCGAAGATGAACCGGTCATCCGGATGGAGTTTCTTGCGGAAATCCGAGAAGGTGATATGGTCGTTCTCGATGCCTAAAAAGTGCATTGCCTCATCGGAAACATAGTACACATCATGTACGCTCTCGCACAGCAGAATACCGATGCCGGAGAGTTTCATCGAAAGCTGATAGCGGTTCTGGGAGATGAACAGACCCTGCGCATAGGCAGTCAGGGAGCGTTTCGCCTCCTCAAGTTCGGTCGTCTCGAAGCCGATGGAGAAGTACAGCGATGCCTGTGCGCCCTTCTTGAGCATAGATGTCGTCCAGCTGATGTAACGCTTGTTGCCGCTGCCGTCATCAATGCCGCTGTCGAACGTATCTCCGTTCAGCACCTCGTCTGCTTCACGGGGCGTCACGCCGATGCTGTGGAAGAAATTACTCAGCAGTACCGCCGTATCGCCGGGATCCTCGCTTTCTCCGATCCCGAGCAGCTCATCCATCGCCTGATTGGTAAACAGGGTGGAAAGGTCATTCGACCAGATAAAGGCAGGGACGTCGATCTGCTGCACCATTTCGCAGATCCTTGAGATGTCCACGGAACTGTGCTGCCGCTGATAGTAGCGCACTGCCACCACGAGCAGCAGGGTAAAGCCGATCATTGCCAGTATATAGATCCGCAGCGTCAGCCATGCGCTCTCCGGATAGGAACTCACGAAGAACAGTACCAGCATGGAGCCGACCGCAAACAGCGTCTCCAGCCAGAGAAAAAAATTTTTGTTCATATATCTTCACCTGCGGCGCAATTTTCCCCCACGATGTTGATAGTATCCGCCGGAACCATGCGCCGCTGCCTGCTCCGCCGTATAGCTACACCTATTATTATACCCCTTTTTTCAGGAAATGTCAATGCATTTGACAAATTTTATAGTAAAATTTTCACACGATCCTATGCATTCCGGAACTGTTCCCATGCCAATGTGCCTGCTTTCTGCCAGTACCGGAGACGGCGGCGCAGTGCCTTTGCCGGCTCCTTTGCCACGGTGAGTGCGCCATAATCCCAGAAATAGGCACTTTTCTGCTCCGGGTGCAGGGAGATCGCACCGTCATGACAGGGGAAATCCTCAAAGACACGGACTTCTTCCGCCGTGGGGGCATACATCAGCCCATTGAGCAAAGTCAGGCTCAGGCGTCGCATCTTTTCCTCTGCGATCGCCCCATAATGTATTTCCGGCGCACACAGCTCTGCAAACTCCCGGCACAGGGCAAGCTGTGTCCGCAGTGCATCACGGTGTGTCCGTTCTTCCCGGATCACCGGCACATATCGTCCGTTCTCCACCCGGTAGCCGGAAGAAGCCGCATTCGGTGCGGCACACATGCAGGTGAACAGGCTCCTGTGGAAACGTGCCCGCACGGCGGCATC
>CANQYC010000120.1 GCA_947627945.1 uncultured Clostridia bacterium
CAACAAAAGCCTATCCCCCTTTTCGCCGTAAGGCGAATTGGGGGATAGGCGTTATATGCAGTCCAACGCAAGCTTTGACCGTCACAAACATTGAACACCATAGGATGCGAGCGGGTGCAGCGTCACGCTGCTGCATGTCTTGACAAAATCAATAATATCGTGTATAATAATAATGTTAGGAATCTATACCGGCTGCCGGTAAATACATGATGAAAGGACGAATTCCTATGAATATCCCTTACAAGATCTATCTTGAGGAAAGCGAGCTGCCCCGTCAGTGGTATAATGTCCGTGCGGATATGAAAAACAAGCCCGCTCCCCTCCTCAACCCCGCTACGCTTGCGCCTGCAAGTCTGGACGAGCTGTCCGCTGTTTTCTGCCATGATCTGGCGATGCAGGAGCTTGACGACACGACTGCCCTGATCGACATCCCGGAGGAGATCCTGAACTTCTACAAGATGTACCGTCCCTCCCCCCTCGTGCGTGCCTACTGTCTGGAAAAGGCACTCGGCACCCCCGCAAAGATCTACTACAAGTTCGAGGGCAACAACACTTCCGGTTCCCATAAGCTCAATTCTGCCATTGCACAGGCATATTATGCCAAAAAGCAGGGTCTGAAGGGCGTCACCACCGAGACAGGTGCCGGGCAGTGGGGCACTGCGCTCTCCATGGCATGCGCCTATCTCGGACTGGACTGCAAGGTGTACATGGTCAAGGTCTCCTATGAACAGAAGCCTTTCCGCCGTGAGGTGATGCGCACCTACGGTGCCAATGTGACACCTTCCCCCTCCGACACCACCAATGTCGGCAGAAAGATCCTCTCCGAATTCCCGGGCACCACAGGCAGCCTTGGCTGCGCCATTTCAGAAGCCGTGGAGGCAGCCGTCAGCACAGAGGGCTACCGCTATGTGCTGGGTTCCGTTCTCAATCAGGTACTGCTGCACCAGAGCGTCATCGGTCTGGAGACGATGGCTGCCTGCGACAAATATGAGATCAAGCCGGATGTCATCATCGGCTGCGCTGGCGGCGGATCGAATCTGGGCGGTCTGATCTCCCCGTTCATGGGCAGAAAGCTGCGTGGTGAGGCAGATTATCAGTTCATCGCCGTAGAACCTGCCTCCTGCCCGTCCCTGACACGGGGCAAGTTCGCATATGATTTCTGCGACACCGGAAAGGTCTGCCCGCTCGCAAAGATGTACACCCTCGGCAGCGGCTTCATCCCGTCGCCGAACCATGCGGGCGGTCTGCGCTATCACGGCATGTCGAGCATCGTATCCCAGCTCTACCATGACGGTCTGATGGAGGCAAGAAGCTGCGAACAGACAAGCGTCTTCGAGGCTGCCGTGCAGTTCGCACGCATCGAGGGCATCCTCCCCGCACCGGAGAGCAGCCATGCCATCCGTGTGGCACTGGATGAGGCACTGCGCTGCAAGGAGACAGGCGAGGAAAAAACCATCCTCTTTGGTCTGACGGGTACCGGTTATTTCGACATGGTCGCCTACCAGAAGTACAACGACGGCGAAATGAGCGACTATATCCCGACAGACGAGGACATCGCCGCATCACTCGCAAACCTGCCGCCTACGAACGAAGCATGATCGTCCCTAAACAGCAAAGCCCGTCCCCCGCATCCGGGGGACGGGCATATTTTTAGGTGTCCAGCTCTTTCTGTGTCAGGTCGATCAGGGCAGGCGCATTTCTGCGGTTCCGGAGATTCTGCTCCTTGCGCAGTCTCCCCTCCCGGATCAGTGCATAGACACGTGCCTCATCGCTCTCTGCAAGTGCCTTGCGGTATTCTCCCAGATTTTCCATCAGGATGTCCAACTCCCGCAGCAGGCTCTCCCGGTTCTCCATGAAAAGCCCCGTCCACATGTCCTCATTCATCGCTGCGATCCTCGTCATGTCATGGAAGCTGCCCCCGGAAAATCCGCTCTCCAGCTCGATCACCGGACTTTCCACATAGCTGCTCGACACCACATGCGCCAGCTGCGAAGTGTAGGCGATCATCCGGTCATGCATCTCCGGCGTCGTGATGACGAACCTCCGGAAACCGATCTGATGCGCCAGATTACGCACCTGTGCGATCACAAATTTCGGCGTCTCCGGCAGCGGCGTGATAATGAAATTCGCACCTTGGTACAGATCTTCGTCAGAGACAGCATACCCTGCCTTTTCCTTTCCTGCCATCGGATGTGTACTCAGGTAATGCACCCCATGCTGCGCACAAAGTGCCGTCATTTCCTCCGGCAGATCCGTCTTGACGCCGCTGACATCCACCACGATCGTACCCTCTGACATCGTGTCTGCATGCGCCCGCACCCATTCCCGGACATGCTTCGGATACAGACACACGATGATCATATCAAATCCGCTGCAATCGTCTTTGACGATCCCGTCAATGACATGTTCCTCCAGTGCTTTCCGGGCAGTCTGCTCGCTGCGGTTCCATCCATAGACGCTGTGATCCGTATAGGCATGCAGTGCCTTGCAGATAGAACCGCCGATCAGTCCCAGCCCGGCGATCAGTATTTTCAATCCGCATTCTCCTTTCCAGTTTCAATGACCATCCGGACGATCCGGTAGGTATCATCGGTCTCCTCCAATGTCACCTCTACCGTTTTTTCGCCATAGTCGGAAAAATTCTCCGACCGTGACTGCCATTGCGCCGTATCGCTGCAATAGCGGACAGAAGCGACATAGGTGTCCCCGCTGCGCCGGATACTGTCAACCTCCGGAAAATAGGAGAAGATCACAGGCGATGCCGGCACATTGTAGCAGCTGTTTTCACTGTCATAATAGAATGTCTCCCCTGCCGCATGGAGGGAGTTTCCCGCTTCATAACGCTTTCCGAAGATCCGTTCGGCACGGTCTGTGACATCCGTTTCTGGAATGGTCAGCATATCAAAACTCCTGCTGTAGCCGGACAGATCATCATACATCAGAATATCCATTATCGCCGCAGACAGGGCATTTTCCGCAGGCAGCTCATCCACATTCTCAAAAGCCGGCAGATCGACCACCACCGCCGGATACAATGCCGCCTCGAGCGTGCTGCGCAGAGAATCGCCGCCCATAAAGCGGCTTGTCCAGCGCATGCCTGCCCGCACACAGGACACAAGTCCCACCAGTGCCAGCAGGAAACACAGAATGCCCACAACAAAGTAGGAATTCCGTCTCCAGAAGCGCAGCTTCGCAGCGGGTGCCGACTCCGGCACTTCCGGGATCGGCTCCGCCCGGATCTCCGCCAGTTCCTCCGCACTCTCATCCAGTGCCTCCCGCAGCAGTGACCGCAGGGATGCTTTTTTCTGTTCGCCCGGCAGCACCTCATCCACAAACTGCCGTTCCGTCTCCGAGGTGAATGACAGCACCGACGGACGTTCCGGCTCAGACGTCTCCGCCGCATCCTGCAAACTGTCCTCTCCGGGTGCGGCATCTTCGCCCGTTTCCTCCGGGAGTTCCCCTGCATCCTCCGGCATATCCACATCCGGGAGCGGCAATTCTTCCTCCGGGAATTTCTCCGCATCCCCCGGCATATCCACATCCGGGAGCGGCAATTCCTCCTCCGGGAATTCTTCCGCATTCTCCGGCATCGGCGGCGTTTCAGGAATTTCTTCCGGTTCGGGATAGCTGTCCTCCGCAAGATCCTCGATCGGCTCCGGCATGGGCGGCGTCTCAGGCACCGCATCCGCAGGCAGCTCGTCCGCATCTTCCAAAGTCGTCAGTTCAAGGGTCTCATCCTCCCCCGCATCTCCGATCAGATCCACCCCCGGTGCCAGCTCCGGCTGCCATGTTTCTTCCGCAGGCTCCGGTTCTTCGACGGCATCCTCATCCGCCTTTGCAGGCGGCGTCTTATGCAGCCATTTCTGGATACGCTCCCGGAATGAAGGCTTTTCCTCCACCGTCAGCTCCGGCAGATGCCGCAGATGCGGCGTTTCCTCCGGCAATGTCTCCGGCGCAGGAATTACTTCCGGCTCTGGCAGTTCTTCCGGTTCCTGTTCATCTTCCGAAATCATCTCCAGTTCCGGCTCCAAAAAATCCTCTGTTTCAGTCTCCGTCTCCGGAATTTCTTCCAACTCGACCTCCGGCAATGCCTCCAGTCCAAACTCCGGAAGTATCTCCGGCTCCGGCTCCAAAAATTCCTCTGTTTCAGGCTCCGTCTCCGGAATTTCTTCCGGCTCGATCTCCGGCAATGTCTCCAGTCCAAACTCCGGAACTATCTCCGGTTCCGGCTCCAAAAACTCCTCTGTTTCAGGCTCCGTCTCCGGAATTTCTTCCGGCTCGATCTCCGGCAATGCCTCCAGTCCCGGGAAGATCTCCTCGCCCTGCTCCTGTTCTTCCCGCTTGCGGCGAAGCTGTTCCCGGATCTGTTCGGCTCGGGTACGCACCAGCAATTCCCGGGCAGCCTCCCGCTCGGCTGCCTCCCGGCGTTCCTCAAGGAAAGACGTATCCCGTGGGATATCCGGCGGCAGCTCATCCGGCACGACAATATGCGGGATATTGCGGCGCAGCGGCCGCAGCGGCTTTTCAGATGCCGGCATCTCCTGCTTCTTGACAGCAGTCTCCTGTTTTTTCCGGTTCTTTTTCTTCTTCACCGGCTGCCGTGGCGTAAGATCCATGATCTTATGCGGCTTTCTCTCCTCATCCGGTTTCGGGAGCGTGGATTCCTCGAGACGGTCACGCATCCGCACGGCAGGTTCCTGCGAGGGACCCGGTGCAAAATGGCTGACCGGCGGCGGCACGACCACAGGCTCATGCTGCGGTGCCGGACGCTCCGGCGGGGATGTCTCCGGCGGCTGATAATGCTCATCCACCCCACGTGCGATCACCCCGACCAGACGGCGGGATTCCCCGCTGACTTGGGGATCCTCCTGC
>CANQYC010000121.1 GCA_947627945.1 uncultured Clostridia bacterium
CCCCCCTGCAATATAGCCCCCTCCCCTTCAGGGGAGGGGGTTGGGGGTAGGGCGGATACCAAGAACTACCCTATTTCTGATAAATTAAAGTGGGGGCATTGTCAAATGCTCCCACTTTTCCGTTTACTTCTTCCTCCTGACACCAGCCAGCGGGGAATGATCCATAGCCTCCTGCACAGAGGTATCCGACAGATGCGTGTAGATCTCCGTTGTGGAAATATTTTCATGCCCGAGAATGGCTTTCAGCGTCAGCACATCCACATGCCCATACTGATACATGAGCGTGGCGGCAGTGTGGCGCAGCTTGTGGGTGGACAGCCCTCTGCCGTCAAGACCGGCGGCTTTCAGCGTATTCTCCACGATCTGCTGTACACGCCGGCGGCTGATGCGCTTGTTCATGTTGGAGAGAAACAGCGCATTGTCATCCGTTTCTATGTTCATGCGTTCAAACAGATACTCATGCAGCGCACTCATGCAGGCGGGATTCAGAAAGACAATGCGCTCTTTGGAACCTTTTCCAAGCACCCGCATGCGCTTTTCCGAGAGATCCAGCGAGGAAAGATTCAGTCCCACCAGCTCCCCGAGCCGTATCCCACAGTTGAGAAAGAGCGTCAGGATACAATAGTCCCGCAGATGTGTCTTTTTGTCTGATCGTTCCGTCAGTACTTCCAGCATTTCCAGACTTTCGTTCAGATTCAGATACTTTGGCAATGCCCGTTTCGGACTGGACAGCTCCAGATTTTCTGTCGGATTGTGTTCGAGCAGATGTGCCTGTGTGGTGAGATAATGGAAAAATCCACGCAGGGAAGAGGCTTTTCGGGAACGGATCTTGTCCTTGTTATGGCATTCGGAGGCAACAAATCCATAAAAATGATGGATGTCTCCCAGACTGACACGCCGCACGTCTTCAATGGTCACATCCCGGATGCTGACAGCAGAAAGCAGCTCCGGCGTGATCTCCGGTGTTCCCGCACGATCCAGCTTCAAAAATCGCAGAAACTGGCGGATGTCCTGATAATACACATTGACCGTGCTGTTGGCAAGTCCCTTGACCACAGAAAGATGCGTCAGGAAATCATTGAGAAAATCCGGGTTTTCGCTGCGTGGGATCGCCATGCTGCACACCCCTTTTCTTGTAATAAAATGAAAAAGCCCGGAAATTCCGGGCTTCTTTATAGCAGGGTGGATAGTCGGATTCGAACCGACGGTCTTCAGTGCCACAAACTGACGCGTTAACCAGCTACGCTATACCCACCATATGTGAAACGCCACAGGGAGAATCACAACATATATAGTATAACATATTTCTAAGGATTTGTCAAGTCTTTTTTGAAATTTTACAGAGCAAATGCGAAAAGTAAGCAGACAAGGCAGATCTTACGCCGAAAATAGCCGTCAGATGGCTCTGCTTTGCATCAGAAAAGCCCCTCCCTTGCATGGCAGCGGGCAGGGGCTTTCTCATGGCATGGCACTTCCCTTATTCTGCGTCCTCTGTCTCTGCGGGTGCTGCTTCTTCGGCAGCAGCTTCTTCGACAACTTCCCCGGCAGTTTCTTCCTCAGCCGGTGTTTCCTCTTCGGGGGCTTCCTCCGGCGGTTCCGGCTGCTTTGTGCCGCATGCCGGACAGAAACGCTGTCCCTCCTGCACATACTTTCCGCAATTCGGGCAGATGGATGCGCTGTCTACCGCAGCAAGCTCTGTTTTCAGCTCCACGATCTGTGCCTTGGCGTCCGCAGCAGTGCCGAGCAGCTCAGCAAACTCGGACTCTGTATCATTTTCGTGCAACTCCTCGTACTTCTTGCCAATTTCCATATAGGCAGCATTCAGACGGCTCTCGGCATGGGAGATCGCATTCTTGATCCTGACCTTTTCAGCCATTTTCTTGGAGCCATCTACTGCACCCTTTGCAAGCTTCCCGGCAGTGTGCTTCACATCGCCGCCAAGCTTGAATAATCTTTCCTTCATTTCCATATGTTCGCCCTCCTGTGATTCAGATCGCACTGCATCCGGCAGTGCCTACTAATATTGTAGCACGATCCAGCGTTTTTGTCAATGGAGACTGAAAGCTTCCCGCCGACACTGTCCGATTGCACAAAATGGCCGTCTTTCTTTTGTGTGTATCAACGAAAATGCAGCAAACCTCTTGACAAAGTAGCAAAAGTATACTATCATAGAGATAGTAAGTAGCAAATTGCTACTAACTGAAAGGAGGCGAGACCATGACAGAGGAAACTTTCCTGCGGCAATATGACAGTACCAGTTATGAGAAGCCCTCTGTAACAGTAGATGCGTCGTTGTTCACCATCCGGGATGGTCTGCTGCAGGTACTCATGACAAGGCGGCAGGAGCATCCATTCCGGGGAAAACTGGCACTGCCGGGCGTGTTCGTGAGGATGGAGGAGACACTGGATGCTGCGGCGGCAAGGGCATTGTACGACAAGACAGGGTTGCATGACATCTATCTCGAACAGCTCTATACTTGGGGCGAACCCGGCAGGGATCCCCGCATGCGGGTGATCTCCGTCTCGTACTTCGCACTTGTCCCGGTGCAGGCTCTTTCCGGGATGGCAGGGGCTGCACTGTACCCGGCAGGGGAGATGGCAGCGTCGCCGGACATTGCCTTTGACCACAGCCGCATCATTGCCTGCGGGATGGAGCGCATCCGGAACAAGGTGAATTATACGGATATCGCTTTTTCGCTGACCGGGGAAGAATTCACCCTCCCGGAATTGCAGTCCATCTATGAGATCCTGCTCGGACAGTCGCTGTACAAAGCCAATTTCCGCAAGAAGATCGCCGGCAGGATCGAGCCGACAGACAGGTACACTTCCGGCAGCCAGCATCGTCCGAGCCGCATTTACCGCAGAAAACTGGACACGGCAGAATGAAGAACGGGGAGGGAACAAAGATGTGCGGATAGTTTTTGTATGGAATTTCCTGCAAAACCCTTGACGATTTCCTGATTTTGTAGTAAAATAGAACTGTACGGCGTATGCCGAATACTACTTATGGAGGAATCTGTCATGTCCAAGAAGTTTATTATTGAAACATCCGCCCGTCATGTCCATGTGACACAGGAAACGCTGGAGACGCTGTTCGGCAAGGGTGCGACCCTGACGAAGAAGAAGGATCTCTCACAGCCCGGACAGTATGCCTGTGAGGAAAGGGTGACCATTGTCGGACCGAAGAAGGAGCTTGCCAATGTGTCCATCCTCGGACCTGTCCGCCCGGCAGATCAGGTAGAGCTTTCCGCTACGGATGCACGTTCCATCGGCATTGCCGCACCCATCCGGGAATCCGGTGATGTGGCTGGTTCCGGCGCATGTAAGATCGTAGGTCCCTGCGGTGAGGTCGAGATCAAGGAAGGCGTGATCGTGGCAAAGCGTCATATCCACCTGACGCCCGAAGATGCCGAGGAGCTTGGTGTCAAGGACAAGGATGTGGTATGGGTGAAGTGCGATACTGACGGCAGAAAAGCGATTCTCGGTGACGTTGTCTGCCGTGTATCCCCGAAATTTGCAAGAGCCATGCACATCGACACCGATGAGTCCAATGCCATCGGCGCAGGGCGTGAGCTGTACGGCGAGATCGTAACTGTAGACTAATGGCAGCGCAGCAGGTGGCTGCTGCTGCCATGAACAAGGAGGTACCATCATGAATGTACTGAACATGTGGCAGGAGCAGCTTTCCAAGCTGCCCGCATTAGGGGCGCAGACGCTTTGTGACGGCAAAACTGCGCTCGTTATCGTGGATATGGTCAACGGGTTCCTGACAGAGGGCGTGCTGTCCAGTCCCCGTGCGGCATCGGTGCTGCCGGCAGTGGAGCGTCTGCTGCAATTTGCCAAGAATAACCATATCCCGGCGATCGCTTTTGCAGACTGCCATGCGGAGGATTGTATCGAGTTCCGGAGCTTTCCGCCGCACTGCATCCGTGGCACGCACGAATCGGAGATCGCCCCGTCTTTGCAGCAGATCGGCGGTTATGAGCTGATCGAGAAAAATTCCACGAATGGCTTTTTGACACCGGCGTTTCAGGACTGCCTGCATCGCTCTGCATGGGAGCGGGTCGTGGTCTGCGGCGTTTGTACGGACATCTGCGTGATGCAGTTTGTACTGAGCCTGAAAACCTTTTGCAACCAGCAGAACAGGGGCATGGAGATCGTTCTCCCCGTCAATGCGGTGGAGACTTACGATGCCCCCGGTCACGATGCTGAGTTTCTTCAGGCGGCTGCCTTGCAGATCATGCAGCAGGCGGGTGTTACACTGGTGAAAGGGGTGGATCACAATGGATGAACGAAATCTGACAATGCTTGTGGATTTCTACGAGCTGACCATGGGGAACGGCTTTCTTGAAAATGGCTGCGGGGAGGAGATCGCCTATTTCGATATGTTTTACCGCAAAGCCCCGGATGATGCGGCATATGCCATTGCCGCCGGGCTGGAGCAGGTGATCACCTACCTCAAAGGTCTGCACTTTACAGAGGAGGATATCGCCTATCTGCGAGGAAAAGGATTGTTCTGCGGGCAGTTCTTAGAGTATCTCCGGCAGTTCCGGTTTTGCTGCGATGTGTGGGCAGTGCCGGAGGGCACACCGGTGTTTCCGGGTGAGCCGATCCTGACGGTGCGTGGTCCTGCCATGCAGGCACAGCTCATAGAGACCATGGTGCTGCTCTCCCTCAATCACCAGAGCCTGATCGCCACGAAGGCAAACCGCATCGTCACCGCCGCACAGGGACGTCCGGTCATGGAATTTGGTTCCCGCCGTGCGCAGGGGTATGACGGTGCCGTCTATGGCGCAAGGGCTGCCTACATCGGCGGCGTGGCAGGTACGGCATGTGCCATTGCGGACCGAGCGTT
>CANQYC010000122.1 GCA_947627945.1 uncultured Clostridia bacterium
TTCAAATGTGATGCCCCACTGAAAATACAATTTCAAGGGAGAGATCATCGGATGCGTACCGGTTTTCATGACGATAAATTGTCCTTTCGGCATGGATTTTAATTCATCAACTGTCATCAGCGGTCTGCCGATCATCTGCAAAGAGGAGGAAGATTCTTTGCCGTGGGACACACTGCCGGACTGCACAGTCTGTTCACCAAGTGCCTTTGACAGCACCTCTGCCGACTGTGAATTCGGCGCAAATCCGCCAAAAATCGTAAGCTGTGTGTTGTCAGTAATAATCTCCTGTCCTTCCTTGCCATAGGTCTGTTCCAGTTGGGCGAAGGACTGGATAATTGCCGCAATGGAAATTTTTCGGGAACGTCCTGCGGAAAACATCGCCTCCAACCCTTCAATTTCCGGAAATGTGCCAAGCTCATCACAATAAAACATCACCCGGTTTGGCAAGCTGCCGCCATGTTCATCGGCTATGGTGAGAATTTCCCGATATAACTGCTGGATCAGCAATGACACCATAAAATATTTGGACTGATCTTCTTCCGGCAGGATAACGAATATTGCCGATTTTTCACTGCAAAAACGCTCTGCGTCAATTGCTGTCCCGAAGCACAGGATCTGCTCCATTTCTGAATCCAGAAATGCATTTAATCTTGAAAGTGCCGTACTCAGCACCGACAGCATTGCCTGTTCCGAGGTATTGAGAGCTGCCCCAGCAAGCCATTTTGCCTTGTGTTCTGACGGCAGCATTTCCATCAATTTTGTAAAATACATCTTTGATTTTTCCTTTGGATTTATCTGCGGCGGTTTAGCAGTAAGATCTTGTATCAGCTTGAACACGGAAACAATATGCCGTTCGTTTTTCTCTCCGAATTCCGCTATCAGTAAAATCACAGATGCCAGCAAGCCCTCAGCCGAATCATAGAAAAATGCATTCTGACCGTATGCAGAACTGTCACCGCCGCCGATGTGGATAATGGTTTTCGCCGTGATCTTAGCGTATTTTTCTGCTTTTGCCTTTGCAGAAATATTGCTGTTATCCGCAAGATAGATGTCCATATATTTATTCACAAGGTGCAGCATATTGTTTTCATCCGACCGTGTCGGGTTGCGCAGATCAATGACGGACACATGATAGCCGTAATATTTTTTTGCAATTTGTCCGTAATTTCTTGCAACGTCTCCTTTGGTATCCGTGGACAGAAAACTCATGCCTGCCGCACAGGCAAATTCAATGTTCGGATACAGAAAATACGCTGTTTTTCCGACTCCGGCAGCACCGATCATCAGCGTATGCACGTCACCGGTATCGACCAATGCGGTGGTCTTTTTTCTGCCCCTGCATCCCACGACCGTACCTTGAATTCCCGGAAGGTCCTGACCTTTTCTCCACAGTTCCGGCTCAAATGGCAGGAAAGAAAATGTGTTTTTGATTTCCTTTTTGGTTGCCCAGCGAGCTGTGCCATGCTGCCCGTCCCCGACTTTGTGTGAACGGATGTGGTTCAGGCTGTGTCCTTCCCAAAAATACGATGCAAAAATAAAAACGGCGAATGCCATGCAGACCGCCGCAAGAGTCATAATTTGTTTTAGCTCCATCTGACGTCCTCCTACCCATAGGCAAATGCCGGACTTTCGTTCGGTGTTTCTTCCTGCACAAGCTGTTCCTCTGCATGCAGATGCAAAGCGCAGTCGGCAGTTTCATAGAGCAGTATTGCGGCTGCAATTGCCCGTTCCTTCGTCTGTATCGGCTTTGAAATTGCTTCACTGCTCCGGCGCACAGCCTCTGTGCAGCGTTGCCGTTCTGCCTGTCTGGAAGCATGATCTTTGTAGGGACAGTATTCCTGCTTCAGTTTTCTGTGCAGGGCAGAAAATGCATTTGCACAGCCTGTCCGGTTCAGATAATATGCAGCACCAGAAAGCGCATATGCCGCAAGTTTCTGATATTGTCCGTCCCAAAATAATTTTTGCATGATACATCCGGCGTCCTGTGCTTGGAATGAACACGGCTCCAGATCATCTGCACATGTCAGGTAGGCTTCCCTACGGCGATGGGGAACAGCCGGCTGTGCCGGAATACCGTGCTGTGCTTTCAGCATCTCATTCCAGTCTTTCAGAGACGGTGAAAATCGCTTGATATGGGCATATCCCAGTTCATTCAGAATATCCCGCAGCCGGTATGCCGCTTCGATGCCGCCCTCATCATTGTCTGTGCAAAGCACAATTTCCTGCAATGATCCATGCGTTTTTAATGCTTGCACCAAGGCATTTTCGTACACGCCATTCAGAGCAAGGTAGGAATGTGCCTGCCAGTTTTCGGGGTAAAGTGTCAGGAAACTCAGCAGGTCAATGGGGGCTTCAAACACAAATAACCGCCCGGAATTTCCGAAGTGTGCAAAGGAATATCTGGTGTCGGATCCTTCACAGGTCATGCGGAAGCTCTTTCCGAATGTGATGGTCGACCGCTTGTGTGCCTGCCGTGGTACACCGTTTTCATCGACCCCTACAAACACCGCATTGTGGTATTCTGCATCTTCATACAGCGTTTTTTGACGGGCAAAATGATCCACAATTTCCTTTGCAATACACCGCTGCTTCAAAAGATAGGCATATACCCGATGCATGTTCGGGCTGGCTTCTGGCAGCCGGAATGCTTTTTTCTGCTTCAATCCGGAGTATGGGGATTTTCTCTGCGCATGATGAACCGCATTGCCAAGCAAAGCCTCTACTGCATCCGGAAAATTCATGCCATAGTGATATTGCATGAATTGAATGGCACCCCCGCCGACCTGATGCTTGTGATCAAACCACATGCTGCCATGCATGGTAATGCTGTCATGTGTCCCGGTTTCATCCGTGTAAATAAGCACATATTCCCGTCCGGCGGATCTGATGGTTTCTCCCCGCATCTGCAAAAATTCCGGCAGATCTACGGAATTGGCACGCTCTTTTTCTTCTTCCGTGAATGGAATAAACTTCATATTTACCCCCCTATTGCGCCATCTGACACCGTGTTAGCGTGGAATAGTAACTACCCATTGTGACAGGCGCATTGTACAGTGCCGTCATCAGATATGCCCGGATATTGGAGATCTTTGTTCTCGTTTTGGACAGGCAGTCAAACACATACTCGATATGCTCTGATGTGAGCTTCAGAAAACGGGAGCGTACAATTTCGGCTGGCATCTCCTGCCCGTGAATGCGCATGGGTCGCTCCGCACAGACACATTCCGTCATGAGTTCCACCATGCCGTCCAGTTCTTCCTGTGAACCGCTGATATTTTCATGTGCCGCATAACCCTCTGTGAACCAGTCATATTCGATATTTTCCTTGATGATCTCACGGTATTCCCTGTAGGAAATTGATTTTTTCTTCTGTATTTTTTCATTCTGCTTCAGCCGGACTGGATAGGATGGATCTGATTGATTTTCTCTGAATCTATTAGTTTGATTATTCATAGGAAAGACAGATGAAGCCGGTATATCCTGAGCGATGATTTCCGTACTTCCGGATGGTGGAATTTCTTCTGTATTGACAGATGATCCCGGCTGAGTTTCCTCACCTTTTTCTGCGGAAGAAGCCGGACAGCATTGCTTGACAAAAATTTTGTCCGGCTTGCCGAGCCCGATCCGGATGCGCTCGATCAGTCCGGCAGCAGTCAGTTCCCGGAATAATTTCACCGCTTTCTGCATTCCGATGCGCAGCGTTTTACAGACCTCGGCATTCGTGAAGTGGATATACACCCTGCCGTTCTCATCCGTCCAGTTGTGTTCAGCAGACAGTCCCGTGCGGTCAAGCAGCAAGCCATATAAAAGCTTCGCTTCGTTCGATAATGCCGTCAACAGCTCACCGGAGAACAGGGACATAGGCATTTTGAAAAACTGAAAGCGGCTGTCATCTTTTCCGTAAATATATTCGTACATACGATCCTCCGTTTCTGTGCATAAAAAAAGCAGCCTGCTTTCACAGACTGCTGTGCTTCATGTAATACGCCCTGATACTGACCTTAACGCTGCTTTCCGCAGCTTGATCCAGATAGACTTTGCTGAATTAAGGCATGAAAAGGGCGCATTTTCAGGTCATTGCCTTAGTCAATGATGCTCCACAGGTATAATGGAGCAGTCAGCGAGAACAGCAGACCACCAAAAATAATGGCGATCGGTGTCCATTCCAACTGTCCGTGCTTGCGATATTCAAGGTACACACCCGCAATTTTGACGAACAGCAGCACCACCAGTATGACATCCATGACAGGAAACACCACATTGTTGACGATCGTCTTGACCTGTTCTTTGGCGGTTGTCCATGTGTTTGTAACTGCCGTTGCCACATCGCCCTCTGCATGG
>CANQYC010000123.1 GCA_947627945.1 uncultured Clostridia bacterium
ACACCGACTGTCAGTGCTTTCATGGCGGACGTCTGCGAGGTGACAACGCCTTTCACAGTAAGACATTTCCCGACAGCCATAGATGCGGGTACCTGTGTACCGCCTGTGAGGGTCAGCTTGTCCGATGCGGCAGTGCTGCTGCCTACCGTGAATTTCTTGCTCACCAGTGCATAATTCGTCTGCGACGCATTGGACGCAATGACGGCAAATGTATAGCTGCCCGCCGTCAGAAGATCAAACTGCACATAGCTGTCGAGCTGGTGCAGATCGTAGCTTTTGGTGTGGGGGGCAATGGTCTTGCCGGTCACAAATCTGCCGTCCGCATCATATACACCCACTGTCAGTGCCGTGATCTCGGAGCCGGAAGTGACGGTGCCCTTGATGGGGAACCCCTCTCCCGCCCGCAGAGAGGACGGTGCCGTGCAGCCGGATACTGTCAGCTTGTCGGAACTGCTGCCCGTGACGGTGAATGTCTTGTTGATGATCGCATAATTCCGGCTCGCCCGGTTCGTCACCATGACAGCATAGGTATAGGTGCCCGGTTTGAGCTGGTCGAATGTCAGATACTTGTCAAGCTTTGAGAGATCATAGCTGCGGGCATGGGGTGCGGTGACCTTGCCGCAGACCTGCCTGCCGTCACGGTCATAGATCGCTGCGGTAAGCAGTGTGATGTTGGATACGGCAGAGGTGACTGTCCCCTTGATCTGTATACTGGATCCCTGTGTAATGGTATCCGGGATCTTTGTCGAGCCGGTAACGGCAAGCAGATCTTTCTGTTCTGCCAGCTGCGGCAGTGTCACATCCGCAGATGTTTCCTCCGCATAGACAGGCGGCATACCTGCGGCTGCCATACACAGCGCAAGGATGCCTGCTGCGATCTTACCGGCATTTCGTTCTCTGTTCTTTCTCAATGAAAATGCCTCTTTTCTTTTGTTCATAGGGAATATTTCAGCGGCGTGCCGGGGAATACTCGTCCGAGATCAGACCGCCGGCATACTTGAATTTGATCATGGTGCCATGCTTATAGGTCACTGCACCCTCCTGATTGAAGGGCACTTCCTTGAAAGCAGCACGGGATGCGACCAGATGCAGCATGCCGCCCTTGCGTGTCTCGAACACCAGCTCAAAATACTCGTCGTACAGCGTGGAATGTCCGCTGCTGTCCACCACACGGCGGCGTTCGTCGATCTTCTGCATGAGGATCGCCATTTCTGTATACGCCTGATTCGGGTTGCGGCGGGTGGCTGCCTTGGGATCTGCGGGCAGGGGATGCTTCTTTCTGCCGGCAGCGGTGCTGACCGACTGCGGCTTTCCGTCACTGTCTCCCTCCGCCTCTGCATCCACTTCTTCGACAAAGAAGCCCAGCAGCGTGCGCCAGCTTTTCTTTTTGCCGCCCAGCAGCAGCACCAGCAGGAGGATGATGATGACAGCACCTAAAATGATGAAAAACGGTTCCATTACAGTTCCTTCCCCCGCTTATAGCCCATTCGGGTTCTGCTGCATGAATCGCCAGCTGTCCTCGCACATGGATGTCAGGGTCTCCTTTGCCTCCCAGCCGAGCAGTTCCTTTGCACGGGACGCATCTGCATAGGACGAGGCGATGTCTCCGGCACGTCTCGGTGCGATGCGGTAGGAGATCGCATGACCGCATGCCTTCTCATAGGCATGCACCATCTCCAGCACACTCACGCCGTTGCCGGTGCCAAGGTTGATCGGGAGAAATCCGGTATGCTCTGCGGCATACGCAAGGGCACAGACATGTCCCTTTGCCAGATCGACCACATGGATGTAGTCCCGCACGCCCGTGCCGTCCGGTGTATCATAATCATCCCCGAACACGGAGAGCTGCTGGAGCTTGCCCACAGCGACCTGCCCGATGTAGGGCAGCAAATTGTTCGGAATGCCATTGGGATCCTCTCCGATCAGACCGCTCTTGTGTGCGCCGATGGGGTTGAAGTAGCGCAGGGCGATCACCCGGAATTCCGGATCCGCATGGCAGATGTCATGCAGGATCTGCTCGATCATTACTTTTGTATAGCCATACGGATTGGTGGCAGAAGTGGGCATGTCCTCTACATAGGGCACCGGGTTATGCATGCCATACACCGTGGCAGAGGAGGAAAAGACCATTGTCTTGCAGCCTGCCTCACGCATGGCAGAGAGAAGAACAAATGTTCCGTTCAGGTTGTTTTCATAATATTCGAGCGGCTTTTCCACAGATTCCCCGACTGCCTTCAGTCCGGCAAAGTGAACGACAGCGGAAATGTCCTGCTCGGCAAAGATCTTTCTGAGGGCGTCCGCATCCCGCACATCTGCCTTATAGAACGGGAAAGACTTCCCGGTGATCTTCTCAATGCGGCGGATGCTTTCCTCCTTGGCATTGCTGAGATTGTCAACAACAACGATGCCATAGCCTGCCTCCAGAAACTCCACGCAGGTATGGCTCCCGATAAATCCGGCACCGCCGGTGACAAGAATATTACCCATGATACTTACCTCCTGATCAATTATGTCCGAATGTTATGCATCCGGTGTGAGCTGCAGTCCGCCGACGGGGCGCAGCCGAAGCACACGGCATCTGCCGGCACCGAGGATGGTATCGGTCTTGCGGCAGAATTCCTCGAGCATGTCCAGCGGGACATATGCCTGCACCGTGCCGGCAAATCCGCCGCCATGTACCCGGACGGCACCTCTGCCGCCAAGCAGTTCCTCGCACAGTGCGATGGTGACAGCGACTTCCTCATGACAGGGATCGCTGTAAAGCGCAGCGTTTTGCAGATACTGGAAAGAAGAACGCCCGGATGCCCGGATCTCCTCTAAATACTGTGCGAAATAGCCATTCCGGAGTGACCGCACAGCACGCTGGACACGTTCATCATCCCCGAAATAATGCAAGGCTCTCAGAAATGCCCGGTCGCCGCACCGCTGCCGGATCTCAGGCATGGCGGCGAGGACATCGGATTTTTTGACCTGTGACAGCACGGGATGTCCGAGTACTTCTGCCACGGCACGCATTTCAGCGGGAACAGCGGCATATGCCTCCGTAAGCCCGGAATGGCTGGCACCGCTGTCGAGGATGCAGAGGGCATATCCCTCCGCAGCGAGATCGACATCCGCACGGGTATATGCCGGGGTACGGCGGCTGAAATCAATGGCAATGACGCCGCCCACGGCACTGGCGGTCTGATCCATCAGTCCGCAGGGTTTTCCGAAGTAGACATTTTCGGCATACTGTCCGATCTGTGCGATCTGGAGCGGGTCGATGCTGCCGTCAGCGAACAGACCATTGCAGATATTGCCGACTAGCACCTCAAAGGCAGCCGAAGAGGAAAGCCCGGAACCACGGGGCACATCCGAGACGGTATACGCATCGAAGCCTGTGACGGGGAAGCCGAGCCATGCGAAACGGGCGGCGATGCCCCGGAGCAGGGAAGCGGCAGAGCCTTTTTCCTCCGCCAGCGGGGAAAGGTCAGCAAGGGTGATGCAGTTCATGGGCATCCCCTCGGACTTCAGGCGGATGCTGCCGCTGTCGTTTCGCCTTGCCACGCCGATGATGTCCCGTGTAACGGCACTGGCGAGGACATGTCCCCCCTGATGGTCGGTATGGTTTCCGCACAGCTCGGTGCGTCCGGGTGCAGAAAAAAGCATGATATCACCATCGGAGCCAAATTCCTTGCCAAAGGCTCTCACGGCATCGGCAATGCGCTCTCTGTAGGGCGACAACTCCTCCTGTTTGCAGGCATACATAGCGGTCAGGCAATGATCAAAGGCACCGTTCCCGAGTGCCTCGATGACAGCATTCTGGTTCATACAAGCAACCTCTCCTGTAAAATGGGCAGCAGCCCTTGGGCGTATACGGATCCACTATTATTAGTATATAATACTGCACCGTTTTTTTCAAGCCCTTTTTGTGATTTTTTTAGCGATGTTTTATTTTTTCTGCATTTCAAACAAAAAACCCGCAAAAATCCTCGACCACAGTAGCGAAACGCCCGGCACCGGCAGCGTGACGCTGCACCCGTGCGCATTGCGTGGTGTTCAAGATTTGTGACGGTCAAGGCTTGCGCTGAACTTCGTATAACGCTCGCCACCCAATGCGCTTTGCGCAAAGGGTGGCGGGCTTTTGGGGACACGCAGGGAGTGGATAGCTGTTGTTTTGTTTTTCACGCATGAGAGTTCGGGAAACGCCAGCCGCCCTGCGGGGGCTGGCTATTGCCCCACCCCCAACCCCCTCCCCGCCAGCGGGGAGGG
>CANQYC010000124.1 GCA_947627945.1 uncultured Clostridia bacterium
TACCATACTTTTACTCTTTTGTAAAGCGTTTTCATTCCTTTTTGTGCCGACGTGAGTCGGCATGGTGGGCTAATATGGCAAATATAACAAACAGAAACGGAAAGTTTCTCATAAGAGTATTCATAGATTGTGACATCAACGGAAATCAGATCGTCAAATCCACTACTTACGTTCCGCCGGAAGGCATATCACCAAAAAGGCAGAAAAGCTGGCTCAGAAGTACGCTTTTGAGTTTGAAAGGCACTGCAAAGGTTATTCACAACTCAACGAGAATATGCGTTTTTCTGAGTTAGCTGAATGGTATTTTGAGAACTATGCTCCCTAAGAATTGAAGCCCACTACGGTTTTGAACTACGAAAATCAGTACAGAAATCATATTGCTCCGATTCTTGGTAATAAAAAGCTAAAAGACATTACCACACCGCTGCTGACAGAGTTTCTGAAAGTGCTTGGCAAAGAGCATCATTTGAATGCGACTTCGGTAAGAAAGGTCTATATCGTGGTGCAGAGTATCTACCGCAGAGCCTTACAGCAGGGTTTTGCAAGGGACAATCCTTGTCAGAACGTGATAATTCCGAAGAAAAGGGATAGCGGAAAGCGTTATTCTCTTTCTGAGGAAGAAACAAAGCGGTTTCTCCACCTTATCCGTGACAAGCCGTGGGACAAAGATGCGAAGCGTATTTTGATCATTCTGCTGTTCACAGCCATGAGGATAGGAGAATGCCTCGGTTTGGCGTGGGAGGATATTGATTTTGAGAAAAAAACGATATTCATTCATCATACGCTGTTCTGCGTTGACGGAGAGTGCTACCTTGACTCGCCAAAGACAAAAAGCAGTATTCGTCTGATTGCCATGAATTCAACTGTTGAGAATTGTCTCAAAGATCAGCAAGCCTACATTGAGCAATTGAAAAATGCTCTCGGAAACAAGTATGCTCACCCCGAAATGGTTTTCCCCTCTGGTCTTGGCAATTACCGTGACCGCAACTCAGTATATCATTCTCTGAAGCGTATGACTAAAGGCACTGAGTTTGAGGACATGACGCTGCATAAGCTTCGTCACTGTAATGCCACACTTTTACTGAACAGCGGAGTAGATCTGAAAGTGATCTCCGAACACCTTGGGCATTGTGACATAGGAGTTACAGCAAATATCTATGCCGATGTACTCCAGAAGCAGAAGATACGTCTTGCTGACACGATAGACGCTAAACTTTCCGATGAACTGAATTAAAATAAAAACCTCTCTGCCGGTTTCCCGGCAAAGAGGTTTACATTCACAGCATTTCATTGAACAACCTTGTAAGATATTCTCGAAAATGCCATAATATAGGCGTTTTGCAAAAATCCTTTTATCTCTTCGAAAACTGCGGAGCCCGTCTTGCGGCTTTGAGACCGTACTTCTTTCTCTCCTTCATTCTCGGGTCACGAGTGAGGAAGCCTGCTGCCTTGAGAGCCGGACGCAGCTCTGCGTCATACTGGAGCAGCGCACGGGAAATACCATGACGGATGGCACCTGCCTGACCAGTCACGCCGCCGCCTGAAACAGTGCAGACAACGTCAAACTTCTCCATTGTATTCGTCAGTGCCAGAGGCTGACGCACGATCAGCTTCAGGGTCTCCAGACCAAAATAATCATCGATCGTTCTGCCATTGATCGTAATATTTCCGTTACCCGGGATCAGTCTGACTCTGGACACGGAATGCTTTCTTCTGCCAGTGCCATAGTGGTAAGCAACCTTCGGTTCGTACATAGCGCAATCCTCCTCTTAAAACTCAAATACTTCCGGCTTCTGTGCTGCATGCTTATGATCAGCACCACGGAACGTGCGCAGACGCTTTGCCTGTGCAACACCTTGGCTGTTGTGCGGCAGCATGCCGGTCACAGCGATCGTCATCGCACGCTCAGGCTTCTCAGCCATCAGCTTCTTGTAGGAAACCTCTTTGAGTCCGCCGATCCAGCCAGTGTGCCAGTAGAACTTCTTCTGCTCCAGCTTCTTGCCAGTCAGGATCGCCTTCTCGCAGTTGATGATGATAACATGATCACCGCAGTCCACATGGGGGACAAAAGTGGGCTTGTGCTTGCCACGCAGCAGAACTGCTGCCTGTGCTGCCACTCTGCCCAAGGGCTTGTCTGTGGCATCTAATATATACCAGTTACGGCTGACTTCGCCAGCCTTCGGCATGGTTGTAGACATAACAATTCCTCCATTTATCAGTCATTGTTGCCGCCTCCTCATCACGCACGTCCGGGCACGGGGATACCCGGGGAGCCTCGAAGTGAATCAGAGAAACGGGGCACAGCAGGCGGTTACCCTGCGGCACCATACCCAATTATTATACTACATATTTCCGCCGTTGTCAAGTGTTTTTTTATTTTTTCGGAAAAACTTTCTCCGTCAGCCCATATGGTACAGGCAAAGCGGCAGCATTCCGGCACGATCCCGCAATAACAGACAATTTCTTCCAGTGCCATGGAGGGCATCATTTCAGACGGTACAATGGATTTCTGTAAAAAATCACACCTCAGGTATTGACGAGGCGGCTTTTTTTCGCTATAATAGAATAGGAGAGCTTTGAGGCTGCTCCGCCAAAGGAGGTACTGATTTGAACATTACCGTTTCCGCATCCATCCTCAGCGCAGATATGCTGCATCTGGGGGCGGAGCTGAAAAGATTGGAACGTGCCGGCATCGACATGCTGCATTTCGATGTCATGGACGGTGTCTTTGTTCCGAATATTTCCTTCGGTCTGCCGGTTTTACAGGCGATCTCCGCCGCAAGTGACCTGTGCATGGACGTTCACCTGATGATAACAGACCCCTGCCGGTATGTCAGGGATTTTGCAAAGGCAGGTGCGGACTGGATCACCTTTCATCTCGAAAGCAGCAGTGATCCCGCCCGGACGATAGACGAGATCCGCAATGCCGGATGCAGGGCTGGCATCTCCCTGAAACCTGCCACGCCCGCAGCGGCACTGCTGCCATATCTGGACAAGCTTGACAGCATCCTTGTCATGACGGTGGAACCGGGTTTCGGCGGGCAGGGGTATCTGCATGACATGACACAGAAGATCCGGGAGGTCAGACACATGGTCGGTGACCGGGATATCCGGGTCGCCGTGGACGGCGGCATCGATGCCGATACCTGCACCATTGCAGCAGATGCCGGGGCAGACCTGCTCGTGGCAGGCAGCTATCTGTTCCGCAGCGATGATCTGCAAGCGGCAGCCGCCCGTCTGCGAAACGCAGGAGGCACCGTATGAATCCCGGCAGCCGCACCTATTCCCCGGAATTCTGGACACTGCTCCTATCCCTCTGTACTGTCAGCATCTGCTTTTATGGCATCCGTGCGGCGGCAGTCTTCGGACTTGCCGCAGTGACAGCCGTGGCAACAGACCTGTTCTGCCTGTTTTTGCTCGGAAAGCCCTACCAGAGGTCGGATCTGAACCATGTGGCAGCGGCACTCATACTGGCACTGATGATGCCCGCCACCGTCCCCTATTCGATCGTGCTGCTCAGCACCGTATTCATGAGCGTCCTTGTCATTCATGTCTTAGGCAGCCGGACAAATGCCATATTCCCCCCGGCAGCCGCAGGGTATCTCTTTGCCGTGCTGTGCTGGGAGGATGAGATCCTGTATTTCCCGGAACCGGGAAAATATCTGTCACTGTTCGGCAATTCTTTCGCACCGGGCATTTCCCTGAGCTGCATGTTCAGTCACGGCACCGCACACCCGGAAGTGTTCGATCTTCTCATCGGTACCGTCCGTGGTCCCATGGGAACAGGATGTCTCCTGCTCCTGGGCGTGGGACTGGTCGTGCTGGCAATGCGCCAAAAGATCGACCTCTGGGCAGCACTGGGATATTTGGCTGGCATCTCGCTGTATGTCTTCTTTACAGGAGAAACCTCGATCCCGCTGCTATACACCAATATGACGCTCTTTGCCGCCATTTTTCTGGTGGGAGACCCCTGCGCCATGCCCCGTAAAGAAACGGTCTCCTTTTATGCCGCCATCGTGACGGGACTGGTCAACGGATGGCTTGCCTGTGAGAAAGAGCTGGAATACGCACCTGTCTGTGCGGTCATCCTGACCGCCGCCATCTGGCATGCGGCAAACAATGCCGGGAAGAAGGCAGAAACACCGACCGGGGAGGAACCAAATGAAGCAACCTGAATTTTCCATTATGGATGGACTGCTGCGGAAAAATG
>CANQYC010000125.1 GCA_947627945.1 uncultured Clostridia bacterium
CTATCAGCCGTACCTATCTGCGGGACGATGGCTCGATCTGGATGCAGATGAACTCGAAGTCGTTGTTTCGGAAAATGCCAATGGATGGAAGGTCGGAGATCTGATCGAGGTGGAAATGGCAAGCAAAGATGGCGGGGTCTTTACTGCACAGACGGTAAGAGTCGTGGGCATCCTTGAAGAAGGTGCAAGGGCTGTCGGCAGCAAGACCTCTGCGGAGATCATGCAGCTCTTCCATTCTCTCCACGAGGCAGGAAATACGGTCGTGATCGTCACACATGATCCGAACATTGCCGAACAGTGCGAACGGGTGATACGCATCGAGGACGGGAATATCGTGGAATGAAAGGAGAAGATCAATGAAAAAACAGCAATGATCTTGTTATGTACGTTCCTTTTCGGCGGGTTGCTTTCCGGATGCAGTAACAGCAACACCGACCCGCAGACAGAAACGACTGTCCAATTAGAAGAAACGGCAGGATCCCTGACCGGTTCGGGAACCTTTGATTGGGATACTGCCATGTCACAGACAACGCTGGACGGGAAAGCTATTCCAATGCCATTTACTATGAATGATCTGGGGGATGAATATCATTTAGGATCAATGGGAGATGATCCTTTTACAAATGATGGCTGTACGGCTGCACTATATAATAGTAATGATGATAGAATAGCCTTTTTAGAATTTAATCATGTCCTTACTGAGGATTATGCGGATGATTGTCCTGTCGGTTATATAGGGCATTTAGATGGTTTGTCAATTCAGGGGATCCAAGTGGATACCCCAATGGAACAGGTGTATGAAACTTGGGGACAGCCTAATAAGCGAGGTTCCGCACCAAGTGCATATTACTATAGCAGTCCGGATAAGTGCATCATAGTATATTATGATGATGATCGTGTAACTTCAATGGATATTTTCTTTGAATATCAAGAAACGGAGGAATCGAAATGACATAGGGGGAATGAGAAAGCATTTCTGCCGATGATGCGCCTGCTGTTCTTACTCAGCTTCTTGTTTCATCAACAGTGCAGCAAAATGTGGTGAATGAATATGTGCAGCAGTGTTTGGGCTGCTGCACATAATTTTACTCAGGAGGTGAAAAATGGACAAAAAGCAGGACGGTACGGCAATTCTTATCACGAAAAAAGGGATCATGGACAGAGAAGCCGTTTTCAGCTTCAAATGGTTCATTCCCACGATTCTGAAATTCAAAAAAGAATTTATTCCCGTTCACTACAAAAATCCGGCATTTCACTACAACTTCCCGCACAGATCACTTTTTCGTGCTATAATGTTTATGTAGATAAAATTTTGAAAAGGTGTTGACATTTTCCAGCAAATGTGCTATACTTAACACAAGAGCAGTTGCTTATGCTCAATTGAAACGTGCTGGCAGGAAAGGAAGGACTGTTACGTAAAACGCACCGGCAGGAAAGGGGGACTGTGACGGCGGTAAAAATCACATGGTACAAAAGATGAAAACTTTAACACATGATCATCAAGGAGGTTATTAAACATGAAAAGATTACTGTCTATCTTGATCTCGGGGATGTTTCTTTGCTTTGCGCTCCCATTCTATGCGGCGGCAGAGGAACAAAGTGACACTGTCTATGGGGAGGCAGACTATGGATCTCTCACCTTTGACCAGCTAATTGAGATGAGCGATGAGGAACTGAAAGCGTACTCGGAGGAATTTTCTTCTATCATAGATGGTCTTTCCTTTGCGCCTATATTTGAAAATACTGTTTCTTATGCGTTGTGCTATTATGATGTGCCGGGGGGATATTTGGATAACTACATGGGTGAGGAAGGTTTTCAGGGGGATAGCTTCATAGATGACTTAGGGATACCAAGCGAACTCGTTAGTGATGTCATCCTGAATTATTTGGGAGTCGAAACTGTAAATGGGTACAGGTGTAACGTTGTCAGAGTGAGACTGCGTACAGATGAATACAAGGGACACAGTACATATGACATCTTCAGAACTTATGAACTGATGCTGCACACGAACCAAGATATTGCATTTGTTGGTGTCGATCTGGTTGGCGGTCCAAATACTACCACACCTCTCACCTTTGACCAGCTAATTGAGATGAGCGACGAGGAACTGAAAGCGTACTCGGAGGAATTTTCTTCCATCATAGAGGGTCTTTCCTTTTCGGCTATATTTGATAATACTGTTTCTTATGCGTTGTGCTATTATGATGTGCCGGGGGGATATTTGGATAACTACATGGGTGAGGAAGGTTTTCAGGGGGATAGCTTCATAGATGACTTAGGGATACCAAGCGAACTCGTTAGTGATGTCATCCTGAATTATTTGGGAGTCGAAACTGTAAATGGGTACAGGTGTAACGTTGTCAGAGTGAGACTGCGTACAGATGAATACAAGGGACACAGTACATATGACATCTTCAGAACTTATGAACTGATGCTGCACGCGAACCAAGATATTGCATTTGTTGGTGTCGATCTGGTTGGCGGTCCAAATACTACCACACCCAACAATTTTGATCGGTTACTCGAGATGAGCGACGAGGAACTGAAAGCATACTCTGAGGAATTTCCTTCCATCATAGAAAATATTGATGCCGGGGGCGTATATGAAAATACCGTCACTTATGATTTGTACTATTATAATGAATCAGGATATTACGATGTATCAAGATATTTAGATGAGGATGGCAATATTCAAAAGGAAAGATTCATGGATGACTTAGGGATACCAAGTGAACTTGCTATTGAAGTTGAGAAAGTTCCGGGTACCACAATGGTGCAGGGTGACGAGTATGACATAGTGAGATTGAAGCTTTGTGCAGAGGAATACAAGGGGCACAGTACATATGAGGTGTACAGAACTTTTGAACTGATGCTGAGAACGAATCAGGACATTCCGATCGTTACTGTCGAGCTTATGAACAGTCCCGATACGACAACACCTACGGAGCCGGAAACACAGCCGGCTACGGATGCCACAACAAGTACCGATTCTACCACAGCTGTGACAACGGATACAACGGAAAATGCATCCAGCACGTCTGTTGATGCCACAACAAGTACTAATTCTACCACAACTGTGACAACGGATGCAACGGAAAACGCATCCAGTACATCTGCTGATGCTACAACAAATTCTGATTCTACCACAACTGTGACGACCGCTGCGACGGAAAATGCATCCGGTGCATCTACTAATGCCACAACAAGTACCAATTCTACCACAACTGAAACAACACTGCCGCAGACAGGCTATTCAGACATCTACAAACTGATCATTGGAATGGCAGCTCTTATGGCATTGACAGGCACAGCGATCGTTGTTGCAACGAGAAAAGAAACACAATAATATCATTAAGAGTAAGAGCATCTTTATGATGCTCTTACTTCGTGAGGGCAGTATGAAAAGAAAAGTAATCAGGATGATCGGAATTATGATGATCATCTGCGGCGTTTCCATACTATCACTTTTTGCATATAAAAAAATAAGCAGGGAACTGTATCTCAAAAAACTTTTGGAAGAAAATATTGTACTGGAAATTCCAAGCCTGAATATCAAAGTCCCCGTTCTGGAAGGAACAGATCAAAAGGCACTTCAGGTATCCGCAGGACATTTTACAGGGACAGGTTCGCTCGGTCATGGTAACTACTGTATTGCAGGACACAATAGTACGATATATGCGGAGATCTTTAATGAACTAGATCAGATAAAAATAGGCGACGAGATCTATCTGACTGATAATCATGGCAGCAAAACAAGATACACATATGTTGTTGCTGAATATACCATCGTTGATCCTCATGCGGTTGAGGTACTTAACGATTTTGGCGATGACAGATTGACCATTATCTCCTGCACAGACGATGGGAATTTCAGACAAGTCGTTGTGGGGAAATTGAAATAGGATCGATCATTATATGGGATGTGGGAGGGATTT
>CANQYC010000126.1 GCA_947627945.1 uncultured Clostridia bacterium
GAGCTGAGGGAACAGCTCGCAAACGCAAAGTCGCCGATGGTGGTGACTGTCACGCCGTCAATGGTCTCCGGGATCGTCACAGCAGAGGGACTGCCGTTGTAGCTGACGATCTCCACATAGCTGCCGTAATTCTTGTAATTGATATCGTTGTAGGTGCCCTGTGAGGCGGCACTGACATGCACACTGACATCCGGAACAGAAGCCGATCCTACCACTGCGGTCAATACCATAAGTCCCGCTGTCAGGACAGCGGCGGTTTTCTGAAACAGACTCATAACTGCCTCCTTGGTCAGATCTCTTTGGAGATCTGCTGTATAATAGATTTATGAATAGTATAACATATCCAGACGCAAATGTCAATGATTTTTATGAAAATTTTACAGGATCCTGAACTTCCCCTGAAAAAAAGAGGATACCAGTCCTTTCGGACTGGTATCGCTGTATCAGGAGCTTAGCCCAGCTCTGCGAAATACTTGATGGTCCTTACCATCTGGCTGGTGTAGGAATTCTCGTTGTCGTACCAGGAAACGACCTGTACCTCGTACAGACCATTGCCCAGCTCTGCTACCATTGTCTGTGTAGCATCGAACAGAGAACCGTACTTCATGCCAATAACATCAGAAGAAACGATCGGATCCTCATTGTAGCCGTAGGACTCGGAAGCAGCAGCCTTCATAGCGGCATTGATGCCTTCCTTGGTCACGTTCTCACCCTTGACAACAGCGGTCAGGATGGTGGTGGAGCCGGTCGGTACCGGTACACGCTGTGCGGAACCGATGAGCTTGCCGTTCAGCTCCGGAATAACCAGACCAATTGCCTTGGCAGCACCGGTGGAGTTCGGAACGATGTTGGCAGCACCTGCTCTTGCTCTTCTCAGGTCACCCTTTCTGTGAGGACCGTCGAGGATCATCTGGTCGCCGGTGTAAGCATGGATGGTACTCATGATACCGGACTGGATGGGTGCATAGTCATTCAGAGCCTTTGCCATCGGAGCGAGGCAGTTGGTGGTGCAGGATGCAGCGGAGATGATGGTGTCATCAGCGGTCAGGGTCTTCTCATTGACGGAGAAAACGATGGTCGGAAGGTCATTGCCTGCCGGTGCGGAAATAACGACTTTCTTGGCACCTGCATCGATGTGAGCCTGGCTCTTTGCCTTGGAGCAGTAGAAGCCTGTACACTCGAGGACAACGTCTACACCGAGTTCGCCCCAGGGCAGATCCTTTGCTTCCTTCTCAGCATAGATCTTCAGGGTCTTGCCGTCTACTGTGATGGTACCTGCCTCATCGTCAGCGGAGACGGTGTGCAGTCCCTCGCCGATCCTGCCGGCGTAGCCGCCCTGTGCGGTATCATACTTGAGCAGGTGTGCGAGCATGGAGGGCTTTGTCAGGTCGTTGATAGCAACTACCTCATACCCCTCTGCGCCGAACATCTGACGGAAAGCCAGACGGCCGATCCTGCCGAAACCATTGATTGCAACTTTTACTGACATTGGAAATTACCTCCTAATGATTTATAGTGACCCCGGAAAGCGGTGCGAAGCACTGTCCTGACAGCAGGATGCCGGGATCCCCTTACAGTAATATTGTACACTATTTTCCGAAAAAAAGCAAGTACTTTGACAGAGAATGCGCAACTTTTGGGGCTCTTATGTGAAATTTCTGCATTTTTTACAAATCATCAGAAAGGAAATCGGACACACTGCACAAATTTTGTGACCGCCATATAAAAAAATCGACAACCTTCTTCCTTTTCTTTGTGAATCGTGATACAATGTAGAAAGAACTCGGAGTTTGGAGGAATGCGTATGGAATCGTTACTGATGGAGGGTCTGAAACGATGCTATGCATCCCGCACGGAGCCGGTCTGCCTGTATGACGGTGACTGGAACTGTGTGTGGAACAGCCACGATCTGGAGGGCGCAGCGCATCTTGACAGCATACTGGGGCTTCCTGCCGACTGGTGGGAGGGCTGCTCACGCCATGTGATCTTAGGGCAGGATGCCTATGTGTGTGAACTGCTCTGCAGCAAGGCGGACGGCATCCGGATCGCTGTGTTTCGCCATGAGGAACAGCTCACCTATGACGGCGAGGACATCACCGGCATGATACAGGCGACCACGAATTCCTGCCGAGAGCTTTACCGCTATATGGGGGACAATGCGCAGGACATGGCACCGCTGTTCAATACCATCATGGGCGGATGCTACCGGATCTACCGGATCGTTTTCTTCCAGCGGGAACTGGAACGCCTGCGCAGCGGGAATTGCCGCAGGGACTGGTTTTCCCTCAATCAGGTGATGCGGGACGTGCATCAGCATGCGAGTGAGATCCTGCGGTTCTGTGCGGAGATCGAACTGGATGTCTGCGACGAGCAGCTCTGGGTCAACGGCGATATGGATAGCTGCATCTGTGCGGTGCTGGCGGGTCTGGCACTGGGCTGGCAGGAGGAACGGCTGCGGTATATGATCCGGATGACCCTGACACGGGAGGGCGAGAACGGTGTGGCGGAGCTGCACCTGACGGCACTTCCGGAGGAACGGCGGGACATTGTCAATCTCGGCGGTTTTGGCAGCACCAATGGGGAACGGATGCTGCTGCGGGAATTTTGCAGTCTCCACAAGGGGAAATGGTATCTGCGCCATGAGGGGGAGGATTCTGTCTTCCGCATGGAGCTGAAACTGAGCGAGGCGGAGGAGGGCTGCCGTCTTTTGCGCAGTCCCCGGGAGCATCTGGAGGGCAGATTCTATAATAAGTATGAAGCGATCTTAGCGAGGATACGGTTCCGGAATTATTTCTGACAGCCTTAAAGAAATCCTAAACAAATGAAAAATAGGTGAAATTCCTGTTAAATTCCTTGCAAAAACATGCGGACTGTGGTATAATGAACCTACATTGCATATAGGGCGGGGTCTTGTCCCAAAGCGCAGGGGATGCCCCTGCATCCGCATGATCCTGCAAGGAGGAGGGAATACCATTGGACGATGAGAAATTCTATCTTGACACCATCGAACGGGTGATACCGAACCATCAGGAAAAGCTTGCCGAAGCGTTCTATGAGTTTCTGGAGCTGGAGCATCTCTATGATTCTGCGGCGGAGACTGTCCGGACGCAGCTGAACATCTATGACAATGAATTCAGCATGAAATTCCAGCGCAATCCCATCCACGGCATTGAGAGCCGTATCAAGTCGCCGCAGAGCATTGTGGAAAAGCTCCGGCGCAAGGGGTATCCGCTGTCGGCGAAGTCTGCCCGGGAGCATCTGACGGACATTGCCGGGGTGCGGGTGGTGTGCTATTATGTGAGCGACATCTACACGCTGGCGGAACTGCTGACCATGCGGGGGGATTTCAAGCCGGTCAAGATCAAGGACTACATCAAAACGCCCAAGCCGAGCGGCTACCGGAGCCTGCACCTGATCGTGATGGTGCCGGTGTATCTGTCCTCCTGCCGTCAGGAAGTGCCGGTGGAGATACAGGTGCGCACGATCGGCATGGATTACTGGGCAAGTCTTGAACATCAGCTCCACTATAAGACGAACAGCACCATTCCGCCGGAGCTGTCCGATGAGCTTACCGAGCTGGCGGGCACCATCCGGGAAACGGATCAGCGCATGCAGGCGATCTATGATAAGATCAATACATTATAGGAAACACCGCACAAAGGATGGCTTTGTGCGGTGTTGTTTGTGGGATGGGGGCAGTGCGCCGGCAGCCTGCCGTTGGGGGAGGGGTGAACAAAAGCCCATCCCCCTTTTCGCCGTAAGGCGAATTGGGGGATGAGCGTTATACGAAGTTCAGCGCAAGCTTTGACCGTCACAAAATTTGAACACTGTAGGATGCGCAGGGATGCAACGTCACGTTGCCGCACGGGTGCAGCGTCACGCTGCCCGCCTCC
>CANQYC010000127.1 GCA_947627945.1 uncultured Clostridia bacterium
CCGCATTATAACATCCTTCTCAAGGACGACAAGGGATACCACTATATCAAGGTCTCCGATGAACCGTATCCCCGCATTACTGCCGAGATGCAGAAAAAGGATGACGGTGCGCTCTATATCGGTCCCTACACCGGAGGTTTTGTGACAAGATCGACCGTAGAGGAGGTCAACACCGTGTTCCGCCTTCCCACCTGCCGGAAGAAATTTCCGCAGATGTTCCGGAAGGGGAGACCCTGCCTCAACTACCATATCCGCCGCTGTATGGGTGTCTGTCAGGGGAAGATCTCTCAGGCACAGTACCGGGAGCTGATCGATCAGGCGATCGCCTACATCCGCAGCGGCAGCGGTGCCTCCGTGGAACGGATGCAGCAGGAGATGGACGCCGCTGCCGAATGTATGGATTATGAAAAGGCTGCTGTCCTGCGTGACCGGATCCGTGCGATCCAGCGGGCAGGGGAGTCCCAGAAGATCATTGACAACCGTTTTCGGGATGCGGATGTGTTTGCCTCTGCGGACAATGGGGATGATCTGTGTATCTCCGTGCTGATGTACCGGGATGGCAGGCTCTGTGACAAACAGAATTTCCACTTCCGTGATCAGGCGGATGAAGCCGCACTCGATGCTTTTGTGCCGCAGTTCTATCATGGGCGGAGCGACCTGCCGAAAGTCGTCCTGCTTGAGACACCGGCAGAGGAAATGGACATGCTTGCCGAAATGCTCTCCGCACAGGCAGGGCGGCGGGTGAAACTGACCGTCCCGCAGCGGGGCGGCGGTGCGGAACTGATACGCATGGCAAAGGAAAATGCGGTGGAATATATTGCCGTCCATGAGAACCGCACCGGCAAGGAGCTGCTTGCCGTGGAGGCACTTGGCAAATTGCTCGGTATGGCGAATGTGCCGAAATATATCGAGTCCTATGACATTTCCAATCTTGCCTCCGAATCCATGGTCGCCGGCATGGTGGTCTTTGAAAACGGCAGACCGCAGAAGAAGGCATACAAACGTTTCACGATCAAGGATACCCGGATGCAGAACGACTATGCCTGCATGCAGGAAGTCATCCGCCGCCGTCTCAGTCACCTTGACGACGGTTCGGATGTCTGGTTTTCCCGGAAACCCGACCTGATCCTGCTCGATGGCGGCAAGGGACATGTCAATGCCGTGGCACCCATTGTCAGGGAAATGGCACCCGACATTGCTCTGTTCGGCATGGTGAAAGACTCGAAACACCGTACCCGTGCCATTGCCACAGGCGGCGGTGAGATCAGCGTCTCCGGCACACAGAGTGCCTTTCAGCTGCTGACACGCATACAGGATGAGGTGCATCGCTTTTCCGTTGCGTATATGCACAAGAAGCATAAGAAGCGCACGTTTGCCTCTGAGCTGACACAGGTGGAGGGCATCGGGGAGAAGCTGGCACAGAAGCTGATGCTGCATTTCAAAACGAAGGATGCCCTGCTGCATGCGGACAGGGAAATGCTCCGGGCAGCCGGCATCCCCCAGAAAACTGCGGACAGGCTCTATGAGAGCCTGCATGAGGAGGAGACATAAATGCGTGTGATCACGGGTACTGCCAAGGGCATCCGGCTGCGGACGCTCGAGGGACTTGATGTCCGCCCGACGACCGACCGGGTAAAGGAGGGCATGTTCTCTGCCATCCAGTTTGATATTTACGGCAGGCGTGTGCTGGATCTGTTTGCCGGGAGCGGACAGCTCGGCATCGAAGCACTGAGCAGGGGCGCAGCACAGGCAGTGTTTGTCGATCAGTCCCCGCAGTCATTGCGTGTGGTGAGGGAGAATCTGGATAAGACCGGACTTTCTGACAAGGCGATGCTGTATCAGCGGTCGGCGGAGTCGTTCCTGAGCAGTTGTGAGCCGGCATCTTTCGACCTGGTATTCCTCGATCCGCCCTACAGGATGCAAATTCTGGAAAAAATCATCCCCCAAGTCGTGCCCATTTTGCGGCCGGGAGGGAAAATTGTGGCAGAACATGAAAAAAATTATGAATTAGAGAAAAAAAAATTGAATTTAAGGTTGCAAAAAGATTATTTTTATGGTAAAATAGTAGTATCGGTGCTGATACAGGCGGAGGAGGCGGAGCTATGAGAAGGATCGCTGTGTGTCCCGGCAGTTTTGACCCGGTCACACTTGGGCATCTGGATATCATTACAAGGGCATCCACGCTCTTCGACAAGGTCATTGTCCTGATCTCCACCAACGCCACCAAACAGACCGCAAGCTTCACTGCCACGGAACGGATGATGATGATCGCAGCGGCAACGGCGCATCTGGACAATGTGGTCATTGATATTCTGGATGGGCTTCTGGTGAATTATGTCAAACGGGTCCAGGCAGTCGCCATCGTCAAGGGACTGCGTGCGGTCAGCGATTTTGAGTATGAGTTTCAGATGGCACTCACCAATAAGGTGTTGTATGAGGGCGCAGAAACGGTTTTTCTGACGACCAGCAAGGAGAATATGTATCTCAGCTCGAGCGTTGTCAAGCAGGTGGCGTATTTCGGCGGAGACATCAGTCCCTTTGTGCCGGCATGTATTCTGGACACGATCCGGGAGCGATTGATTAAGGAGGAACAAGATGAGTATTGAGGAAATTCTGGATGACATGGATGAACTGCTGGATAAGGCGAGCGGTGTGCCGTTTGCTTCCCATAAGTCCATCATTGACGGGGAGCGGCTGCGTGAGCTGATAAATGATATTCGTCTGAATCTGCCGCAGGAGATCAAGCATGCCAAGATGGTCGCATTTGACCGTGACCGCATCATCAAGGAGGCGGAAGCCAAGGCAGAGCAGATCGTCCGTCAGGCGGAGGATCGTGCCAAGGTGATCGTATCGGAAGAGGCGATCGTCCGTGAGGCAAAGAAGCGTGCCGTAGAGGCAGTGACCAAGGCGAAGGAGGAGTGCGATTCGCTCCGCACCGCTGTCAATGCCGATCTTGCCAAAACACAGGCAGAGAGCGAAGCCATCAAGCAGGCAACGGATACATATATCTCGAGCCGTTTCCGTGAGGCAGAGACATATTATACCAATGCACTCAAGGATGTGCAGGAGCGCAAGGCGAAGATCGACCGTCTGAAGCGGCAGCGCAGCGTGGAGCAGAAGCGTCCGCAGCAGGCACAGGCAGCGAAAAAAGAATCGTAATTCTTTGTTCATGACTAATTCATATTTATGTGCTATACTTTTCTTATCACGCAAAGGAGCGTACCTTCGGGAGAGGGTGCGCTTTTTTGGCGGATATTCGCAGACACAGGAGGGATCGTTATGGATCAGATCGACCGGAAGCTGATCGCAATTTTACAACAGAACGCCAGAATGCCGCTGAAAGCCATTGCGGCACAGGTGTTTCTTTCTGCACCGGCGGTATCTGCACGGATCGAGAAGCTTGAGGCGCAGAAACTGATACAGGGCTATCACGCTGAGATCGACCAGCAGAAACTCGGGTACCATATCGTAGCATTTATCAGTCTGGAACTGTCGGCACAGCAGAAGCCGGAATTTTATCCTTTCATTGCAGAGTGTCCGAACGTGCTGGAATGCAACTGTGTCACCGGGGTCTATTCCATGCTGATCAAGGTCGCATTTCCGAGTACGCAGGAGCTGGATCGTTTTATCGGACAGCTGCAGCGTTTTGGAAACACCTCCACACAGATCGTTTTTTCCACCCCCGTCCCGCACCGGGATGTCGTCATTCTGCCGGAGGATGGATCCTGATGGATCTGAAAGTGGGAGGATTGTGAAATATTCTCTGCAGGGGTGCAGGGGGGTGCACCCCCCTGCAATATAGCCC
>CANQYC010000128.1 GCA_947627945.1 uncultured Clostridia bacterium
GTGGAGAGCTGCCTGCTTGACCTGCAAGGGGGTGTACTCATGTACCGGGATGCCCTTCCGTGCGGCGGCGACGACCAGAACGCCCCTTGCCTGCGCCACATCGATCGCTGTTTTCTGGTTGTTGGTGAAATACAGACGCTCGATCGCCATGCAGTCCGGGCGGTAACGCCGCAGCAGCTCCTGCATATCCTCCTCGATACTGCAAAGACGTGCCGTAAAAGGCGTGTGTGCCTCGGTATAGATCGCACCATACTCCACAGCCTGAAACACCGACCCGGCATAGTCCACGATCCCGAAGCCCACGATGGCATATCCGGGGTCGATCCCAAGAATTCTCACAGGTTTTCAGCCCCCTCTTTTTTCCGTACATTATATTATAACATAAAACCCGGCATTTTTCAATACCTAAATTTATAAGAGATGATTATTTTTTCAAAAAATTTTTCCTGACAGGCTTTAGGGCTTGCTTTTTTTCCGGATCTATACTATAATAGAAGAATAGGCTGCCTGCAGCCTGATCAGAAAATGGAAAATGTGCTGCATGGATCGAGGAAAAAGAACACATGTTCCCTCTCCCCTGCCCGTTTTCCAAGGATTTACAGGAGGAAACGCATGAACCTTGAAGAATTACGCTCGGAGATCAACGGGCTTGACCGTATTTTACAGGACGCCTTCACCCGGCGCATGGAGCTTTGCAGGCAGGTGGCACTGTACAAGCAAGAACACGGGCTTACGATCTTTCAGACCGACCGGGAAAAGGAGATCCTTGCCCGCATCCGGAAAGAGGCACCGGAGGGGCTTGACAGTGCTTCGGCACTGCTGTTCCAGACGATCATGGACATCAGCAAGTACCTGCAATATCATGAGCTGCACAAGGAGACACGTCCCTACGAGTTCCTGCCGCTGCACCTCTCCCCTGCTGCGACGATCGCCTGTCAGGGCACCGCAGGTGCCAATGCAGAGACCGCTGCCAAACAGATCTTCGGAGAGAGTTGCGATCCGATCTTCCTGCCGACATTTGCGGATGTGTTTGCTGCCGTCCAGTCCGGAAAGGTGCAGTATGGCATCATCCCGGTGCAGAATTCCACTGCCGGCAGTGTCGTGCAGGCATATGATCTGATGAGCGAATACAATTTCTACATCACCCGCTCCACGGTGGTCGAGGTCACCAACTGCCTTGCCGTGAGACCGGGGACAGCCCTCGCAGATGTCAAAGAAGTCTTTTCCCATCCGCAGGCACTTTCGCAGTGTTCCCACTTCATCGGCACCCGTGGACTGCGGACGCATGAATACTCCAACACCGCCACCGCTGCCCGGATGGTGGCAGAGAGCGATGCCCCCTATGGTGCGATCTGCTCGGAGGGCTGTGCGGCATTGTATGGTCTCGAAGTGCTGGAGCGCAATATCTCGGACTATGTGCCGAATTATACCCGCTTTATCTGCATCTCCAAGGAACTGCTGCTTTCGGACGATGCCGATACGGTCTCCATCATCCTGAAACTGCCGCATGAAGAGGGCGCATTGTACCGGCTGCTGAGCAAATTTGTCATCGGTGACATGAACCTGCTCAAACTCGAGAGCCGCCCGATCCGTGACGGGAGCTTCGAGGTCATGTTCTATCTCGATTTCAGCGGCAGCATCCATGACCGCAGTGTCAGCGCACTGCTCTCGGATCTGTCGGAAAATCTCGAATATTTCAAATTCCTCGGCAACTATGCCATGAGCTGATCTTCCTGCATGCCCCTGCGGTGTTTGTCATAAAGCTGTAAGGATTTGATGCAAAATTGTCATTGCATTTGGCGGAAGTGTGTTGTATAATGAAAATGACGGTGGATACGCCGTCATTTTCATGAAATAAACAATGGAGATAAAACTATGTACTACTGCTGTGCCATCACCGACCAAGGCGTGCGCCCGCACAATGAGGATGCGCTCCTGATCCATAAGACCGTCCTGACCGAGGGCGTAACAGAAAGCCGGATACAGGCACCCTTTCTGGCTGCGGTCGCCGATGGCGTATCGGGGGAACAGTCCGGAGAGCTTGCCTCTGCCTCCTGTATGGAGATGCTGAAAAATGTGGTCTTTAACAGTCACACCGATCTCGATGCCTGTCTCCTTGAGATACATCAGGCACTCGCCCAGCTCGGCGCACAGACAAATGAGACCGCCAACATGCAGACGACCCTCTGTGCGGTCGGCGTGGATGAATTCGGGCTCCTGCATACGATCAACGTCGGAGACTCCCGGCTGTACCGGTACCGGAGCGGCTGCCTGACGCAGCTCTCCCGTGATCAGTCCCTCGTACAGATGCTGTTCGAGGAAGGCTCCATCACGAAGCAGGAGCGGGAACACCATGCCCACCGCAACATCATCTTTCCGGTGCTTGGCAACCTGACATCCATCCCGATTTTCGACATCCAGTCCCATGGGGAAAGCGTGGAGTACGGAGATGTGCTGCTGCTCTGCTCGGACGGGCTGTCGGATTATGTGAGCAGTCCGGAGATCGAGGATATCCTTGCGATGCCGAAAGCGTTGGTAAGGCGGCTGCGGCTGCTGATCGATCTGGCACTGGAAAACGGCAGCACCGACAACATCACCGTGCTTGCACTGATGAAGCAGCCGGACTGATATGCACTTCATAAATCAACAAGCCTGCGGGGAACTCCCCCGCAGGCTTTTGTGCTGTGCATCTCTTATCAGGTGTATTGTTTTCGATAGAAGTCCCGCAGACCCTGCGTGCCGCCGTTGGCACCGACATGTGCCGCATAGGTCAGCACGATCGCCGCATCGCCTGCGCTGATGGCACCATCTTCATTGATGTCACCTGCTTGGATGTGTGCCTTGTCAAAGCGGTTTATGCCATTTGCACCGTAGTAGGCGGCTTCTTTCAGAAGCTCTGCCGCATCGCTCGCATTGACGACGCCCTCACCGCTGACATCGCCAAACATCAGCGTGCCGGTGTCCGTGTCCTCTGTTGTGTCAGGTGTTGTCTCAGACGGTTCGGTCGTTGGTGCTTCGGTCGATGTGGCTTCGGGTGTCGTAGATGTTGCCTCAGTGGATGTGGACTCGGGTGTCGTAGATGTTGCTTCCGTTGATGTCGATCCGGGCGTGGTGGATGTGGCAGGTGTCGTGGATGTGCTTGTTGTTTCTGTTTCGGATGATGTGCTGGTCGTCGAAGTCTCCGTCGTGCTTTCCGGATCGGTGGTCTCCGCTATCTGTTCCCAGTGTGCAAACAGCGTGTCATACCGGATCGTGTCCTTGCTGATCTCCGTGATCCGGGTACCTGCCACGGGATCGGTAAACCAGCCAACAAAGCGGTAGCCGTCCCTTGCCGGTACGGATGGCATCCCGTAAGTCTCACTGCCGTCCGCAAAGCTGTAGTCACAGGAGCCGGCAAAGCCGGAGCTGTCATTGTAATAGAACTTGATGGTATAGATCGTTGTGGAAGTCGTGGTGCTTTCCGTCTCCTCAGTGTCGGGGGTGGTCGGTGCAGTGCTGGTGGAAGTGCTTGTGGATGTGCTTGT
>CANQYC010000129.1 GCA_947627945.1 uncultured Clostridia bacterium
CTCCCGGAGACGCTGCGCCCGTTACAGAGCCGCTGTGAGATGGTGTGTACCCTGCTCGGGGAACTGCGGGATGCGGCGGAGCGTCTGCCGCTCGAGGACTGTATCCGGGAAGTCTATCATCTGACCGATCTGCTCTCGCTGCAGAGCCTGTATGAAGATGCCCCGCAGCGACGGGAACGGCTGAACACCTTTGCACAGCTTGCGCAGGGCTACCGGGAAAATGCCGAACTGTCCTCACAGAGCTGCCTGAGCGGCTGGCTGCGGTACCTTGATCACCTTGAGGAAAGCGGGCGGGAGCTGGAATATAAGCCTGCGGATGGGGGAAGCGGATGCGTCAGGATCAAGACCATTCACAGATCCAAGGGACTGGAATATCCCTTTGTCCTGCTTGCGCACATGGAACAGAGTTTCAGTCACAAGCCGGGACTGTCACGCTTTCAGGCAGATGAGGATGGTCTGATCGGGCTGCAGATCTTAGACGGAGAAACGCTCCAGAAGTCCCGGACAGTCGCCATGGAGTACCTGCTTGCCGATGTTTACCGGCGTCAGCGCAGTGAGGAAATGCGTCTGCTGTACGTGGCACTGACCCGTGCCAGACAGCAGCTCCTGCTCGTGACGGATGGACTGCAGCCGAAAAAGTCCATTACCTCGTCGTCACGCCTCGGTGAACTGCTCCGGCAGTACCCGGCGGTCGGCAGACTGCTTGCGCCGTATGCCAAAAACATGCAGGACTGGCTGGTGTATTTTCTGTTTTCCACAAGTGACGCGGAACATCTGGCAAGAGCCATGCAGGGCACGGGCAGCACCTCTGCTTTGGCAGACTATGTGGTCACAGAGGTCGTACCCGCATCGAAACGGGAAACAGCTGCCATTCCGGTCACTGCCCATGCAGATGCGGACGCCCTTGCACGGATGCGGGAACAGCTTGCCTTCCGCTACACCTCCCCGCAGACGGTGATCGCTGCGAAAAACAGCGTCACAGAGCTGTCACATCCGGATACCTCCGTCCTGCTGAAAAGTCCGGCATTCACCATAGAGGGCAAGTCCGGCAAGGTGCGCCGTCTCCGTGGTGCGGCACGTGGCTCCGCCGTCCACAAGCTGCTGCAATATATGGACTTTTCCGCCGGGGCAGCAGATCCCGCCGGAGAATGCAGCCGGCTCCTGGAAGAGGGCATCCTCACAGAAGCAGAGGCAGAGGCGGTCACACCGCAGGATCTTGCCGCTTTCTTCGGAAGCGGTCTGTATCAGCGCATTGCTGTCTCTCCGGAGGTCATCAAGGAAAAGCAGTTTTTTGTCCGCATCTCTGAACTGCGGCTGCCGGAGGATTCCGCACTTGCGCAGCAGTATGCGGGAACGGACGGCATCCTCATCGGAAAGGCAGATCTGCTGTTCCGGGAGGGGGACGGCTGGATCTTGGTGGACTATAAGACGGATCATGCCGCAGACGGCGGATCGCTGCTCGAAAAGTACAGCATGCAGCTCGGACTGTACCGTCTGGCAGCAGAACTCGTACTCGGAGAGCCTGTCCGGGAGGCATACCTGTATTCCTTTGCGCTTGGCTGTGCGCTTCCGGTCGCACTTGACGAGATCACATACTGAACAGGATCATAAGGATCCGGTCTAAAGCGGGATGCAGGGGAAAAGTCCCCTGCATCCGCTTTTTTATGATCCCCCTATCAGCCGATCACCACATACTCAGAGGACACATAGCCGGTGCGTCCGTTCCATGTGACGACATACCAGTTATTGACACTGCCGTAGACGGTCAGTGCGGAACCGTTGGGGATCGAAGTGAGGATCGAAGCATCTGTGTTCGGATAACTGCGCAGGTTCAGTCCGGAGCCATCCGTGACGACAATGCCCCGGACGACAGCGACAGGCGTTACAAAGGGGAGTCCGAAATAGTCGCAGAGCGACTCTACCAGATTCTCGGCGATGGCATTTAGCTCGTTCCGGATCCACCGGACATCCTCTGTGTTGTCGTGATAGCCCAGCTCACACAGCACGGCAACGGCATAGGTCTGGGTGATCTCGCCGAGGGTCGTGGTCGGACGGGCACTCACTTTCTCCGGCAGCGGATAGACGCTCTTGATGTTGTTGGCGATGATGGTGGCGAGCTTCTCGCTTGCCATGCTGTAGGGGGAATAATAAATATCAACGCCCCGCAGCTTTCCGGAAAGGCTTTCCGGTGACGCATTGGAATGTAATGCCAGATGTACATCATAGGCACTTGCATTGGAGTCTGCGATCGCACCGGACACATTCCTGTCCGGGTCATTGCGCACATAGGAAATGCCGCTTGCCCGCAGGTACGGCTCCATACGGTCGGCAAGCAGGTTCATATACTGTTCCTCTGTCCCGCCGCCAGCGTACTGGTTCCACTCCTGCGTCGAGGGGCTTAAAAATACCTTCGGCATACTGTTTGCTCCTTTATCGTAAAATCGGGAGAGTTCCCGATACCATAGTATGCCGCTGCGTGCCGCAGGGTGCAGAGACGCCCCGCCTCCCTTCCGGGAAGCGGGGCAGCCAAATGCTCTCAGACGCCTGCCAGTTCGCCGTCAAACACCGTCTCTATGTACTTTCCTGCGCCCTCCGGCGTATATACCCAGTGGCTGATGTGGTCGCCCTGATAAAAATAGCGCAGTTTGCCGGGCTGTGACTGCTCCTCACAGATATCGACCATGATCAGCTTGACTTTGAGTTTCTCCGGCAGCAGTGCCTTGATGTACACGCTCGTGCGCTGTCCGACCTCGACATTCTGGCGCAGCTCCGCAAGACCTGCCAGATTCGGCATCAGCTCGATGAAAACACCGTACTTCTCCACAGAGCGCACGATGCCGCATGTCGTCTCACCCACATGGAACAATGCCGCATTCTCTGCCCATGTGCCAAGCAGCTCCTTGTGCGACAGGCAGATGCGTTTCCCCTGCCTGCCCTTGATGATGACACGGATGCTCTGTCCGACAGTGAAGCGGTCGGAGGGGTGGGAGATGCGGGAAACGGAAATGGCATCGATCGGGACCATGGAGGCGATCCCGCAGCCGATGTCCACAAACGCCCCGAACGGCTCCAGATGCGTCACACGGGCATCAATGATGTCCCCGGGCTGCAATGCGGAGAGATATTGCGCCTGACAATCCTCCTGCACGACACGGCGGGAAAGGACGGCGATCTGTTCCCCGTTCTCCCCGGTCTCGATGCGCAGCACCCGGAAGCAGACCGGCTTTCCGACACGGGCGATCAGGGCAATGTCCCGCAGTTCACCTTCCGCAATGCCGACAGCACCCTCCTCCCGTGGGATGATCCCCCTCATGCAGGGCAGGCTGACCCACAGGTTGTGGTCGGCATCGCAGGTGGTGACAAGTGCCTCTAACACCCTTCCGCTCAGATACGCCTGCGTCAATG
>CANQYC010000130.1 GCA_947627945.1 uncultured Clostridia bacterium
CACCCCCCTCAAACAAAGCCCCCTCCCCGCTGGCGGGGAGGGGGTTGGGGGTGGGGCAATAGCTTCTCCCTTCGCCGCAGGCGTTGGGATGAAGCGTTTCCCGAAGTACCAGCGCAGGCAGGAACAAATCAACAGCTTGACAGCTCTTGTGCGTCCCGGAGCCGGCAGCCTGCCGGAATTGTGCATTGTTACAAAAATCCCCCATTGTTTTTTTACAACTTGCCTGAAAATCAAACCCAAAGCCCAAAAAAACTGTCTATCCCCTTGCAATCAGGAGAAAACTGTGATATAATAACAATACGAGTGTGCATCGAGTACTTTCGGGTGCTTTCGGAATATAGGTGTGCGGGCCCTGTGCAATGATTCACTGCGAACCATGTCAGGCGGGGAACCGAGCAGCATTAAGCGGATCGTTTCATGTGCCGCAGCAAGCCTGCACACCTATGTTCCGAAATTCATTTTGACGTGGTTTGTGCAGAGGAGGCGTGTCATGTATCAGGCATTGTACCGCAAGTGGCGTCCGATGACCTTCGCAGATGTGCTGTCACAGCCGCAGGTAACGACCACCTTGCAAAATCAGCTCAAACATGGCACCACCGCCCATGCCTACCTCTTTACCGGCTCCCGTGGCACCGGAAAGACGACCTGCGCCAGGATCCTGGCGAAAGCCGTCAACTGCGAACACCCCCGCCCGGACGGGAACCCCTGTCTCGAATGTGCGACCTGCCGGGATGCCGAAGCGGGCACATTGTCCGACCTCACCGAGATCGACGCCGCCTCCAACAACAGCGTCGAGGACATCCGTGATCTGCGTGACGGTGCCGTCTATACGCCGGAACGCTGCCGGTATCGTGTCTACATCATCGACGAGGTACACATGCTCTCCGTCAGTGCCTTCAATGCATTGCTCAAGATCATGGAAGAACCGCCGGAATATGTCAAATTCATCTTGGCGACCACCGAGATCCACAAGGTGCCGGCAACGATCATTTCCCGGTGCCAGCGGTTCGATTTCCGCCGCATCCGTCAGGAAGACCTTGTTGCAAGGCTCTGCCATATCGCAGAAAAAGAATCCATCCCGCTCGAACCCGAAGCCGCCGAACTGATGGCAAGGCTCTCGGACGGCGGTATGCGTGATGCCATCTCTCTGCTCGACAGATGTGCCGCATTCGGAGAGACCATCACCGCCAAGCTCACCGCCGAAGCCGCCGGTGCTGCCGGACGGGATGCCCTGCTGCACCTGCTCAAAGCACTGCATGCAAAAGATGCCGCACAGACTTTACAGCTTGTCGCCGACCTGCATGACGCTTCCAAAGACTTACAGCGTCTGTGTGAGGAGCTTATCCTGCTTTACCGGGACATGCTCCTGCTGAAAGCGACCGGGCAGACTGCCCTGCTGCACTGTATGGCGGACGAACAGCCTATATTGCAGGAACTTGCCGCAGATGCCACACAGGAACAGCTCATGGCGGAACTGAATGTGCTGCAATCCTGCCGGGAACGCATGGGACGTGCCATCGACCGCCGGGTCGAGCTGGAAATGACGCTCATCCGCCTGTGCAGTGAGATGCCCGCCGCCCCGCAGAATGCCGATGTTGCCGCCTTGCAGGAGCGCATCGCCGAACTGGAGCGCAGACCGGTGCAGCCCATACCGGAGCAGAAGCCCGTGGCTTCCCCCGCACCGGAACCCGTGCCGGAGGTCGATCTGAAGAAGATCACCATGTCCGATTTCCAGCCGCTCGCCCAGTGGGATGACATCCTCGTGGAATGCGGGAAACGCAACCCCGCCGTGCTTGGCACGCTCGCAGGATCCCGGGCAGTCGTCTATGCCAATGTCATTCTGATCGAGGCACAGAATCCGTTCTTCCTCACCATGTTCAAGGATAAGGCAAATGCCCGTTCTCTCGGCGATGCCATCCAGAGCATCATGGGCAAACGCTATGCCATCCGGGCACGATGTACCGCCGCTGCCACGGATCCCAACACGGCGGAAGAACTACTCGAAAAAGCAAAGAACAGCGGGATCAAGACGACCGCTGTCACATAAGGACATCCCGGCACTATGCCGGAAATGTCTATCATTAACAAAAAAGGAGAAACTATTATGAAAGCAAGAGTACCCAAGGGAGCCGGCAATTCTGCCCAGAACATGAATTCGATGATCCGTCAGGCACAGAAGATGCAGGATCAGATCACCGATCTGCAGGATGATATCGAGGCAAGAGAATTCACCTCCACAGCCGGCGGCGGTGCCGTAGAGCTGGTCATGACCGGCAAAAAGACCATCAAGTCCCTCACGCTCAAGCCCGAAGTCGTAGATCCGGCAGACATCGAGATGCTGCAGGATCTCATCATCAGTGCCGTGAACGAAGCCGTGACACAGATCGAGCAGACGACCGAGGACGAGATGAGCAAGATCACCGGCGGCGTATCCCTGCCGGGTCTGTTCTAAGGAAACATATGGCAAAGCATGATGCACTGCCGCTCGTAGTGCTGACAGAGCAGTTTGCAAAATTGCCGGGTATCGGGATGAAATCCGCTGCCCGGCTTGCGTATCACATCATGTCGATGGATGAGGAAGATGTCGCCGCCTTTGCACAGGCTCTCCTCAACGCCAGACAGACCGTCCACTATTGCCGCTGCTGTGAAAATCTGACCGAACAGGAATTATGCCCCATCTGCGACGACCCGTCACGGGACAGTTCCGTGGTCTGCGTGGTGGAATCCCCGAAGGACATTGCTGCCTTTGAGCGCACCGGGGAGTATAAGGGGCTGTACCATGTGCTGCATGGTCTGATCTCGCCGCTGCGTGGCATCATGCCGGATGATCTGCGCATCCGTTCCCTGCTCGAACGTGTCCGCAAGGGCGGCATTGAGGAAGTCATCATGGCGACCAATCCCACCGTAGAGGGTGATGCGACCGCATCGTATCTGTCGCAGCTCCTGAAACCGCTCGGCGTGAGTGTTACCCGGCTTGCGTTTGGACTGCCCGTAGGGGGCGCATTGGAGTATGCGGATGAGGTCACATTGTACCGTGCGCTGGAGAATAGAAATCAAATGTAGCAATGTAACTGTATTGCCCCCGCCACGGGAACCCCCAAACGCAGCCTAATCAGTTTTTTTGCTCCAGCTTTTTTTCCAAAAAAAGCTGGCAGGAGTCCAGAGGACAGCGTCCTCTGGTCGGCGCAGTGCCTGCGCTCCCGTGATGCCTCCCAATGCGGCTGCGCCGCAAAGGTCGGCGTCCGCAGGCACCGAAATCCCCTCATACGACGCCATTTTCAGGGGGTGAGTTCAAAAAACAGCATAGTATGCTGTTTTTTGGACGAGGGGGCACTTTTGGCAAA
>CANQYC010000131.1 GCA_947627945.1 uncultured Clostridia bacterium
CATGCCCGTGGCAAGAGAAGCAGCCTTTACCGCAGGCGCACTCGGAAATGCGGTCACGGAACTGTATGATGTAGGTGTCGCCGGGCTGCACCGGCTTTTGTCACATCTGGACGAGATCATGTCGGCAAGGGTCATCATCGCCATTGCCGGGATGGAGGGTGCGCTGGCAAGCGTCGTTGCGGGACTGGCGGACTGCCCCGTCATTGCCGTTCCGACCAGTGTCGGCTATGGGGCTTCTTTCGGGGGCATCTCCGCACTGCTGTCCATGCTCAATTCCTGCGCCAGCGGTGTGAGCGTGGTAAATATTGACAATGGCTTCGGTGCCGCCTATCAGGCAAGTATGATCAATCACTGAAAATGGGAGCGTTTTATGAAGATACTGTATCTGGAATGTAATATGGGAGCCGCCGGCGATATGCTCACGGCGGCACTTTCTGAATTGGTGCCCGATGCCGATGCCCTGTTGGCACAGATCCGTCTCCCGGGTGTGCAGATCACACGGCACCCCGCTGACCGCTGCGGCATCCACGGCACACAGATCACCGTCACCGTCAATGGCGAGGAGGAGGAAAGCCGGGATGTGCATGCCGCCTCTCCCCTGCACGGCGGGCATACCCATGAACATGATCATCCTGCCCATACGCATCATCATCACCACACCACGCTGCATGAGATCACCCACCTGATCCGCAGTCTGCCCGTACCCGCACAGGTACAGGAGGATGCCATTGCCGTGTACCGACTGCTCGCAGAGGCAGAGAGCCATGCCCATAACTGCCCGGTGGAGGAGATCCATTTCCACGAAGTCGGCGCACTTGATGCCGTGGCGGACATCACCGCCGTCTGCCTGCTGATACGGACGATCGCACCGGACAAGATCGTGTGTTCTCCTGTCTGCACCGGATGGGGACAGGTGCAGTGTGCGCACGGCATCCTCCCAGTCCCGGCACCGGCTGCGGCATGGCTGCTGCAGGGTCTCCCGGTCTATGCCGGACAGACAGAGGGAGAGCTTTGCACCCCGACTGGTGCGGCACTGCTGCGCTACTTTGCACAGGGATCCGGCAACATGCCGGTCATGCAGATCATGCAGACCGGCTATGGCATGGGAAAAAAGGAATTCGCCGCTGCCAACTGTCTCAGAGCCTTTATAGGAGAGACAGAGACCGCCCCGGAGGCGGTATGTGAGTTGAAATGCGATCTCGATGACATGACCGGCGAACAGCTCGGCTATGCCGTGACGCATCTGCTGGGGGCAGGCGCACTGGATGTGTTCACAACGCCGATCGGCATGAAAAAGAATCGTCCCGGCATACTGCTGACGGTGCTTTGTACACAGGCACAGCGTGAACAGATGGTGCAGGAGATCTTCCGGCATACCACCACGCTCGGCATCCGGGAGACGGTTTGCCGCCGCTATGTGCTTGACCGCCGGGAGACCATCCGGGAAACGCCGCAGGGTACTGTCCGCTGTAAAGAAGCCACAGGCTACGGCGTGACCCGATGCAAGCCGGAGTTTGAGGATCTTGCCGCACTTGCCGAAAAGCAGGACAGTTCGCTCCTCGACCTCGCAGGATCATGGAGGTGAGCCGGAAATGTGGATCCTTCTGATACCGCCTGCCGCTGCGGTGCTGTTTGCAGCAGCGGGCATCCATGCCCTGCGCCGCCATAAAACGGCTGCGGTGCCGCCGGTATTACACTTCCTTGCGCCATCCGGGAAACCGCTGACGACACGTTCCCTGCTCTCCTGTATGGCATTTCTGACAGGCTCAGAACTGCTGCTGCTCGGGCTGCTGTCGCTTGTCATCTCCTGTTTCACGGTGACAGAACGGGGACTCTCCCCGGCGGCAGTACTGGTCATGTCCGTGCTTCCGTTTCTGGCGATGTATCTGGACATGTTCCGGCCGCAAAAGACACATCAATGCCGTTTGCTGCGCAGGATCTCCATCTGTGCGGCGGTGATCATGGCAGCAGAAGTGCTGCTATGCGGCAGCGGCAGCCTGTCTGCAAAGCCCTTTTCACAGACGCTCACTGCGGCAGATATCCAGCCATCGGAAGATGCGCCGCTGTCCATCCGGGACGGTGTCTGCACCATCACAGGAGACAGTGTCCTCGATCTGACGGGCATCCCGGAAGGCACCCGTGCCATTGTTTTGGAAATGGAACAGGAGCAGACCCCGGCTGCCAGACTGGTACATGTCATTCTTGACATGAAAGACGACAATTATGCCTACAACAACATCACTGTATCGGACGGATATACGATGGCAAGGGGCGGTGGCTATGCGATCGCTCTGGATCCCTATGGCAGCGTACACTCGCTCCGGCTGACGGTGAATGAAGTCACTGCACCGGTCACCATCCGGGCGTTCCGGGCACTCAGTGCCATGCCGTTCCGGTTTTCGGATGTGCGTTATTTTCTGGTACTGCTGCTCGCAGCGGCAATGCTCTGCATTCTCGAATACCGTCTCTATGCGGTCAGCTACGATCCGGCAAAACGCACGCACTGTGCAGCGGTCTGCTGCATGGTGATCCTCTGTACGCTCTCGGCAGCTCTCTGCTGGGAGCCGGGGCAGAAACTGATGCGCTACACCAAGGGCGATGACTACACGGGCAGCGATCCCTATGTACAGACATTCGATGCCTTCAAAAAGGGTCAGGTCTATCTCGATATCACCGCCGACCCGGCACTGGAGACACTGGACAATGTGTATGACTATAGCGAACGTGCCGCAAAAAAAGCACCCACACGCTGGGATTATGCCTATTATCAGGGGAAGTATTACAGCTACTTCGGCGTCACGCCCGTGCTGGTGTTCTATTATCCGCTGTATATGCTGACGGGAAAACTGCCCACGGTGCCGATCACTGTAGACCTGTTTTCCACCTGTTCGGCACTCCTGCTGTGTCTGACCATACTGGCGGCAGTGCGGCTGATGGTGCATAAACCCAATCTGCTCCTCCTGCTGCTGTGTCTGCCAGCGGCGGAGTGCTGTGCCGGCGTGTATGTCTGTCTGCAATATCCGGACAAGTACTATGTTGCGGTGTCCGGGGGGATGTGTTTCCTGCTCCTGACGCTCTGGCTGGGGCTGCGTGCCTGTGCGATGCAGAAGCTGCGGCAGAAATGTGTATTTCTTGCACTGAGCGGTGCCGCATTGGCACTCTGCGCCGGTGCCCGCCCGACAATGGCGGTCAGTGCCGTCATACTCCTGCCGTTCTTCTTCGGCATCCTCTGCAAAAAGGGCAGCCGTCCGGTGCAGGCGGGGTGTTTC
>CANQYC010000132.1 GCA_947627945.1 uncultured Clostridia bacterium
GTGCGGCTGTTTTGTCGAGCAGCATGCCTGCAAATGTGGTTTTCTCTTGGATGATGAGTCCCCCTTCCGGCGGCTTATGCCTTGGGATCAATAAAATGTGGCGACTTCCTGTGCCGGCGGCTCTGTGAGGATCACAGAATCCACATGCAGCACCGGTCCCTTGCCCTTATACAGTTTGTGGCGGCGGACACTGATCTTGCCGGAAATGCGGATCCACTGGCGTGTCTCCATCTGTGCGGCGTTCTTCCATTCACAGACAAGCCAGCAGTACTGGATGTCCTCCACACAGCAGGTCATGACATGCCGCCCGGCAGCAAATACGCCCTCCGGGAATTTAGGATCCCGCACGGCGGCTGCCCGGAATGTCACGGTCTTGCCGTCATACTTGCCCGGTTCCTCCATGATATCCCGGTAGAACAGGGCATAATCCTCATCATTGATCGTGATCTCATCTGCATTGATGTCAAAGGGCAGCGGATCCTGGATGTCATCATATGCCACCTGCCCGTCTGTTGTCTCATAGGCGATCTGGACACGGCGGCTGATGCCCCGGATGATCTTGTGGAATTCCACCTGATCCATGCTGTTCAGATCAAAGCGGTTGAATACCACCAGTTCACTGACATTGACCTTGTCCACCACCAGACTGCGCATGTTGGCATTGTAGTTCAGGAAAGTCCCTGCATCCACAAAGCACATTGCCTGATAGACTGCCCAGTCGATCGGCAGACGCTCAAACAGGTCGTTGATCGTCCACATCCCGTTGTATTCCAGCACGACACGGGTGGCACCGGATGCCTTGAGGATCTCCTCTAAATTGTTCTCGTTGAAATCCTCCTGCGAATCCACCACGTGCTGCACGACATTCTTGCTTGCCCAGCGGGAGGGGTCATATTCCTCGATCCCCTCCTCACAGATGAGCAGCAGTGTGCGCTCGCCGTTGTTGAAACGTGGATCCTCCAGCGTCTCCTGAATGAACCGGGTCTTCCCTCCTTCGAGAAATCCCACAAAGAGGTAAACCGGGATGTCCTCATTCTGCTGCTTCATGTCATCGCCTCCCGGTCATTCCGCATGAAAGAGTTTCGCTACGGCATCTTCTTTCAGTCCGGCACCGATCACGCACAGTCTGCCGATCGTGGCGGCACTGCCGTGACGGACATCCGGTGTACCGGGTACATAGTCATAGTGGATCCACTTTCCGTCTGTACCTGCCACGATGCCTTTGGCACGCAGCACATCGCCATAGGTATCGGCATCTCCGAGGGCTTCGAGTGCCGTCCGGATCTCGTCCATGGTGTACTGTCTTGCCGTCTCGGCACCCCAGCTCTGAAAGACCTCATCTGCATGATGATGGTGATGTTCATGTTCGTCATGATCATGATGGTGATGCTCATGTTCATCGTGGTCATGGTCATGGTGATGCTCATGTTCATCATGATCATGCTCATGATGGTGTTCATGCTCATCGTGGTCGTGATCATGATGTTCATGTTCGTCATGGTCATGATGGTGGTGATGTTCATGATCATGGGCAGCGGCTTCCTCAAGGAGTGCTTTCAGCTCATCATCGAGGGTATTCCGCTGTGACATGGCATCCGTAAGCTGCGCACCGGTCAGTTCGTCCCACTCGGTCGTCACAATGGGGGCAACCGGATTCTTCTCCCGGAGCTGATGCACAACGGCATCGAGCTTTTCCTGACTGAGACCCTGCGTATGGGACAGGATCAGGCAGGAGGCGTAGGTGATCTGGTTATCGAAGAATTCGCCGAAGTTTTTCTGGTACATCTTGCACTTTTTGGCATCCACGACCGTGGTGAAGCCATCCAGCTCGACATCTTCCATCTGCAAATTCTGCACGGCACGGATGACATCACTAAGCTTTCCGACACCGGACGGCTCGATGAGGATCCGGTCAGGGTGGTACTGCTCCAGCACTTTCCGGAGGGCGGCACCGAAATCTCCGACGAGGGAGCAGCAGATACAGCCGGAATTCATCTCCGTGATCTCGACACCGGCATCCTGCAAAAAGCCGCCGTCTATGCCGATCTGCCCGAATTCATTTTCGATGAGGACGAGCTTCTCGTTCTGATACGCCTCTGCAATAAGCTTTTTGATGAGGGTAGTTTTCCCGGCTCCGAGGAAACCGGAAAAAATAGTAATTTTTGTCATATTCAACACTTCTCTTTCGCAAAAATATGCCGCCGTATGAGCGTGCTTAGATATAGTATACCACATAATGCCTATGGATTGCAAGAGATTATATGAAAATTTTTCAAAATTTTCATATTTGTGAGGAAGATTCGATGAGTTGTGGGAGAGGTGGCGGATGGTATTATGCTGGGCATTCTGCTTGTCGCCGCCTTTTCAATTCACAAACTTGTGCGATACCGACGCATATTTTTGCGTATTTGTACAAAATATACATAAACTAATTGACAGATACGGGATGATGTGACATTTTATCACTCTCATCCTGGACAATTCTGACAGGTGCGGGGAGATGCTATATCATACCAAAAAATCGGTAAACCGATCGGTTCATCAAAGATGGCAGATGACCGAATAAAGTCCCAAAGTGGCAGGATCCTGTTAACAAACTAAATCATGGACAAAGCGGACAGTGTTTCATAACAGAAGCACTGTCCGCTATTTTTATGCCTAAAATTGAATACTGCACAATGCTTCTCACTGAGACTGTATGCAAACAGGTCGATGAGGAGCGATTTATATTTCAAGTGAAATTTATCACGGAGATCATTCTATTCCAGATCCGACATCGATCTTTCTTCATTGGCTACAAATGTTCTTGCCATGAAACAGCATGGAATTTTCTTAGAAAACAGCGTTATAACGCCGGTTATTGACGTTGCATATCAATATTCTGGTTTCACAGAATATTGATCAATACGTCTCAACAAATTCAACAACAATGGAACAAATGTCACCCTTCGCATCATAACCGAAATAAACAGGATAATATCCATTACCAGAACCGCTGGCGAATATCGGCATGTGATAATTTGTATTAGGTACTATTAGATCGATATGATCACCACATTCACGTTGATAAGTTTGTTCTTCGGCTGCTGATCTGTCGAACAATTCTTTTAAATATCCGGAATAAAAATCTTTGGACTTGTTTTCTTTTTCCCATTTATTACGAAATTTAATGAACTCTTTTGACG
>CANQYC010000133.1 GCA_947627945.1 uncultured Clostridia bacterium
GGATATTGACTTCTGCGTAGCCATTGGTATTGGTCTTCGGATCGTAAACAGTATCCTCAACATAGAACGTCATGCCGTCGAATTCCTGAACCGGATCCGTGGGATCCGGTGCCTCGGTCGGCTTCGGTGTCTCAGTGGGCTTCGGTGCTTCGGTGGTCTCCGGTGCCTCAGTGGGCTTCGGTGCTTCGGTGGTCTCCGGTGTCTCGCCGTCGCCGATGACTACCTCAACGCCTTTCGTATTGGTGATCTCAACCTTACCGTCTACGGTACCGTCTACATTGATCATGTTGTAGCCGCTTCTGCCGACAGCCTCGGAGGGATGCATAAAGCCTTCGCCGAAGCCGATCTCGTATGTGCCGTCTGCAGCATCATCCGCAACGGTAACGGAGAAAGTAGAGAAGGGCAGCTCATCGGATGTATCGCCAAAGAACTTGGCTGTAGTCGGATCCTGTCTAAAGTCAGGACCCCAGTTACCAACCAGGATCTTGGGACCATCATAGTCAAATGTAAATGCATCGTTGGTCTGGTAGGTCGCTGCGCCGCAGCCATTAACATACTTCTTACCGATACCGCCAAGATAACCGAAGCAGTTTACATACTGATCTGTTGTAAACGTCTGACCACCAACGGTGTATTCCTTAGACTCACCTGTAGCAGTGAAGTCCGGCAGGGCAGCGAAATTGAGTGCATCATCTACCTGATAGCAAGTGTTGACGAGCTGAACGGACGGATTAGAAATATCTGCAACCTTGATGTACTGCTGCACGACGATCTCAGAAGCCTTTGCGGTAGCAGCGTCCGGGAAAGTTACCTTGGTACCATCCGCGCTGATGGTGCCTCCGGGAGCTTCCGCGATCTTGAGGTAGAATTCAATGTCGTTTGCGGTATATACCGCAAAAGCTGTCATGACGCTTGCGGACATGCTTGCGCACATTGCAGCGGCTGTCAGTGCAGAAATTACCTTCTTCATAACTAATAAATTCCTTTCTTTATATAGGTTTGTGGGCATTTGTCGCTGCCCACGGTCTGCCAATCATCCTGTCATTGCCATGCTTACTTGCCGATCGGGAAGTCTGTCTCTGCATTCAGAAGCTGTACACAAGCCTTCAGAATGTTCAGGGAGTCGGTGGAGTCGAGAGTGCCGCTCTCATCCACATCCGCATTGGCCTTGCCCTGCTCTGTCAGAGCCGCAGTGTCGCCGAGCAGATACTTGTTGAGCGTGATCACGTCTGCGATGGTGATATCGCCGCTCACGTCGCTGTCACCGTACAGCACGTCGCCCCCTACTTCGGAACCGACCGTGATAGAGCCGTCAACAGTCTTGACATCTGCCATGGTAACATTACCATCTGCATCGATGTACCCTGCAAAGATGGCATCGTTTGCCGCACCGGAACCTTCTGTGGTCTCACGGTTGATCGGTACGACCTTGATCGGGATCTTGGTGCCGTCAGCAGCATCTGCGGACACCGTGCCAGTGATGGTGGCAAATACGCCGCTCTCGGTGATGCAATACTTTGCATCGCTCAAGCCTGTGGAGTATGTCATAGTGACGAGACCAGCCGTTTCGGTGTTTGATTCAAACGCCTTTACCCCCTCGAGCGGTTCGTCTGCATCCACGCCATTCTCCGTGATCTCACCTGCGGTCACTCCTGTTACTGTTACGAGGTCAGCATCGTATGACAGCGCAAATTCACATACTGAGAGCCCCGTAGCAGGCAGTCCGTCCATGCTCACATTGAGCGTGAACTCGGAACCTGCTGCCGCACTCACATTTTCCGCTGAGATCGAAACAGTGTCAGCTGCGCATACAGCCTGAGCCGAAAACGCTGCCAGCATGGATACTGCCGCCAGACCGGCAACGATTTTCCTTACCTTCATTAGTTTGTTCCTCCTTACATAAATTGGTTTTTAGAAAGTAATACAAGCCATATAACATAAGGAAGCCGCACTTCCTCAAATTATATCCTCATACCATAATAACAAGCAAATCCGGAGCGCAGCCAGGACATAGCAAGCCCCACATCTACTTATTGTTATTATAGGACAAAATATCATATAAGTCAAGAGAATTTCTAACAATTTGTATAATATGTTAAATATGCTCTCGACCTTTTGTGCATAGTAGACAATTTCGACAGGAAAATTGTCTAAATCTCACAAAACCACAGCGGTCTGCACCGCCGGCGTCCCGTATGGGCACTGCATTACAATTTTCTATCAGGTTTATTATACAACAACTGCGGATAAAAGTAAATAGTTTTTCGCAAAATCATCAAAATAGACAAAACGCCCCGTCCGATTTACAACGTTTTCACTAACACTGTGCGCATGCCGGGGAAATGTCCCCCTCCCGGACGAAATGCGGCGGCGGGAACATCTCCCGCACAGGGAGACATGCTCCCCGTCCGCCCACACGAAGAAGCAGGGGCATGTCCCTGTCCCTGCTTCTGTTCTGCCATATCAATTTTTTGTCAGTTTCTGATACTGCTCCGGCACGTTCCCCTGAATGATGTTCTCAATGACCTCTCTGCTCCATACCTTGGCAGTTCCCCACGGAGAATAGGGCAGTCCATGCTGTGCCACCAGATCGTCTGTGTACTCATCATACGGATACACCCGCACATTGGACAGATTCCCGTCGTCATACTGCGTGATGAGCGGCGTCACGACCGGCGATTCGATGGTGACCTCGCCGCCCGTTTTCACGATGTCGAACTGTGCCATGCCGCCGACCATGTTGAAGCTGTCGGTCTGTCCCGAAATGAAATTCCCGAGCGAATAGTACACAAACCCCTTTGTCCCGTCGTCACGGGTGAGATATTCCATCGTCTGTAATGTGTGGGGTCCCGTCCCGATGATCACATCTGCGCCCCAGTCCACCAGATCCTGTGCCAGTGACTTGACCGCATCCGTCACGACATGGGTATCCTCCACGCCCCAGTGTGCAGAGACGACAACACAGTCCACCTGTTCTGACAATTCGCTGATCTGCTTCTGCATCAGCTCCCGGTCGGTGGTGTAGGGGATCTCCTTTTCGGAGCCGGACGGCAGTGCATAGCCATTGGTATGCTCCGTATAGGCGAGGAAGCCCACCTTCACGCCGTTGACCTCGGTGATGCGGTAGTCGTACTCATCCTGATAGTC
>CANQYC010000134.1 GCA_947627945.1 uncultured Clostridia bacterium
CATTGATCTTGTCAAGTACGGCGGGAGTTGCCCTCCCGGCACGGATGGATGCAAAATTGTTCCGGAGGCTGTCGATGCTCCTCTGCATCTTCTCCTCCGCAGCTTTCAGGGTTTCCTTCATGGCGATCACGTCCGCCCAGCATCGGCTGAGCGTACTCCTTTCTGTTAAATTACTGCCCGCCGGCAGCGTCACGGGAGAACCGGGCGCAGCCCTCAGTCCTCCGAGATCAGGGTACCGACATCCCTGCCGATCACGGCATACAGGATGTTGTCGGGTGTGTTCAGGTCGAATACGAGCATCGGCAGATGGTTGTCACGGCAAAGCGTCGCCGCCGTCATATCCATCACGGCAAGCTCATTGTTGAGTACCTCGCTGAATGTCAGCGTCTCATAGCGCACGGCATCCGGATACTTGTGCGGATCCTTGTCATACACACCGTCCACAAGGGTCGCTTTCATCAGGATCTCCGCTTCGATCTCGACGCCCCGCAGCGCAGCCGCCGTATCGGTCGAGAAGAACGGATTGCCTGTCCCGCAGCCAAAGATGACCACTCTTCCCTTTTTCAGGTGATTGATCGCCTTGTTGCGGATATACGGTTCAGCGACCTGCTGCATGGTGATGGCAGTCTGCACACGCACCTCAAGTCCGAGGGACTCCAGCACATCCGCCAAGGCAAGTGCATTGATGGTCGTAGCCAGCATGCCCATGTGGTCTGCCCTTGTCCTGTCAAGCCCGCCGCTCATCCTGCCCCGCAGGAAGTTGCCGCCTCCGACAACAACAGCGACCTCAGCACCGACATCCACACATTTCTTGATACTCTCACAGATACTGCCGATCACGGAATAATCCAGTCCGAAACGTTTCTCTCCCGCCAGTGCCTCCCCGCTGAGTTTCAGGAGGATCCGCTTGTATTTCAACTCCATCCAAACATCACAACCTCTCATCACCGGAGTACGAAGCTCCGGATACTAATACTACTTCTATTTTACACTAAAAAAGTGATTCTGTAAAGAGTTTTTTTGAAAATTTTTGAAAAAACATTAAAATAACAAAGTCCGGCTGGCATATCCTGACACAAAGAAGCATACGATCTCGTAGAAACTACCGGCACTGCCGGAGAGGGGAGAGGCGGAAATGATGCGGATGCTGGCATATCACAAGCGGCTGCCTGCCGCACCGCTCGAGCGTGCCGCAGGGCGGAGCAAAATGCTGCGGAAGACACGGATCTGGGATGTTCTGCTCATATTGGTGACGGGGATCGGGGGACCGGTGCTGCATCTGTATGCACCGGTCATCCGCTGCGTGCCGTGGATGGCGGTACTCGTCCCGGTCAATGAGAGCGTCTGGGAGCATCTGAAACTCCTGTATTTCCCGGCGGTATCCGTGATGCTGCTGCGGTATTTGTTCACGGGGGAGCTGCAGCGGGGCATCCTGACCACCTTTGCGTCCGGGCTGTGGCGGGCGATGCTGCTGATGATCTGCGGGTTTTATACGGTCTCCGGCATCCTCGGGGCACTGTGGCTCCCGGCAGACATCGGGCTGTTCTATGTCTGCATGATATACATGGTCATCTATCTGCGCCGTCATGCAGACAGGCAGCGTGGGAACAATCTGCCCGGTGTGCTGCTGCTCCTGCTGATGGCGGCGGGATTTGTGTATTTTACCTATTTTCCGCCGGAGATCGGGCTTTTTACGGAGATATGAGGGCATATGCCCGGCATTTCATGGCGGATACCATGCCGAAAATGTGATGCAAATTTTGTGTATTGTGCACAAAGATACAGCAGCCCCCTTGACTTTTTTCTGGGGAAATGCTAAAATATTTGTATTCAGATACGAGATGTATCAAGAGAAGGAGGAGTTACTTATGAAAAAATATGTATGTCCCGTCTGCGGTTATGTCCATGAGGGTGACGAACCGCCGGAGAAGTGCCCGCAGTGCGGCGTACCGGGCAGCAAGTTTGTGGAAAAGGAAGCAGATGAGAAGCTGGTATTTGCCTGCGAGCATGAGGTCGGTGTGGCAAAGGCTGTGACGGATCAGGAGATCCTTGACGGTCTGCATGCGAACTTCAGCGGGGAATGCACCGAGGTCGGCATGTATCTGGCAATGGCAAGAGTGGCATTCCGTGAGGGCTATCCGGAAATTGGCATGTACTGGGAAAAGGCTGCCTATGAGGAAGCAGAACATGCTGCCAAGTTTGCGGAGCTGCTCGGCGAGGTCGTATCTTCCTCCACGAAGGAGAATCTGGAGATGCGTGTTGCCGCAGAGCATGGTGCTACCGAGGGCAAGCTCAAGCTTGCAAAGCGTGCAAAGGAGCTGAATCTGGATGCCATCCATGACACAGTGCATGAAATGGCAAAAGACGAGGCACGTCACGGCAAGGCATTTGAGGGACTGCTCAAGCGGTATTTTGGCTGATCAGAACAAGACGACCCCTTCTCGTTGCGGGAAGGGGTCTTTGTTTTGCGGCACCTGCGCTCCCGTGATGTCTCCCAAAAGTACCGGGGATGACTTGACAGAAAGCGGATTTTGTGGTATATTAGTTGTAATGCTGATCTTTAGCGATCTGACAGACTTTGCCTGTCAGGATCATGAGGATCGGTAGGATCATCAAAGGAGGAAGACCCCATGGGAATTTTGGATAGATTCAGAAAACGTCCGGCTGCTGCGCCCTCTCCCGCCGTACAGGCAACCCCACAGGCGGAAACGCCCCTGCTTGTGGAGACATCTGTCGATGTGCCGGAGCTGCTGCAGCTGCTGGCAGAAGCCTGTCCCGGTGCCGTCGTGCGGAAAGACCGCCTCTATGACAAGGAGACCGATCTGTCCCTCCGTATCGACTTCGGTCAGATGCGCAGGGCGGGCGATCTCTATCAGGTGCAGCTTCTCCTCATCGCAGAACATCCCTTTTTCGACGAGGAACTGGTGGAAGTCGTCCCCGGCTTCGGACCGTCCCCCGATGCGGCGATCCGGCAGGGGATCGGACAGATGAAACGCTATGTGCTGCCGCCGCTGCGGGGTGCGCTGCAGGGGCAGACCGATGATGCCATCCAAGCCGATTTGCCCGGTACGCATGTTTTCCATGCGTCTGCCCGCTGTCCGCTGCATGCGGGGCAGGGGGAGGGCATTGAC
>CANQYC010000135.1 GCA_947627945.1 uncultured Clostridia bacterium
CTGAAGATCAACCGTGAGACAAACTATTCCAAGGACAAGAACCTCTGGCACCTGTCCCATGAGGGGCTTGATCTTGTGGATCCTGCCAATGAGCCGCAGTACGAGAAAGAGGGCTTCCTCGAAATGGGCGTTTCCCCGATCATGGCACCGGACAAGCCCACCTATGTGACCATTCACTTCGAGAAAGGCATCCCGACAGCCATCGACGGCAAGAAGATGAACGGCACGGAGCTGGTGACGACCCTCAACAAGCTCGGCGGCGAAAACGGCATCGGTCTGGCTGACCTCGTGGAGAACCGTCTTGTCGGCATGAAGTCCCGTGGTGTCTATGAGACGCCCGGCGGTGCCATCCTGTACCATGCCCATGAGGTGCTTGAGACCATCACCCTTGACAAGGAGACGGCAAGAGTGAAGCAGTACCTCGGCATCAAGTTTGCCGATATCGTCTATAACGGGCAGTGGTTCACCCCGCTGCGTGAGGCACTCAGTGCCTTCGTGACCGAGACACAGAAGACCGTGACCGGCGATGTGCGTCTGAAACTCTACAAGGGCAATATCATCAATGCCGGCGTGACATCTCCATATACACTGTATGATGAAGAAGTCGCCACCTTTGCGGCAGATGATGTCTATGACCAGCGTGACAGTGCCGGATTCATCAACCTGTTCGGACTCCCGATCAAGGTCAAGGCACAGCTCGACAAGAAGCGTGCAGAGAAGAAGTAAGCACAGGAACAACCAAATTCTGACAGGTACGGGGGCTTTCCGGAGCCTCCGGACTGTTTTTACCACCGGAGGAATGAACGATGGCACTATGGGCAGGCAGATTTGCCAAGGAAGTTGACGAGACCGTCAATGCTTTCAATTCATCCATTGCATTTGATGCAAGAATGTATGCGCAGGACATCCGGGGGAGCATTGCACATGCGACCATGCTCGGCGACTGCGGCATTATTGAGAAGCCGGAAAGCGAAGCGATCGTACAGGGACTGAAAGACATCCTCGCTGACCTGAACAGCGGTGCGCTTGCTTTTGACCCGCATGCGGAGGACATCCACATGTTCGTGGAGGCGGAGCTGACCAAGCGGCTCGGCAGCACGGGCAAGCGGCTGCATACCGCCAGATCACGGAATGATCAGGTCGCTCTGGACATCCGGCTCTATCTGCGTGATGAGACATGGGAGACGGCACGGCTTGTCCATCAGCTTGCGGAGACGCTGTGTGACCTTGCCGAGCAGCACAAGGAGACCATCATGCCCGGCTATACACACTTGCAGCGGGCACAGCCTGTCACACTGGCGCACCACCTGCTTGCCTATGCACAGATGCTGCGGCGTGACCTGATGCGGCTGCGTGATACCGTGGAGCGCATGAACGAATGTCCCCTCGGCTGCGGTGCGCTGGCAGGCACGACCTATCCCATTGACCGGTGGCAGACCGCAAGGCTCCTCGGTTTCGACAAGCCCGTGGACAACAGCCTTGACGGCGTTTCCGACCGGGATTTCTGCGTGGAGCTGTGCTGCGCCCTGTCGCTCATCATGACGCATCTCAGCCGGTTTTCGGAGGAGATCATCCTCTGGTGTTCGTGGGAATTCCGCTTTGTGGAACTGGACGATGCCTATGCCACAGGCTCCTCGATCATGCCGCAGAAGAAGAATCCCGATGTGACCGAACTCATCCGTGGCAAGACCGGCAGGGTGGACGGCGACCTGATGACGCTGCTGTCCATGCTCAAGGGACTGCCGCTGGCATACAACAAGGACATGCAGGAGGACAAGGAAGCCATTTTCGATGCCATTGACAATGTCAAGCTCTGTCTGCGCACCTTTATCCCGATGCTGAAGACCATGCGTGTCAACAAGGAGAATCTCCGGAGAGCGGCAGCCGGCGGCTTCATCAATGCCACTGACTGTGCGGATTACCTCGTGAAAAAGGGCATGCCTTTCCGGGATGCCTACAAGATCACCGGCACACTGGTGGCAAAGTGCATTTCCGAGGGGCTGACCCTTGAGACTTTGCCGCTCGAAGCCTACCGCAGCCTGTCGGAGCTGTTCACAGAGGATGTGTATGATGCCATCCGTCTGGAGCAGTGTGTCGGGGGACGGCGTTCCTACGGCGGACCTGCCCCGGAGGCTGTCGCCGCACAGCTTGACGAACTCCGGTACGAGCTGGAGCAGCTCCGTATCTGGGAGGATGCATGAAAAAACGAGCATTTGTCTTTATCCTTGCGCTGACATCGCTCTCCGTGCTGATCTGGTTCATCGGAGAGCTGTTGATCGGCATTTTTATCAACAGTTACTGGGTGTCGCTCGGCTGGGCGATCTTCTGTCTGGTGGCATGCTGTGCCTACAGTCTCTGGAAATGCCCCCGTGAGCCGATCGATGATGACGAGGAACAGGACGATGACGAGGAGGATACATAACATGGCAGTCAAAGTATATGTGGACGGACAGGCTGGCACGACCGGTCTGCAGATCCTTGACCGGCTGGCACAGCGGGAGGACATCACACTGCTGAAGATCGCAGATGCGGACAGGCATGACAATGCCAAGCGTGCCGCCATCATGGCGGAGGCGGATTTTACCTTTCTCTGTCTGCCGGACAATGCCGCCAGAGAGGCGGTGACACTGGCAGGCGGGCATACGAGGCTCCTCGATGCCTCCACCGCACACAGGACGGATCCGGCATGGACATACGGTTTCCCGGAGCTGAGACCCGGCTTCCGTGAGAAGATCGCTGCTTCTGAGCGGGTAGCTGTGCCGGGCTGCTATGCCAGCGGCTTTTTGTCGATCGTGTCGCCTCTTGTGCAGCATGGACTGCTGCCGGCTGATTTTCCGGTATTTGCCTATGCGACATCCGGCTACAGCGGTGCCGGAAAACAGGCGATCGCACAGTATGAGAGCGAGGACAGACCCCGTGAATTCGGCAGTCCCCGTCAGTATGCGCTCTCCCAGCAGCACAAGCATCTGCCGGAGATGCAGCATTTTGCCGGGCTGACCTATCCGCCGATGTTCAACCCCATCATCTGTGATAATTACAGCAGTATGGTCGTTTCTGTG
>CANQYC010000136.1 GCA_947627945.1 uncultured Clostridia bacterium
ACAGATTACCTCATACCTTTTGAGCCGAGTTTAACCTCGGCTCTATTTTTTTACCCACAGGATTGGTTGGCGCTTACTTTCATTCAGTTCCCGCTTCTGTTTGCCTTATGCTCTGTCTCAAGCGGGATCTGTCTGCTTCGGAACCGTTCAACGATCTCCTCTGAAAGTTCAGATCTTGCATATTTCCTTAAAATTTTGTGGTACCACTGTCCGACCGCTCTTTCTCCCATCTTTATTTTGCAGCTCGGTACCCTGCCGTGATCCTGATAGTACTGGCAAAGCAGCTCGAAATTTGTCTCCCAGAAGCTGGCTTTTTTATTCCAGATAATATGCAGTTCATTCAGAAGCTCGATATGTTCCGGACTTGACCGCCCTTCCTCATATTTTTTCTTTTCCGTTAAGAGCCACCGATAGATCCTGCAGATCTCTGTATCGCTGTTTGCATCTGTTTTTGTCGGAAATCTTCGATGCACAGCGATGAAGTCCCTGAGTGCGGCATAGTTCTCCATCCATTTCTCATCATCAGATCTTTGGCAAAAAACGAATCCCAGCTGTTCGAGAAGTCCGATCTGGTGTTCTGACAAATACCTGAAATTATTTTTCTGAGACAGTCTCCAATCATACAGGGCTTTTGCATCCGGATCCGATCTGGCAGCGGCTTTGGTGGGGAGTTTTCCGTATTTTTCAACATATTGCTGCATGAGATGATAATGGCGGTACCATTTTTCTTCCTTCTGATCCCAGATAAAACCGATCTCGTCCAGTCTCCGTTTTCTGTCTGCGGACAGTTTGCCTTTGCCAGCCATAGACCGCTGTGCGCTGCACCATGCACCTAGCCTGTACCCATGATAAACCGCATCTTTGGACGGCATTTTCCCATATTGCTTTATGTATCGTATCAGCAAATGGCAGTGATGATGCCACCTTTCCTCTTTCGGATCCCAGATAAATCCGATCTCATCTAATTTCTGTTTTCTCTCTGATGGCATCGCACCGTTTTTCTGCTGCACACGCTGGGCGGTACACCATTTGCCAAGATGGATCCCTTCATAGCACACGTCATAAAATGGAAAGTCGCCATATGCTGCGAGATACCGGCATAGTGTATCATAGGTAAATTCCCACGAATTTTCAAAAGTGTTCCGAAGCTCCGTCAGGATCTCACGAATGTCACGGATATAATCATAAATTTCAAATTCGATATTGCTGTCGTCGGAGGCACTGTTTTTTCTGCCCATGAGCATGATCTGTTCGTACTGCCTTGCGGTGTCCCCTGTTTCAAAATTATTGACGATATCAAAGATCACCGGATCATGCAGAGAACATGACAAAGCCCTGCCAAGCTGCTGATAGAACACATTTGCAGACCGTGTCGGGCGCAGCATGATGATGCCGTCAATATTTTCAATGTGTATCCCCTCATTGAGCATGTCGATACAAAACAGTAATTTCAGCGCATTTTCATCAGGATCATTGCAGAAATTCTCAAATTCATCACTTGAATTTGCATTTCTGGCATAGACAGCATATTTGTGTATGCAGCGGTTTACATCCTCAAACCATGTATCACAGACTTCGTAAATATTGTTCAATTTTTCAATATCCGGACAAAATACAATATATTTTCCGCTCTTATTCTTAATATGCCGGTTAAACACCGTTTCTATCCCACAGTCCAGAGAAGTGATCATGGTTTTGGCTTTTCGGATCTTATCGGAAAGAAAATGTTTTAACCGAGGGTCATCCGTCTTTTCCGCCCTCCGCTCCAATTCTTCCAGATCACCCCAGAAATTAAAAAGCGTGGTCACATAAACAGGCAATGGCAGGATGCGCAGCTGGATCGCCTCCGCAAGAGACATATTCACCGCATAATGGGAATGGAACAGTTCCTGTGCCATGTCACGCATAGAATCCAGATAGCGGATCGGTGTAGCCGATGTGCCAAACACCTTGCAGCGGTGGGTCTCCAGAAACCGCATGATCCCGTCATTCCATGTCGCTGCGCCAAGCCTGTGGAATTCATCTGTGATGAGGTAGTCGCACGGTATGTCCTCCGCACGTTCCGCCTCATAAAGTGCTGTGTAGGTCATAAAACGACAATTATCCAAACTGACATGGCTTGTCTCCGCATAGCTTTTGATCTGCCCGAACACGTAATTATTTGGTGCAGTGATCAAAAATTCCTTGTCGGGATTGTCCTCGATCAGTTTCAGGATCAGAAAACTTTTCCCTGTCCCCGTAGGCTGAACGGCGCAGACACGGTCACTTTCAGCAAACAGCGATATCATTTTCTGATAGGTTTCTGCGTTATGCTGATGTAAAGTAACCATATCTGCACCGTCCTGAAAATTATTCCTCTTCCTCCCCCTCGCACCTCACCGTCACACGGGCATTTCCTGCGTAATTGCAGGTGAACAGGCTCAGGTCGTAGGCGGAGGAGGTCATTTCGCTGATGGCGGTGGGTTTGAGCGTTTCCACCAGCTCCACATGATACAAATATTTTTCCCCCACGGCATCCACAAAAATGACGGCATCACCTTTTTGCAGATCCTTGATATTCCGGAAATGTGTGCTGTAATTATGCGCACAGATGACCAAGTCACCCTGATAGACCGAACCATCATACCGGCAGGGTGAAGTGCGCATCTGCGGATAGCTCCAGTCCGCCGCAACGGGCAGTTCGATACCCAGTGCGGGGATCGCCACTGAACCAATATAGGCTGTTCCGTTGATGTCGATCGTGGGCATGGGCGTGTCCGGGGAGATCGCCGGTTCCTCCTCGATCTCGCCGCTGATGCCCGTGGGGACATCGGTCGGCTCTGTCGCTTGCATGCGCTTGTCACGTTCGGCATTAAGCTGCTGCAGCACCGAGGATGCCGATGCGGCGGCGGCGGAATCCTCATGCAGATTATACGCCACCAGCCCCAACGCTGCGCCCATTAACACCACGCCCGACAGCATCAATGCGACCCGCTTACTCTTTTTCATCGTCTTCGCTCAGCC
>CANQYC010000137.1 GCA_947627945.1 uncultured Clostridia bacterium
CCGATCGATCCGGTGCGGTTCCTGACGAATCACTCCACCGGGAAGATGGGCTTTGCACTGGCAAAAGCTGCCATGCACCGGGGCGCAGAGGTCACGGTGGTCGCCGGACATACCGAAGCTGCCCCGCCGCCCTTTGTCGAAGTCATCCGTGTCGGGTCTGCGCAGGAGATGTTCGAGACGGTCACAGCACTGGCACCGCAGGCGGATATCATCATCAAGGCGGCGGCGGTGGCGGATTATACGCCCGTCAGCACCTGCACGCAAAAGCTGAAAAAGACCGGAGAGGATCTGACGCTGGTGCTGAAACGGACACCGGATATCCTGCAATATCTGGGGGCGCATAAGCGGGAAGGACAGTTCCTGTGCGGGTTTTCGATGGAAACGGAAGATCTGCTGGATCATTCCCGGCAGAAGCTTGCCGCCAAACATGCGGATATGATCTGTGCGAACAGTCTCTGCACGGAGGGCGCAGGGTTCGGGACGGACACCAATGTCCTGACGCTGCTCACGGCGGCGGGAGAGGAAACGCTGCCGATGATGTCCAAAGAAGCGGCTGCCCACCGCATCCTCGATGCCATCCTGCAAAGAATGGCGCAGAAATAATTGTGCAAAAAACGGCTGACCGCCACAGGGCGGTCAGCCATTTCTGTTTATTTTGAATCCATATCACTGCTGTGTCATGACGAGCCGCTTCATCAGGGCAAGGTCAAACACATTGATCCTGCCGTCCTCATTGAGGTCGGCGTTCTCCGGTGCGGTCATGTCACCGCAGGCAAGCAGCCATTTCTGGAGCATCACAATGTCAAGCACACTGCACTTGCCGTCATCGTTCACATCGCCCTTGACGGCTGCGGGGTCGGTGGGGGGTTCCGTGGGCGGCTCCGGCAGGCTGACTGTCTCTGCGATCCAGCTCTGGCACGCATTGCCATTGATCTCCCACTGCTGCACATTGGCACCTGCCTCCGGGGAGGCACCGGCGACCTCGATCGCCTTTGTATATCTGCCGGAAGCTTTGTCATAGGCACTGCGGGTGACGATCAGATAGCTGCCGTCCGGATTCTTCACAAAGCGCAGCATCTGGACATTGGTCGTGGTGTCTGCTGCGGCAAGCTCGGCATTGTCGTTCCGGATGGTCAGGTATCCGCCGTCCGCAAGACCGGATACCAGATAGTACAGATCACCCGTCGCCTTTTTCAGTTTCCATGTGTTCCGGTCAGCGGCACCGTTTTCGCCGTCTCCGTCCGCTTCCCACTGCTGCAGATTGGTGCCGTCCGTATCGAGGCAAAGACCGGAAGATGCGTTTTTGAACATGTACGCAGCGGAGGTATCCATCTCCTCCCCGGCAAAGCTGACTTCCTCAAGGATCCAGTTCTGGCAGTCAGAACCCGTCTTTTCCCAGAGTGCGCAGTTGGCACCGGATTCTGCGGCGGCGGCAGCGATCTCCACCAAGGCAGCGGGATCTTTCTTCGGATGGATCTGGTAGCTGCCGTCTGCATTGGCGGTCAGCATGAATTTCTGGTTGTCATTGCCACGGTAGGCATACAGCTCTATGTTGGTGCCGTTTTCGGTCTTGCCGCCGGTCACATCCATGACATAGGTCTTGTCGCCGACCATGGATTGCAGGTAATAATAGCCATCCTCTGCATAGACGAACCGCCATGTGTTCTGGACAGCCGGTCCCGATGCGCCCCACTGCTGGATGTTGGTGCCGTTGGCAGCCTCTGCGCCGGCAACATCAAGGTACAGACCGCTGTTGACATTTTTGATCATGAAATACGCATCGAGCGGTATCTGTGCGGGTGCGGCAACGCCCCAGCCATCCTCCACACCTGCCATAAACCCGGCAGAGGGTACGCCTGCGGCAGAATACACGGTATAGTTCACGGTATTGGGAGATGCCTGTGCGCCGCTGTAGGTCATGGTATAGGTCTTTGCCTGCTCGGCGGTCAGCGCACGGTATTTGTAGTTGGACGCCGGACGCCATGTACAGGGCTGGGCAGTGCTGTTGGAGTCGCCGCCCTGCTTCGTCCGGTTGCAGTCGGAGAAAATGGAACCGGACTCGGAATAGTAGCCGTTATAGGTCATCTGATCCCAGTCGCAGATGACATTGCCGCCATTCTCATAGACGCAGTTTTCTGCAAAGATCTTGCAGTTGGTGATGACGGTGTATGCCATGCTGAACTTGTTGACATAGTTGTTCAGGGAGTGGAAATAGCCCCAGCGCATCAGTCCGGGTCCACGGGTATTGGTGTCCTGAAACCGGTTGGAGATCAGAGACATGCGGGGATAATTGTCATACTTGTCTTTCAGGTCGGCACCGTCTGCCGGATAGCCCAAAATCAGACCATATTTATGGGCACCGAAAGAACAGTCCGAAACGGTGCAGAAATCGGCATCATAGCAGCAGGCAAGGAATTTATCCTCATCGACCTCCCCGTTGGAGGATTTGCCGTAGCCGTCATGTCCGACAAATGTCACATGATCGACCCAGATATTCTTGCCGGAACCAAAATAGAACTGGATGGAATCGTTGTTGTTGGAATCCTTGCTGTGGGTACTTTCAAAGTTTTTGAGGATGATATTATCCCCTGTCCCGCTGCCGGAAGATGTGCAGAACTGGACATTGTACAGGGTATGCTTCGCATAGCTGCCGATGATGGTCTTGTTGTTGTGTACATAGATGCGCCCGGCGGAACACATGTAGCGGGTGCCGTTGAGGTTCAGCTC